>JBJFHP010000224.1:0-32745 GCA_051893715.1 Oscillospiraceae bacterium
TCCGCCGAGGTGAAATAAATGGAATTTATCAGCGAGCGCACTGCGTTCACCCTGCTTTCGGAAACAGTCGTCAAAGCGGGCGTGTCCCTGTTTAACGCCGTCAAGTATATCTACATGATCGCGGACAAGGATTTCTACAACATCAACATAAAGGATATCTTCAGGATCTCGCTCAACGATGTCACAAACACGACCTGCCTTTTCAACACGGGGATAAAGCTCGACAAGGAGCGCTGCAAGGAGATGAACTCCCCCGAGTACGAGCGCGTGCTGTCGCTGATGGTTTATTCCTTCGCGGTAAGGCTGCCCGAGCTGAAAAACGTCAGAACAAAGGGCGGAACGCTCACCGATAAGCAGATACGCACGGTGTTTGACATGGTGACCGCAAAGGGCGCGGCGAATTACGAGAACGTCATCACGGACGACTTTGAGGATATACGCCGCATGGTCAAGCAGGGGCGGAGCGTTCCCGCATACGACGCGGAATGGTTCAAGGGGTATATTTATTCATACGTCCCCGCGCTTGCGGCAATAAATAACAAGAACGTTTTCCTGCTCGGAAGCGCGGACATTCTGTTCACGCTGTTCCACAGCTGTCTTGAGGAACAGCTCGAAAGGCTGCTGGACTCGCTTTCCGCGCAGGCGTGAGATATTATTTGTAAAGGGAGTATCGTTATGGCAAGGGTTAAGATTTGTGCGGACAGCGTTTGCGACCTTTCGGAGGAGCTCAAAAAAAGGTATGACATCAGCGTTGTCCCGCTGTATGTGACAAAGGGAGATATGACGCTCAAGGACGGCGTTGAGATTTCGCAGAAGGACGTTTTCTCGCATTACCGCTCGACGGGGAAGCTCTGCTCGACAAGCGCGGTAAACGTCGACGATTTTACGAGATTTTTTGAGGAGCAGCTTGTCGGCTATGACGAGCTTATTATCATCACGATAAGCGCGGAATTTTCGAGCTGCTATCAGAACGCCTGCATTGCCGCCGAGGAATTTCCGAATGTCCGCGTGGTGGATTCGAGGAACCTTTCCACGGGCGAGGGGCTTGTCGCGGTGTCCGCGGCGAAGCTTGCTGCAGAGGGGCTTTCCGCCGACGAGATATGCGGAAGGCTTGCCGACATTATCCCCCGCGTTGACGCGAGCTTCTTTGTCGCTAATGTGGAATACCTCCACAAGGGCGGCCGCTGCTCCACCATTGCCGCGCTGGGGGCAAATCTGCTTAAATTAAAGCCCTGCATTGACGTTATCGACGGCAAGATGAAGGTGACCAAGAAATACCGCGGCAGCATAGAAAAGACGATTTGCGACTATGTTAAGGACAGGCTGACCTCCGTAGAGCCCGAGGACGACCTCATTTTCATAACGCATACGACCTCCCGCGAGAACACCGACCTTACGGCGGCGGAGATAAAGAAATACCGCAGCTTCAAGGAGATAGCCGTGACCGACGCGGGCTGCACAGTCGCGTGTCACTGCGGCGAGGATACGCTCGGTATTCTTTTCATAAGAAAAAAGACAGGGCAGTAAAAACAGACAAGCAATGTGCATATACTTAACCGAAGTGAGGTGTTGTATATGCAGGAAATTGGGAAATTCGCATTTATTGAGCAGGATCGCCCCGCGCTTATCGCGCAGATACGCGGCAGCGCGGCTTATCCCGACGTAAAGGGTACGGCGAAGCTGTACTGGCTTTCGGAGGGAATGTACGCGGTGTTCGAGCTTGAGGGGCTGCCGCCGGATACGGTGCTTGGGTTTCATATCCACGATGGGCTGGCGTGCGGCGCGGTGACGGGGGCGGAGCCCTTTGCCGCTGCGGGAAAGCATTTCAGCGTTTGCAGCGAGGATATGCAGTGCGGGCGGCACCCGTATCACGCGGGAGATCTTCCGCCGCTTCTCTCCGACGAGAGCGGCAGGGCTTCGTCACAGGTTTTCACGAAGCGGACGGACGTTTCCGGCGTTTCGGGTAAACCTATCGTGGTACATAGAATGTCGGACGATTTCATGACGCAGCCTGCGGGTAATTCGGGCGTGAGGATAGCCTGCGGGCTTCTCGCGGAAAATATCTGAAAGTTTCGGAAAACGCGGCGGCAGGCTTTAGGGAGCCTTAACAGTACATCAATAATTCAAAATAAAGGAGAAAACAAAACCATGGCAAGTGAAATAAGAGATGAAAACCTCTGGGAGAGCGGCGCGCGCAAGATCGCGTGGGTAAAGCGGAATATGCCGCTGCTCAACGGAATAGAAAAGGAGTTCGCGCAGGAAAAGCCCTTCGCGGGAATGAAGGTCGCGCTGTCTGTCCACCTTGAGGCAAAGACTGCGTATCTCTGCAAGGTACTGGCGGCGGGCGGCGCCGAGATGTATGTAACGGGAAGCAACCCGCTGTCCACACAGGACGACGTTGCGGCGGCGCTGGTGCATGACGGGCTGAATGTTTTCGCATGGCATGACGCTACCGACGAGGAATACCACCGCCACATCTCCCGCGTTATCGAGGCTGCGCCGAACATTATCATCGACGACGGCGGCGACCTTGTTCACCTTATCCATAACGAGCGCCCCGACCTTATCCCGAACGTTATCGGCGGCTGCGAGGAAACTACCACCGGCATAATCCGCCTCAAAGCAATGGACAAGGCAGGCGCGCTGAAGTTCCCGATGGTTCTTGTCAACGACGCGGACTGCAAGCACCTGTTCGACAACCGCTACGGCACGGGTCAGTCGGTTTGGGACGGTATCAACCGCACGACTAACCTTATCGTTGCGGGGAAGAACGTCGTTGTCGCGGGCTACGGCTGGTGCGGCAAGGGCGTTGCGATGCGCGCAAAGGGGCTCGGCGCGGATGTTATCGTCACCGAAATTGACCCCATAAAGGCAATGGAAGCCGTTATGGACGGGTTCAAGGTAATGCCCATGCGCGAGGCTGCGAGGATAGGCGACTTCTTTGTCACCGTTACCGGCTGCGCGGACGTTATCGGCGAGGAAGCGTTCCTCAACATGAAGGACGGCGCTATCTGCTGCAACGCGGGTCATTTTGATGTTGAGGTAAACATGGCGAAGCTGCGCGAGATAGCGCAGGAAAGCTACCTTGCGCGCAACAATATCATGGGCTACAAGCTCGCTAACGGCAACACCGTTTTCGTTATCGCCGAGGGCAGGCTTGTTAACCTTGCGGCGGGCGACGGACACCCTGCGGAGATAATGGACATGAGCTTTGCGATACAGGCGTTGTCGGCGCATTATATCGCGGTGAACAAGGGAAAACTCGGCACCTCCGAGGGCAATATGACGCTTAACGTTCCCGCCGAGGTGGACAAGAAGGTAGCCCTGCGCAAGCTTGCCGCATGGGGAATCGAGATAGACAGGCTTACCCCCGAGCAGGAAAAGTACCTCGGCAGCTGGGAAGTCTGACCTTTGAAAGATGTTCAATATACTTGTTGTAGACGACCACGCGCATATCAGGCGCCTTTATGAATACACCCTCGAAAAGAACGGTTATCAGCCTTTTACCGCCGCGAACGGCGAGGAGGCGCTGAATGTCCTCGATAACGAGCATATCGACCTCATAATTCTTGACGTGATGATGCCCGTGCTGGACGGCTACGGATTTCTCAAGGAGATACGCTCGTCGGGCTGCGAGGTGCCCGTCCTTGTGATAACCGCGCGGGATTCCGCAGAGGACGTCAGAAAGGCGTTCACGCTGGGGACGGACGACTTTATGGTAAAGCCCGTTGACGAGGTGGAAATGCTGCTGCGGATAAAGGCGCTGCTGCGGCGCAGCAAAATAAGCGAGGAGCAGCGGATCACTGTTGGCGGCACGGAGCTTATTTACGACAGCTTTTCCGTTGTCAGGGACGGGAAAGTGACGGTGCTGCCGAAAAAGGAATTTCAGATACTGTTCAAGCTGCTGTCGTTCCCGAACAAGACCTTCACGCGGGCGAACCTCATGGAGGAGTTCTGGTCAATGGACAGCGAGAGCGAGGCGCGAACGGTCGACGTACATATTAACCGCCTGCGCGAGCGTTTCCGCGACAACGATGATTTCAGCATCGTGACGGTGCGCGGGCTCGGCTACAAGGCGATAAGGAACGCGGGAAAGGGCTGAGCATGGAAGTCAGAGGAAGCAAGCGGGCGGTGGATATCGCCGCGCCGCAGGAGCGTTCGGCGCTGAAGGAGCTGCCCGAAACCGGCGAAAAGCCGCGGCACAGATTTCTCGGCGGCGTAAGCCGACTTGGACTTAAGCTGAGCTTTCTGGTGCTGATAATAATTCTCGGCGCGGACGTCCTGACGTTCACCTCGACGATAGTTATCGGCTTTGTTACGGGCGGAACGAACGACACGGTGCAGGTCATCGGCGCGGTCGGGGCGAGTATTTTCATAGGCGTTCTGCTTGCGTTCATAATCGGCAACACCGTTATCCACCCGCTTTCGGAGCTCATAAAGGCAACAAAGCGCGTTTCGGGCGGCGATTACACCGCGAAGCTCGAGATAGGCTGGAGCGAGAAGCACACCGTCCGTGAGCTTGCCGACCTTATCAGAATGTTCAACGAAATGACGGAGGAGCTGCGGCGCACCGAGCTTTTCCGAAAGGACTTCATTTCCTCATTCTCCCACGAGTTCAAAACGCCGCTCGCGTCGATACGCGGGTTCGCGCGGCAGCTTTACGAGGGCGGGCTTACCCCCGAGCAGGAAAAGGAATTTTCCCGAATAATTCTGGAGGAAACGGAGTATCTGTCGGAGCTTTCCTCCAACACGCTGCTGCTGACTAACCTTGAAAACAAGGATATCGTCACCGAAAAGACGGAATTTTCGCTTGACGAGCAGCTGCGCGGCTGTATGCTGCGGCTGGAGCCGCTGTGGTCGGAAAAGGACATTGAGATCGACATGGAGGAGCTGGACAGCGTGCGCTTCTTCTGGAACGAGCAGCTGCTTGCGCATATCTGGCATAACCTTTTCGACAACGCGGTGAAATTTACCCCCGCGGGCGGCACCGTCAGGGTCGGGTGCAGGCGCTCGGGCGGGTATATCGTCGTGACCGTTTCGGACAGCGGCTGCGGGATAGCTCCCGAGGCGCTGCCGCATATATTCGAGAAATTCTATCAGGCGGACAATTCCCACGCGACAAGAGGAAACGGGCTCGGGCTCGCTCTCGTCAAGCGTATCGCGGAGCTCTGCGGCGGAAGCGTCGGCGTTGAGTCCGAAAAGGGAAAGGGCACGACGTTCACCGTCCGTCTGAGAGATGACCGTTAGGAGGTGTAATATGGCAGAATGGGACAGCAGGCAGTACGCGAAGTTTCTGAAGCCGCGCACGCAGCCGTCGACCGACCTCGCGGCGCGCATTGATGTCGTATCTCCCCGAGAAATAATCGACATCGGCTGCGGTCCGGGGAACAGCACGCAGGTGCTCATGGAGCGCTTTCCGAACGCGCACATAACCGGCGCGGACAGCAGCGAAAACATGATAAATTCTGCGCGGGAAAACTGCCGCGGCGCGGACTTTATTCTGCTCGACGCGTCGGGGGATCTGTCCGCGATGAGCGGGCGGTTTGACGTCGTATTCTCCAACGCCTGCATACAATGGATACCCGATCATGAACGGCTGCTGCCGTCGCTTTTC
Organism: Oscillospiraceae bacterium; assembly: GCA_051893715.1. Taxonomy (GTDB): domain Bacteria; phylum Bacillota; class Clostridia; order Oscillospirales; family Ruminococcaceae; genus CAG-115. The sequence goes on from JBJFHP010000224.1 coordinate 5,615, forward strand.
GGGCTGTTAAGGGAGGGCGGCGTGCTTGCCGTGCAGATACCGATGAACTATGACGAGCCGATACACCGTATCATCGGGGAGCTTGCCGACAGCGAAAAATGGCGCGGATATTTCCGCGAGAAACGCATTTTTCACACAAAGACCCCGTCGGAGTATTTCGATATCCTGTCGGGCTTAACTGACGATTTTGAGCTTTGGAAAACGTCTTATTTTCACAGAATGAGCGGTCACTCCGACATAATCGAATGGTACAAGGGCACGGGGTTAAGACCGTACCTTGCGCAGCTTTCCGAGGAGGACGGCGCGCGATTTACCGCCGAGCTGTATGAGGAGCTGCAAAAAGCATATCCCGTTCAGACAAACGGGGAAATAATTTTTGCCTTCCCGCGGTTTTTCTTTATTGCGCGGAAATTGACACAGAACAGGAGTATAAAATGAACGAGGTTTATGAAAAGCTGCTGAAATGCTACGAGTCCTTTGAGAAGAAGATCTCATTCCGTCCCGAGCTTGCGCTGATACTCGGCAGCGGGCTTGGCGACTACGCGGACACTATGGACGTTAAGGAAACGCTGGATTACCGCGAGCTGGAGGGCTTCCCGATAAGCACCGTCCTCGGCCACAAGGGGCGCTTCGTGTTCGGCTATGCGGGGGGAGTTCCCATTGTTGCTATGCAGGGCAGGGTGCACTATTACGAGGGCTATTCCGTGCAGGACGTGGTGCTCCCGACGCGGCTGATGAAGCTCATGGGGGCAAAGACGCTGTTCCTCACCAACGCTGCGGGCGGTATCAACCCGTCGTTCCATGCGGGGGATTTCATGCTCATCACCGACCACATCTCGTCGCTCGTTCCGTCGCCGCTTATCGGCGCTAACATTGAGGAGCTCGGCACACGCTTCCCCGATATGTCGGAGGTGTACAGCCGCAGGCTTCGCGGCATAATCGAGCAGTCGGCGGCGGCTGAGGGCGTTCCGCTTCAGCGCGGCGTTTATATTCAGACCTCGGGCCCGAATTATGAAACTCCCGCGGAGATAAGGGCATACGGCAGGCTCGGCGCGGACGCGGTGGGAATGTCCACGGCTGTGGAGGCAATGGCTGCGCGCCACGCGGGCATGGAGATATGCGGCATAAGCTGCATAAGTAACCTTGCCGCGGGAATATCCGCAAATCCGCTCACCCACGCCGAGGTTCAGGAAACGGCGGACAGGGTAGCGCCGCTGTTCAAGCGGCTGGTTACCCGCGCGATTGCCGATATTCACAAGGCGTAAAACAAGAGCCGCTTTCGTTCATCGCGGAAGCGGCATTTCTGTTTATCGGCTGTTTTGAAAGGAGAAAATATTGACATTTACGGAAGTTAAAACTGACAAGAAAAGGTATCTCGGACTGCTGATGCTTGCGGACGAGCAGGAAAGCATGATCGACCTTTATCTTGAGCGAGGGACAATGTTTGTGCTGTCCGACGGCGACGACGGGGAGGTCAGGGCTCTCTGCGTTGTCACCGACGAGGGCAATTCCGTGCTTGAAATAAAGAACATCGCCGTTGTGCCCGAATTTCAGCACAGCGGATACGGCAGGGAAATGATACGGTTTATCGAAAATAAATACAAGGGCGCATACGATATTCTAAGGGTCGGAACAGGCGACAGCCCGCTGACCGTGCCGTTTTATGAAAAATGCGGATTTGCGGAGGCGTACAGAATAAAGAATTTCTTTACGGACAATTATGACCACCCGATGTTTGAATGCGGCAGACAGCTTGTCGACATGGTGTGCTTTGAGAAAAAGCTGTAACATATAATTTGATATAGCAAACCCCCGCTTCCGGTGCGAAAGCGGGGGCTGTTTCGTTTAATTATCTGTAAAGCTCGGGACGCGCCTTGTAGGACGTGTGGAGTATCTCATGAGCCTTGTGGCTGTTGGGCTCACCGAGGAATTCCTTGTACACAGCCTGTACATCGGGGTTCTCGTGCGAGCAGCGCATTGTGTTCGCCGAGTCGATGTCATACAGAACCTTTGCGCGCTCTGCGCGGATATCTGTGAAGTTGCGTACATAGCCGGGCTGGATAACCTGACCGCCGCCGTTTACGCAGCCGCCGGGGCAAGCCATGATCTCGATGAACTGGTAGTCAGCCTCGCCTGCTCTTACCTTCTTGAGCAGAGCCTTTGCGTTAGCAAGACCGCTTGCGATAGCAACCTTTACGTCCATGCCGTTTACGTTGTAGGTAGCTTCCTTGATACCCTCTACGCCGCGGACTTCCTTGAACTCAATGGGCGAGCTGTCGGGCTTGCCGGTGAGCGTCCATACCGCTGTGCGGAGAGCTGCCTCCATAACGCCGCCTGTTGCGCCGAAGATAACGGCTGCGCCCGTGCCTGTGCCGAGGGGGCTGTCGCATACTTCATCGGGCAGGTCGTTGAACATGATGCCTGCCTTCTTGATCATGCGCGCAAGCTCGCGGGTCGTGATAGAGATATCGAGGTCGGGAACGCCTGCTGCGGACTGATCCTCTCTGCCTATCTCGTACTTCTTCGCGGTGCAGGGCATTACGGAAACGCTTACGATGTTGTCGGGGTTAATGCCCATCTTCTGAGCGTAGTAGGTCTTGACTACCGCGCCGAACATCTGCTGCGGGGACTTGCAGGTGGAAAGGTTGGGGATAAAGTCGGGGAAGTAGTTCTCGCAGTAACGGATCCATCCGGGCGAGCAGGAGGTGATCATCGGCAGCTTGCCGCCGTTCTGAACTCTGTCGATGAACTCGTTAGCCTCTTCCATGATGGTGAGGTCTGCGGAGAAGTTGGTGTCAAATACCTTGTCGAAGCCGAGTCTGCGCATTGCTGCGATCATCTTGCCCTCGACATTTGTGCCGACGGGCAGACCGAAAGCTTCGCCGAGGGACGCGCGGACAGCGGGAGCTGCCTGTACGACAACGAACTTCTCGGGGTCTGCGATAGCGTCGAGCACCTTCTGGGTGTCGTCCTTCTCGGTGAGAGCGCCTGTCGGGCAGGCGGTGATGCACTGACCGCAGGAAACGCAGGCGGTGTCAGCGAGCGGCATATCGAAAGCGGAAGCTATCTGTGTAGCAAATCCGCGCTCGTTTGCGCCGATAACACCGATACCCTGTGTTGCGGCGCAGGCAGCGACGCAGCGGCGGCAGAGTATGCACTTGCTGTTGTCGCGGCTCATATGTACCGCGCTGTCGTCTATTTCAACAGCGGGGTTCTCGCCCTCGAAGAAATTCTCCTCAACGCCGTACTCGTTGCACAGCGCCTGAAGCTCGCAGTTACCGCTTCTTACGCAGGAGAGGCATTCCTTCTTGTGGTTGGAGAGAATGAGCTCGAGCGTTGTTCTGCGGCTGTTTATTACCTTGGGTGTGTTGGTGAATATCTCCATGCCCTCGTTTACGGGGTAAACGCAGGCAGCCACAAGGCTCCTTGCGCCCTTGACTTCAACAACGCAGATACGGCAGGCGCCGATGGCGTTGATGTCCTTGAGATAACAAAGCGTGGGTATTCTGATTCCGGCAAGTCTTGCCGCCTCGAGGATCGTGCTGCCCTCGGGAACGGAGCATTCGATACCGTTGATTTTTATATTTACCATAATTCTCTGTTCCTTTCCGTTTATGCCTTGGAGATAGCGCCGAACTTACAGTTGGACATACATACGCCGCACTTGATGCACTTGCTCTGGTCGATGGTGAACGGGCTTCTGATCTCGCCGCTGATAGCGCCGACAGGGCACTTCTTCGAGCAGAGCGAGCAGCCCTTGCACTTCTCGGGGTCGATGCGGATCTGGAGCAGATCCTTGCAGACGCCGGCAGGGCATCTCTTGTCCTTTACATGGGCGATATACTCGTCCTTGAAGTAGCGCAGTGTGGAAAGAACAGGGTTCGGAGCTGTCTGACCGAGGCCGCACAGCGCGTTTTCCTTGATGTAGTAGCAGAGCTTTTCCATCTTGTCGAGGTCTTCCATGGTAGCCTTGCCCTGTGTGATCTTGGTGAGGATCTCATACAGACGCTTTGTACCGATACGGCAGGGTGTGCACTTACCGCAGGACTCGTCAACGGTGAAGTCGAGGAAGAACTTCGCGATGTCGACCATGCAGTTGTCCTCGTCCATTACGATAAGTCCGCCGGAGCCCATCATGGAGCCGATGGAGATAAGGTTGTCGTAGTCGATCGGGATATCGAGGTACTGCGGAGGAATGCAGCCGCCGGAGGGACCGCCTGTCTGCGCAGCCTTGAACTTCTTGCCGTTCGGGATACCGCCGCCTATTTCCTCGATTACCTCGCGGAGGGTAGTACCCATAGGAACCTCAACAAGACCGGTGTTGTGGATCTTGCCGCCGAGGGCGAATACCTTTGTGCCCTTGGACTTCTCGGTACCCATTGCAGCGAACCACTCGGGACCCTTGAGGATTATCTGACATACGTTAGCGTAGGTTTCAACGTTGTTGAGGATAGTGGGCTTGCCGAAAAGACCCTTGACAGCGGGGAACGGAGGACGGGGTCTGGGCTCGCCGCGGTTGCCCTCGATGGAGGTCATCAGAGCGGTCTCCTCGCCGCAGACGAACGCGCCCGCGCCGAGTCTTAAGCCAAGGCGGAAGCTGAAGCCTGTGCCGAAGATATCGTCGCCCAGCATACCTATCTCTTCTGCCTGCTTTATAGCAATTTCAAGACGCTCGATAGCGATGGGGTATTCCGCGCGGACGTAGATATAGCCCTGATTTGCGCCGATAGCGTAGCCTGCTATCGCCATTGCCTCGATAACGGAATGGGGGTCGCCCTCGAGAACGGAACGATCCATGAATGCGCCGGGGTCGCCCTCGTCGGCGTTGCAGCATACATACTTCTGCTCGTTTACGCTCGCCTTTGCGAACTTCCATTTAAGACCTGTGGGGAATCCGCCGCCGCCGCGTCCGCGCAGACCGGAAGCTATCATGGTGTTGATAACGTCGTCGGGGGACATGGTGGTGAGTACCTTGTAAAGAGCCTGATAGCCGTCGCGCGCTATGTATTCTTCAACGTGCTCGGGGCTGATAACGCCGCAGTTTCTGAGCGCAACGCGGTGCTGCTTTGCGTAGAAAGCGGTTTCGTTAAGGGACTTAATGTTGTCGCCGTCGACTGTTTCTGCGTAGAGGTACTTCTTTACGGGAACACCGTTCTTGAGGTGGGATTCCACGATCTCGGGGATATGGTCGACCTCCATCTTGGAGTAGAAAGTACCCTCGGGGTAAACGATCATGATGGGACCGAGTGCGCACAGACCGAAGCAGCCTGTCTTTATAACATTCACCTTGTCGGTGAGGCCGTTCTTTTCGAGCTCTTCCTCGAGCTTTTTGATTATGTTTGCCGAGCCGCTGGATGTACAGCCTGTACCGCCGCAGACAAGAACGTCTCTGACGCCGTTGTCAACGCCTTCGATACGGGTCTTTACTACCTCTGCTGACTTTTCCCTGACAGCATTCAGCTCTTCGATAGTCTTTATCATATCAAGTATTCCTTCCTGTTAGTATGGGGATAATATCCGCCGATCGCTCAGTTGTATTTTTCGAGTATTTTGTCAACGTCGTCAACGGTAAGTCTGCCGTAAACGTCCTCGTTTACCGTGAGAACGGGGGCAAGACCGCACGCACCGATGCAGCGGCAGGCGTCAAGCGAGAACTTGCCGTCGGGGGTGATCTCTCCGCCGCTTATGCCAAGCTTCTCCATAAGCTTGTTGTAGATGTCGCCGGAGCCCTTTACATAGCAGGCAGTGCCAAGACAGACGGATATCTTGTACTTGCCCTTGGGGTTGATGCTGAACTGCGCGTAGAACGTAACGACGCCGTAAACCTTTTCGAGCGGTATTTCCATTTCGTCCGCGATCATCTGCTGGACCTCGATGGGAAGATAACCGTAGATCTCCTGAGCCTTCTGGAGAATGGGCATCAGCGCGCCCTTATCGTCCTTGTGCTCGGCGATCACTGCCATGAGCCTTTCTTTCTGCTCAGCTGTTCCCGCAAAGGGGACAGCACTCTTTTTAAAAGCCATTTTTAGCCTCCTTGAATTGATACACCGCTTTGTTTTCCGGCGCGGTATGCTGCTTTGCTGGCCCGTCCGGTGTAATATTGATCCTGACCGGAGAGGTAATATATTCGTTACCGAATGCTTAACGTGATATATCATTATGTATTATAGCATATAATTGATAAAAAATCTACAAAATTTGCCGAATTATTTTGAAGAAAATTAGCAGAATTTCTTTCGGATTATTTGGGCAATATGACAGATAGAAGCGACTAACCGAGCCGTTTGCGCAGGGGGTATGTATTTTCGGATATAGCATTCAAGCCGCCGTGCGGCGGTGCGCCGACTATGACGCGGGCAGTGACGCGGAGTTTGCTATGTTGTGAGAATAACTGAAAAAGTTACCTTGTAATTGGTAATGTTGCTAACAAACATTCACATATGCGCTGTTTGTGTGAATTAAAACGAAGTTTTAGTATAAATAAGTGTGAACAATGAAAATAATTGTCGAAGGCAAACGATTTATTATCATAAAAAAATGTTGCAATATTAACGCAAATGGTGTATAATTGATTATGGAATAGTATACTAAATGGGATAACTCTGCCCTGAAATGCGTAAAGCCGCATTACGGGCGCAGCGAGGACATATTATCGAGGTGTTTTTATGGCATTATTTGATACAACGGCGTTCAGGATAGCGGAACAGGGACTTTCGGTGCTGTGGCAGAAGCAGCAGGTCATCTCGCAGAATATCAGCAACGCAGATACCCCTGGGTACAAGTGTAAGTACCTTGAGTTCAGCGGCGTTCTGAGAGATAAGCTCCGCGCGAACGGAACGGTGAAAAAGGAGCTCAACCTTGCGCAGGCGATCGTTACCGACTACGGAACGAACGACCAGGGCGATAAAAACAATGTTGACAACGACACCCAGCAGGCGGAGCTTGCGAAGGCGCAGATACAGTACGACGCGCTCATCAGCCAGATGAACGGCAATTTCTCACGCATTAAAAGCGCGATGATAACCAAGTGACGGAGGTAACACATGGCTTTTCTGAGTTCACTTAACATTTCGCTGTCGGGCATGACGGCAGAGCGCTTCCGCATGGATATCATCTCGCAGAACGTTGCCATGGCGGACGATGTTGCGACGACGGCGGAGGACGCTTATAAGCGCCAGATGGTGGTTTTCGGGGAGGACAAGAGCTTCAAGTCCGTGCTCCGCACCAAGCTCGGAACGGGCGAGGCGCATTTCCACAAATACATAAAATACCGCGGCGTTCAGGCAATGGCTGTCGTTGAGGACGAAACGCCAGCGGAGCCCGTCTACGACCCGTCACACCCGCTCGCCGACGAGTACGGGTACATTTACGAGAGCAACGTCGACGTGGCGACCGAGCAGCTTGATGCTATCGAGGCGGCAAATATGTACGACGCGAACCTTGCGGTTTTCGAGGCGGTAAAGTCCATGGCGCAGAAGGCTCTTAACATCGGGAACGTCTGATACGCTTCAAGCTTTGTAAGCAATAACGGAAGGGATACATAAAATGGAACTTATACCTATACAGGGTCTTGGCGCTATGCAGACCATGCAGCCGATGGATACGTCGTCCGTAACGGCTGTAAACACCGACAGCGCAAGCTTTATCGACATTTTCAGGGGAATGGTGGATAACGTTATCGAAACCAACGAGCAGGTAGACCGCGACGCTATCGACATCATGCTCGGCAACATAGACGACCTCGCGGCAGTGCAGGCGAATATCGCCAAGGCAAACACCGCCGTTGAGCTGCTCACAACGGTCAAGAACGAGGTGATCAGCGCGTACAGCACTATTATCAATATGCAGGTATAGCCCGCAGCCGGGTGATAGTCTGCCGCAGAAGCGGCATATAACGCGGAGGTCATTTCTTAATGAACGAAAAACTTAAAAAGGTAACCACGACTGTCAAGGAAAAGTGGTCGGGATTTTCAAAAATGGTGAAGGTGCTTATCATTGCCGTCCCGATCGCCGTTATCGCGATAATCATTATCCTTGCGGTCATACTTAATCATAAAGACAGCACGGTGCTGTATTCGGGGTTAACCACCGAGGAAGCGAGCGAGATTGCGGGCGTAATAAGCGGGTTGGGCGTGACGGACGTGTCCTTCACCTCCGACGGCAGCGTTATCGTCCCCGAAAATCAGGCGGACAACCTTCGTATGCAGCTCACCGTTCAGGGCTATCCGAAGTCGTCCGCAAATTATGATATCTGGAACGACGGCGTTGATTTGTGGTCAACGGATTCGGACAAGCGCGAGGTGCAGCGTCAGCAGCGCGAAACCCGCATTGCGGCTACCCTTGTAACGCTCGACGCGGTGCAGACCGCGACGGTAAACCTTGACACGGGCGTTAAAAAGGATTACGTCCTCGTTGACGACAAGTCCACGCCCACCTGCTCCATCGTACTGAAGCTCCGCGACGGCAAGGAGCTTACCAACGCGGAGGTCCGCGCGATATTCAACATGGTGACATACAGCGTCGAGGGGCTCACCAACGACAACGTGTCGCTCATGGACACGCAGGGGCGCGAGTACGAATGGATATCCCTCGAGGAGGAGAAGAACGGCGAGCGCGACGCGTCCGGTACGCTTATCGCGGCAAAGCGCCTCAGCTTCCAGCGCGAGATGCAGGCGGCGATAAAGGCGGATCTTGACGAGTGGCTCACCAAGATATACGGCGAAAACGGCTATGCAATAAATGTCAGCGCGATACTCAACTATGACATCATGACGATAAATAAGGAAGAATTTTTCCCGAGCGGCGACGACAACACCGGCGTCACCAATCATGAGCTTCATGTTGAGGAGGGCGGAAGGCTTGACGCCGACGGAAATATCGTCGGAGTGACCCCGAACGCGGACGCGTCGCCCGATTACCCCACTCTTGTCGGGCTTGAGGACGGGCAGAGCTACTACTACAAAAAAGACGAGGTACAGTACGACGTAACCAACATCAAGACCGAGATAGTCAAGGACGGCTATTCGATAGACAACCTTTCCGTTGCGGTAATGCTCAACACGACAAGCATGACCGAGGCGGAGCGCGAGGCTATACAGGACCTTGTCGCAAACGCGGCGGGAACGGACGTAGCGAACGTTTCGGTATTCAACACCGCATTTGCCCTGAGGAACAACGGCGGCTCTACCGCAAACGGAGATTTCCTTGATATCAGCACAAGACCCGTGGATTCTTACAGAAATATGCTGCTGTATATTGTTGTCGGACTGGGCGCTCTGCTTATACTGCTGCTTATCATTTCGCTGTTCATGAGCAGGAGCCGCAAAAAGAAGATCAGGCGCAGACAGGAGCAGGCTCTCGTGGCTGCGGCGGCTGCAAATTCTTCCGCTTCTCCCGAGGCTTCCTCTATGCCGGATATGCCCGAGGAGGTCGACTTCAATATCGCAAGCCTTACGGAAGAGGCAAACAAGGACTCCCGCGAAACTATTCTCAAGCGCGAGATCGCGGATTTCTCCAACACAAATCCGGAGATCGTTGCTTCTATTATAAAGAATATGCTCCGCGATGAAAAGTGACAGCGCAGGGAGGGATATAAATGGCGGCAGGTAAAGAGCTTACACCCGCAAGAAAAATAGCGCTCGTTATGGCGTCAATGGGAGCGGAAAACGCCTCCAACATATATAAGCACCTTTCCGACAGCGAGGTCGAGGAAATTTCCGTCGAGCTCGCAAGGCTGGAATACCACTCCGTCGACGAGGTGGAGGAGGTGCTCAATGAATTTTATGAGCTGTGCCTTACACAGAAGGTCGTTGCGGAGGGCGGATACGATTACGCGCGCACCGTCCTTGAAAAGGCGTTCGGCGAGGAGGCTGCAAGCAGCCTGCTCAACCGCATAACAAAGCAGCTTAAAACAAAATCCTTCGATTTTGTTCGTAAGGCAGACTATAAGAACCTGCTCGCTATCGTTCAGAACGAGCACCCGCAGACCATTGCGCTCATTCTTTCCTATGCGCGCACCGATCAGGCGTCTGCGATACTCTCCGAGCTTCCCAAGGAAAAGCGCGTTGAGGTCGTTGAGCGTATCGCGAACATGGACAGGGCTTCGCCCGAGGTCGTTAAGGCTATCGAGGAGTCGCTGGAGAAGAAGTTCGCGAGCCTTTCCACGGCGGATTCCATGGAGGTCGGCGGTATAAATTATGTTGCGGAGATAATGAACAACGTAGACCGTGCCACCGAGAAATACATATTCGACGAGCTGTCCGCGCGCGATCAGAAGCTCGCAGACCTCATCAAGCAGAAGATGTTCGTTTTCGAGGATATCGTCAAGCTGGATTCTCAGGCTATTCAGGAATTTACAAAGCAGGTCGAGTCCAAGGATCTCGCGATCGCGCTCAAGGGCTCCACACAGGAGGTCGCGGAGTGCATTTTCGCGAACATTTCCTCCCGTGCGAGAGAAAATCTTCAGGCGGATATCGAGTACCTGCACAACGTCCGTATGCGCGACGTCGAGGAGGCTCAGCAGAGGATCGTCGGCGTTATCAGAAAGCTGGAACAGGATCAGGTCATCACCATCACTCACGGCAGCGGCGACGAGATAATCGCGTAACGCACCGCCGCGGCAACGGAGGTATTTGATTGTCTGTATTAAAAAGAAACTCCGTTTGTTACGGCGGCGGAGTGGATATATCAAATAAGGTAGAGCTGCGCAGGCAGGATACCGCCAAAGCGCACGGCGACGCCGCACCGAACGCTGCCGTCCCCGACAGCTCGGAGCAGCTTGCCGAGCGGGAGCGCAGGGTCGCCGACCTTGAAGAGCAGCTTAACGCTCAGCGAAAGGAGCTTGAGCTTCTCAAGGAGCATTACATAAATCAGGGCAAAGAGGTCATCATTGAGGCGAAGCGCCGCGCGGAGGGTATTCTTGCCGCCGCGCAGCAGAATGCAGCCGAAATAACCGCAGACGCCGAGAGCAGGCGCGAGGGCGTTTTCATCAAGGCAAAGGCGGAGGGCTTCGAGCAGGGCAGAAAGGACGGCGTTGACGCCTGCCTTGCCGAGGGAAGGGATATCCTGAACGAGGCGAAGGCGTATTCCGAAAGAATAATGTCCGAAAAGGCGGCGCTTTTCGATCGGTATGAAAAGGATATTTTCGATACCGTTATGGACATTGCCAATAAAGTCACACTCGGCAGCATGAGCGTCAAGGACGGCACCGCCGCGAGAAAGCTTATCAAGAAAGCCGCAAAGGAATTTCGCAGCTCGCAGACTGTTCGCATAACGCTTGACAAAAACGGCGCTTCGGAGGAGATAGCGGGCGACGCCGAGTATTTAAAGGAGCTCTGCGGCGGCGCGGAGCACGTTGAAGTCGAGCTTCTTCCGGACGCCGAGCCGGGAACTGTCATTGTCGACAACGGAAGCGAGATAACCGACGCGGGAATACAGACCCAGCTTCGCATGATACGCGAGCTCGGAAGCGGAAAATTCCGCAGGGGAAACGACTCCTCGGAGGAGGAGTAAAAGCAATGGGGGTATTGAGTTGGCACTTGACTTCGGAAAATTCCGCGAGGATATAGATAAGACCGATACCTTCCGATACATGGGCAAGATCGAAAAAATCGTCGGCATGACGATCGAAGCGAGCGGCCCCGCCTGCAATATCGGCGATGTCTGCCGCATATTTTCAAAGGATATGACATCGTATATAAAAGCGGAGGTCGTCGGGTTCAACAAAAGCAACATTCTGCTCATGCCGTATACCGATATTGAGGGAATAGGTCCCGGAAGCATTGTCGACAACACAGGCGGAAAGCTCAACGTCAAGGCGGGCGCGGGTCTTATCGGGCGAATAGTTGACGCGACGGGAAACCCGCTCGACGGCGGCAATGACATCGAATACACCGACGAGGTACCCATTACGGGTATACCCGTAAATCCTTTCACAAGACCGCCTATAAAGGAAACGATAGAGCTTGGCGTTAAGGCGATAGACGGAATGCTCACTATGGGCAAGGGTCAGAGAATGGGCATATTCGCGGGCTCGGGCGTCGGAAAATCCACGCTTATGGGCATGATCGCGCGGAAGGTAAGGGCGGACGTAAACGTCATTGCGCTTGTCGGAGAGCGTGGCAGAGAGGTGCGCGAGTTTATTGAGCGCGACCTCGGCGAGGAGGGAATGGCGCGCTCCGTGCTTGTCGTCGCGACGAGCGACCAGCCAGCCATGATGCGAAGCAAATGCCCCCTCACCGCAACGGCTATCGCAGAGTATTTCATGAAGCAGGGAAAGGACGTTCTGCTGATGATGGACAGCCTCACGCGCTACGCAATGGCGCTGCGCGAGGTGGGACTGTCAACGGGCGAGCCGCCGATAGCGCGCGGCTACACGCCGTCAATATACAGCAATATGCCAAAGCTGCTGGAGCGCGCGGGTAATTTCCCCGAGGGCTCGATAACGGGCATTTACACGGTGCTGGTCGAGGGCGACGACACAAACGAGCCCATCGCCGACACGGTGCGCGGTATCATAGACGGTCACATAATCCTGTCGCGAAAGATAGCGGCGCAGAACCATTATCCTGCGATAGATATTCTTGAAAGCGTTTCCCGACTTATGTCGGAGATAGTAACGCCCGAGCAGAAAGCCGCGGCGGGAAAGCTGCGAAACCTGCTCTCCCTTTACAACAACAACTACGACCTCATCTCCATCGGAGCATACAAGCACGGCACAAATCCGCAGCTTGACGAGGCGATAAGAAAGATAGACAAGATAAACGCATTCCTCATGCAGGCAGTCGGCGAGAGCTTCAGCTATCCCGAAACGGTGCAGCTGCTGCTTGACGCTGTGGGCGACGAGAAGAAGTAAGGTGACAGGGTTTGAAAAAGTTCCGTTTTACTCTTGAAAAGCTCAAGGATTTCCGCGGGCAGGAGCTTGACAGACAGAAAAACGCGCTCAGCGCATTGCAGGCGGAGCTCCGCAGGATAAACGAGTCCGCCGAGGAGCTGCGAAAAAAGGTCGCCGTGGAGAGCGCGCAGCTTACCGCTGTGTGCGCTTCGGGCGCAACGGCAAGCGATATCGCCATGCGCAAGAGGTACATCGTCACGCTCCAGCAGGAGATACACATGAAGGAGCAGCAGGCGCTTGTCAAGCAGCAGGAGATAGAAAAGCAGCTTGACGCGGTAGTCGAGGCGACAAAGGACGTCAAGACCCTTGAAAAGCTTGAGGAAAAGCAGCTTGAGGAATACAAGTCGCTCGAAACAAAGGAAAACGAGCAGTTTATCGAGGAATTTGTAAGCGGGCAGACCGTCCGCGCAGGTTCTCATTAAATCCGATATCTCGGCGAAAGCCTTGATATATATACTATATTTAAAGGAGGTGAAATATATGGCAGTGTCAATGAACACAGGCGGCTATATGCGCAGCGACTTCATGATATCCGACGCGGCAATACCCATGCGGCTGGAGGAGCTTGAAGCGGAGCAGTCGGAGAAATTCGCGCAGCTGCTCGGGTCGTTCGGAACGAACGAGGGTACGCAGGATATTCCCGACGAGGAAACAGCGGTGCTTCTTGAAAACGAGCCTGTTGACCTTAACGAGGAGTTAATTGCGCAGGAGGGAGAAGCAATTTCCGATTTAATGGGAGCAGTTCTTCCGCTGAAAGCCGATTCCCCCGAAAAGGCTATGGACGGCGAGGATACCCCCGCAGACAGCGCGAAAAGACCCGAAAAGAAGCCCGCTGAAGCAACCGACAGCACCGGAAAGGCAGTCGCGGCAATGGCGGCAAATACGGCGGTAGTTATTGACAACGCGGCGGCAGAGCTAAGCGAGCTCGCGGCTTTTGCGGCGGAGATAAGGCAGCCCGAGGCGGCAGTGCCCGAAACGGAAATTGTTCCCGAAACGGCGGCAGTACCCGAAACGAAGGCGGTAACCGAAGCGGAGGCAGTGCCCGTTGTTTCTCAGCAGCCCGTTATTGCGCAGGCGGCAGAGCCCGCAGTGACTGCAAGGCAGCCCGAGAGCAAGCCGGAAACGGCGGTAAAATCGGGCGGTAATTCGCAGAAAACCGACGTTTTCGTAAGAACGGAAACAGAGGAGCAGCAGACCGTTGCGGCAGCACAGCCGCAGGAACAGCCGCAGCAGCAAAGCAGCTATCGGCAGGGTCGGAATGAACCGCGCGTTGAGGTTTTGCCGCAGGGAAATGAATATTCCCGCGAGGAAACAGCCGCGCAGCCGCAGGAGTTTACGCGCAGCGCAGTTACAGCGGAGGAAACCGCAGTTACAACGGACGCGGAAAAGCTTCAAGTGCTCGCAAAAGCGGCGGAAAACGGCGAGATATCCCGTCCCGAGGTGAGAAAGTCCGCCGAAACGCCGGTGCAGCGGGACAGCGCCGAATTGACCCCGCGCGAGAGCGTTACGGCAGCCCCGCAGCCCGTCAGAAACAGGGTGAAGCAGGCGTCGGAGGAGCTTGAAATGCTCCGCAGCGCAAAGGTTTCCGAACGCGCCGACAAATCGCAGGCGGAACGTCCGCAGCAGGTCGTTGACCCCGCAAATCAGACCGAGCAGCCTTTACAGGCGGCGGTGACAGTCCGCACCGAAAGCGGCAGCGTTGAGGTAAAGCGGGAGGAAATAGTACGGCAGGCGGCAGAGCTTGTCAGAACGGCAGTCACCGAAAGCGCGGAGAACCCCGAGAAAACGGAATACACCCTCACGCTTGACCCCGAGGAGCTCGGAAAGATAACCGTTAAGCTCAGCAAGGCGGCGGACGGAGCAGTGTCCGTTACGGTAGCGGCGGAGAAGTCCGCAACGCAGCGCATTCTCGAACAGAACAGCGCGCTTCTTCAGGACAGCCTGAAAAACAGCGGCGTAAAGCTCGAAAGCTGGCAGACGGTTTCGCAGGCAGATCGGGAGCATTACGCGCAGGACTACAACGGCAGCAGCAAGAACCCCTATTACCGCAGGGAACCGCAGCAGCAGCCCGACGAGGAGGACGGCGGCAGCTTCGCGGAGCTTATCGCGGCAATGTAATTTTTAAGGAAAGGAGAGATGATCTTGGCAGATATGCTGAACGGTATTCTTTCGAGCAGCGAACAGATCGCGGCGAATTACGAGAAGTACAAGGATAAGTTCACGAACTCCACGAGCGAGCTTGTTAATTCCGAAACGTTCCTCAGCCTGCTTGTAGCCGAAATGACCAATCAGGACCCGCTCGAGCCTACCACCAACACGGAATTTATCACGCAGATGGCGCAGTTCACACAGCTCCAGTATTCGCAGGATTCAAGCAGATACTCCATGGCGAATTACGCGGCGTCACTCGTCGGAAAGACGGCGACGGCAAGCATGATGGACGGCGGCGAGCTTGTCACAAAGACGGGCGTTGTTGAAAAGGTAGTCAAGAACGGCGACAATTACACCGTTTATATCGACGGAAAGGGCTTTGACCTTTCTAAGGTGACAACGGTCGAGGACGGCAAAAGCGCGTCGGGCGGTTCGTCGGACGGGCTCGGAAACAGGATCGCGGCGGCTTCCATGATGATAGGAATGTACGCTGCGGTCAACGCAAAGACCGATTCGGGAAATGTCGTTGACGCGGGTATCGTTGAATCGATACAGGTCAAGAACGGAGAGATAAGCGTCATCATAAACGGCGTTGCCTATAAGACGGACGACGTTGTTGAGGTAAGATACGCGAGCATTTCCGACGGCGGGGCTTCGGAGGAAATACCCGACGAACAGCCGACAGATGTTCCTGTCGAGCAGACGGGAGAGGTTAAACCCGAAACGGAGAATGAGGATCTTGAGGATCTCGAGGACCTTGAGGATATCGAGGACACCGAGGAGATCTGACAACAGCACGGAGGCTAAATTATGCTGATAAGCGAATACCTTGCGCTTCGCAATCAGATCAGCGTTACCACCGGGAACAGCACGGGGGCGGCGAACGGAATCGCGGCTCGGGAAAGCGTGCAGGAGGGCGAAAGCTTTGCGGCGGCGTTACAGCGGAAGCTGGACGAGAAGCAGGGCGGCGTGGAATTTTCAAAGCACGCTATACAGCGCCTTGAGGAGCGCAGCATTGACCTTACCGAGGGCAACACTCTCGAGCGCCTTAACAAGGGCGTTGAGATAGCCGCGGACAAGGGCAGCAGCGAAACGCTTGTTCTGGTGGATAAGACAGCGTTTGTTGTGAGCGTAAAAAACAACAAGGTAATAACCACCATGTCCAACGAGGACTTAATGGGGAATATTTTTACAAACATTGATTCCACTGTGATAATATGAACGGACCTGCGGGAATTCATGCGGTGCTTGTGAATGAAGCGCTGCGCACAGCGGACAATGATATTACGGAGGTCAACTTATGGTAAAGTCACTCTATTCCGGCGTATCCGGACTTAAAACACACCAGCAGAAAATGGACGTTATAGGCAACAATATCGCCAACGTCAACACCACGGGCTATAAGGCGAGCGTAGTTACCTTTGCCGATATATATTATCAGACAAAGAGAACTCCCTCGGGCGCAACGGCTACCCTCGGCGGCGTTAACCCCCGTCAGGTCGGCTACGGCGTTAAGATGAACACCACGACCAACAACATGACCCAGTCGGGCTACACCTACTCCGACAGGATATACGACATGGCGCTCGACGGCGAGGGCTTCTTCCAGCTGATGGACGGCGAGGGCAACCTCTTTTACACCAGAGCGGGCGTATTCAATATCGACGAGCAGGGCTATCTCGTTGACTCCAACGGTTTCCACGTTCTCGGTATCTCCGGCGACAGCGAGGGTCAGAATGCGGGCTCCGAGATAATCCGCGCGGTCATTCCCTCCACCGAGGCAAACTGCTCCAGCGCGACAAAGACTGTAAACGGCGTCAACGTCACAATTTCCGCTTCGGCGCCCTCCGACAATACGGATATTTCGGTAACCTTCACCGAGAGCCAGTATCCTTACGCTACATATTCGGGCGGTATCCTGAACATATTCTTCAACTCCGACGAGCAGTATGCGTCCGAGGACGCGTTTGAGAAGGCTATCGCGGAGGCTATTTCGGCGGGCGGCGTTGAGCTTCCCGACGGCGTTGAGCTCAAGTTCGATTTCGAGTCTATCCCCAACGACACCGAGGCGGCAGCGGCTTCCAACAGCATAACGGGTCTGAAATACTCCACCACAAAGGACACCGCGAACATCTACCATTCCTATACCGTAACCGACGCGGTAACCGGCGATAAAAAGACAAAGTATGCTTATGTAAACTTTGCCGCCGACGATATTTACGAAACAAAGCAGAGCGTTACATTCTCCTATTCCTCGGGCGCGACCGCTTCCGTCAGCTATGCTGGCAACGTTTGGACGATCGTCATAGGCGACACCACCACGGCTTCCGACCTTAACGACCTTATTGAGAAGTACATTGCCGACAATTCCACCGATACCAACCCCATTCCCGCGCTCACCTGCACAGGCTTTGTTGTTCCCACCGACACCGCGGCAAGGGCTGAAGCGTTCGCCACCGCGCAGACGGTAAAGCTCCAGGGCGGCAGGGATCTTCAGGCTGGCTTTGATATCGCGGTTCAGGAGGAGGGCGAGTTCGGCAACAACTACAAGGTCACCTTCGCTTATTCCTCGGGTTATCAGAAAACAAAGGCGGTATGGGACGAGAACAACCTCACCATCACCGTCGGCAACGACACCACTATCGAGGACATCAACAACGCGATAAAGGAAGCGGCGGGCGGAAATGCCAAGAAGATGATAACCGTTTCCAACGTTACAGGTCTTAAAAAGAATGCTTCCGATACAACGACCGCCTATGTTATGAACGCGGCGGAGCGCGAGGCGTTCTTCGGCGCAAATCCCGCGCTTTCTCCCGCGGACGGAAAGGACAGCTTCTTCACCAAGACCGCAAAGTCGCTTTCCACCTTTAACCTCATGGATGGCCGCACAGGCTCCGAGCAGAGCTATAAGGATCTCGAGAATGTCACCGTTCAGTCCGACGGAACGATAATCGGCTACCACGCCGTTCACGGTTACCTCACTCTCGGAAGAATTGATATCGCGACATTTGAAAACCCGAACGGTCTTTCCGCTGTCGGCGGAACGATGTTCGTTGAAACAGTCGCATCCGGCGAGGCACAGGTGAATATCGCGGGCACAAGCGGCGCAGGCTCGATAGTTGCGGGCGCGCTCGAAATGTCCAACGTTGACCTTTCGCAGGAATTTACCGACATGATAACCACACAGAGAGGCTATCAGGCAAACTCCAGAGTTATCACCACTTCCGACACCATGCTTGAGGAGCTTCTTTCCCTCAAGAGATAATTGAATTATTGAACACGGCTTGCTGCGGGGCGGGCGCTCCGCAGCATATACCGTATTTCCGAGGATAATCATGATATTTCTGACAAAGCTTGACGGAAAGCAGTTCATGCTCAACGAGCAGCTGATAGAAACCGTCAGAGAAACTCCCGATACCGTTATCGACATGAACAACGGTCACAGCTATATAGTGCGTGAGAGTATGCGGGAGATACAACAACTTATCATAGAAAACAGCAGGCTGCGCCGCAGGGCTGCCTTAAGGGCGGCAAGGGACGGCGGCGAGCCTTTGACATAACGCGCCTGATATACAGCACAACGTTACAGCGGCGCACCTTTGACATGACCGCGCGGCAGCGCGTATTTTAGAAAAGCGAGGGGTAAATTGTGAATATTTCACTCATTATAGGCTGGGTCATAGCCTTCGGTCTGGTCGTTTTCGGCATTCTTTTCGGCGGCGGCGATATGGGAAACTTTATCGAGTTCTCGTCGCTCGCGATAACCTGCGGCGGCGCTATCGCCTGCCTTATCGCGTCGTTCCCGATGTCATACCTTGCAGGTGTGCCGAAGAAGTTCATCATGGCGTTCCTGCCCAAGAAATACGACCCGAAAAAGTACATAAAGCAGATCGTCGATTACGCGCAGATCGCCCGCACGAGAGGACTTCTCGCGCTTGAGGAAAGCGCGAACCAGTGCACTGACCCGTTCATGAAATCCAGCCTTATGCTTATCGTCGACGCGAACGACCCCGAAAAGGTGCGCGGAATGCTTGACGACTCCATCAACTTCATGTGCGAGCGCCACGAAAACGGACGAGCTTTCTTTGAAAAGGGCGTTGCGCTTTTCCCCGCGTTCGGTATGCTTGGTACGCTTATCGGTCTTATCAATATGCTTGCGAACATGGAGGACTCCTCGGGTCTTGCGGCAGGTATGTCGCAGGCGCTTATCACGACGTTCTACGGCTCGCTTTTCGCGAACGTTATTTTCGCACCGCTCGGAATGGCGCTCAAAAATTCCCATGAGGAGGAGCTGCTCTGTATGCAGATAATCGAGGAGGGCGTGCTTGCTATCGCGGCGGGCTCTAACCCGAGATATATTCAGGAAAAGCTTGAATTTATGCTCCCGAAGAGTATGCACGAGGCAAAGCAGTAATGCAGTGACGCGGTGACGCGGCAATGCAGCGACGGGAATACTTCATCGGTAGTTAACAGCGCCTTTCGTAAGCCGTCAGCGGCTTGGCATGAAATATTTGCCGAATAATATGCAAATAGCCGTTAATAAGGCGTAAAAAACTGCGAAATGCAAGATGATAACGATTACATTCCAAAAAATCATAAAAAGTATTTGCAAATATCCCGAATTTATGATACAATATAATATCGGCGGGTGTATTCCCGCATGGAGGAAAGAGGGGACAGTATCCTATGGCGAAGCGGCAGAAAAAGTTCGAGCAGGATCACAGCAACGACTGGCTGAATACATATGCGGACATGGTAACTCTTCTGCTCACGTTCTTCGTTATGCTGTATGCGTCGTCCAGCCTCGACGATCAGAAGTGGCAGTTCATTTATCAGGCGTTTCAGTCCCACGGTAAATACCTTAACGAGTATATAGACTCCCTTGACCCCAACTCCACCGAGGGCAACGGCGTCACCGACGACACCCCGCAGGGTCAGGGCGGAAGCGGCGAGCTTCCCCAGAGCTTCGACCAGCTCTATGTCTATCTTTCACAATATGTTTCGGAAAACAATCTTGAGCAGTCCGTTGCCGTTGAGCAGGGAGCGGCTCATATTACCATAAAATTCGACGACGGCGTATTCTTCGACCCCGACAGCGCAGTGCTGCGAAGCGAGGGAAAGGAAGTCCTCAAGGGCATTTCTCCCGGAATAAAGGCTGCCGCGGGCTGCATACAGACCCTCACGGTTTCGGGTCATACCGCGCAGGGCTTCTCTGCCGTGAACGATTTCGCGCTCTCCGCGAACAGAGCGGTCAGCGTTGAGAATTACCTTGAGTTCAACGCGGTGCTTCCCACCGAGAAGTTCAGGGTAAAGGGCTGCGGTCCGACCGAGCCTATCGCGGACAACAGCACTCCCGAGGGCAAGGCGAAGAACAGGCGCGTTGAGATAATGCTGCTGAAAAGCGATCTCGATTTCACCGATCCCGCGACGCTTCAGGATATCTTTGAGCATGATTTCGGTATCTACAGCGACAAGTTCGATCCCGACGCTCCGCAGAATGACGACGATATCAGCAAGCTTCCGGACGGCTCGGTTGACAAGATAATCCAGAATATCGAAAGTATGTTCCCGGGCAGCAGCTCGATAATCGACGTTCCCGAGGGTCCCGAGATATTCGGAAATACGGACAGCTTCATATTTGACTCCGGCGGCGACGCGGGCGGCTCCGCCGAGGGCAGCGAATAAGTGACAAAGCATTATTTGATGGGGGGAAAACAGCGTGGCTGACGTTCTTACACAAGCGCAGATAGATGAAATGCTCAAAAACGTCGCGATGGGCGCTGAGCCTGTCGTTGCCGCAAAAGAAGAGGACAAGGTCAAGGAGTACGATTTCCGCGCCCCTAAGAAATTCACCAAAGAGCAGATAAAGGTACTTGACAGTATTTTCGAGAACTACGCGCGCCTGCTCTCGTCGTATCTGACGGGACTGCTGAGGCTTTACTGCCGCGTTTCTCTCGTTAATATAGAGGAGCAGCGATACAGCGAATTTAACAACGCGCTCCCCGATTATGTAATGATGGGCATGGTCGACATGGGGATAAAGAACGAGGAGGTAAGCGAAACCAACGTCATCGTTCAGATATCCAACGCCATAACCTACACCATGATAGACCGGCTTCTCGGAGGAAAGGGCGAATACCGCGACACCAACCGCGATTTCACCGAGATAGAAATAACCATCATGAACGACGTCATGAAGTCGTTCGCGGCGCTCCTGAAGGAGCCGTGGATGACGCATATCGACCTTGACCCGAAGCTCATCGGCATCGAAACGAACTCGAGAGTGGTTCAGACGATCGGTCATGAGGACACGGTAATAATCGTCGCGCTCGAGGTTGAAATAAACGGCGTCAAGTCGATAGTTTCCGTATGTATCCCCGCGATAAATCTCGACGAGATAATGCAGAAATTCATACCGAGGTACACAGGCTCGAAGCGCCGTACCGACGCTAACCGCGAGGCGGAAAGGCGCGACAGCATAATGTCGGGCATAAGCTCCACCGATCTCACGATAAAGGCGGTGCTCGGCGAGATAAACCTTGACCTCTACGAGGTGCTGACGCTTCAGGTTAACGACGTTATCCCGCTCGGCAAGAATATCAACTCCAATATCACGGTGAGGATAGGGGACAGGGTATGGTGCGACGGAAAGCTTGGCACATACAATAACAAAAAGGCAATTATGATAGAAAATTTCACAGAGAATTGAGGTAAAGTAACAGATGGCTAACGAAAATGGCGCAAACGTTGAGTTCACCCCATACGAAATTGACGCTGTCGGCGAGATTTTGAACATAAGTATGGGCTCGGCGGCAACGGCGGTTTCCGAGCTGCTCAACGCCAAGGTGTGGATAACAACTCCGAAGGTCAATGTCGTCAAGGTTTCTGAGCTTAACTACGATAATTTAGAGCCCGCTATCTGTGTGAAGATCGTTTATGTTTCGGGTATAACCGGTCAGAATATGATGATCCTCAGACAGGACGATGTTCAGCTGATACTGAACCAGCTGCTCGGAAATCCGCTCGTTATTTCGCCGGATTTCAAGTTTGACGAGCTGAATATCAGCGCGGTAAGCGAGATAATGAACCAGATGATGGGCTCGTCGGCAACGGCGCTCTCGGATCTGCTCGGCGTTTCGGTCGATATCTCCACCCCGACGCCCTACATAATCGAAAACACGAAGTTTGCCGATCTGTGCGATATGTCCCCCGACGAAACGGTCGTTGCGGTCACCTTCAACCTGACCGTCGACGGGGTAATGAACAGTGAGTTCCTTTCCGTTATGTCGCTCGGACTTGCAAAAACGCTCTCGGGCAAGATGATAGAGAAATTCAATGTGGACGCTGCGGAAAGCGCCGCGGCGGAAACGCCCGCTCCCGCAGCCGCAGCACAGCCCGCTCCCGCACCTGCACCCGCGCCCGCTCCACAGCCTGCGCCCGCGCCTGCACCGGCGGCTGCGCAGCCCGCTCCCGTTCCGCAGGCGGCATATCAGCAGCCCGCGCAGCCTTATCCCCAGCAGGCGTACCCCTACCCGAACCAATACGCGGCATACGGAGCATATCCGCCGCCCGCGCCGCCCGTTAATATCCAGAACGCGCAGCTGCACCAGTTTGAGGCAATGGATTTCGGCATTCCCGCCGACCAGAAGGACAACCTCAAGCTGCTGATGGGAGTTCCGCTCGAGATAAGCGTTGAGCTCGGAACGGCGAAGCGAAAGGTGAAGGATATTCTCGAGTTCACGCAGGGCACGATAATCGAGCTTGAGCGTCAGGCGGGCGCGCCCGTTGACGTTGTGGTCAACGGAAACCTCATTGCCCGCGGCGACGTTGTGGTCATTGACGACAACTTCGCGGTGAGAATTACCGAGATCGTTAAAAATCCGTTCATGGACAGCTTTGGTAAAGAATAAAAATTAAAGTGGATCTAATTCATATAAATGCTTAAGGAGAAATTGTAATGGATAAGAAGATATTACTGGTCGACGACGCAGCTTTTATGAGAATGCTTATCAAGGATACCCTCACCAAGAACGGGTACACCAATATCCTTGAAGCGGCAGACGGCGCTATCGCCTGCGATGTTTACAGCGCGGAAAAGCCCGATCTCGTCATCATGGATATAACCATGCCCAACAAGTCGGGTATCGAGGCGTTAAAGGATATTAAGACGGGCGACCCGATGGCGAAGGTCGTTATGTGCTCCGCAATGGGTCAGGAAGCAATGGTTGTCGAGGCTATCAAGCTGGGCGCGCTTGACTTTATCGTAAAGCCGTTCAAGCCCGACAGAATACTTCAGACCGTTAAAAAAGTCCTCGGCTGATCCGATACATAATCTGTGGCGGGGAATTTTTACCCGCCTTTTGGTGTTTTTCCGGGTTTAATGTAAGGTGCTGCCTTAAATAATTCCGTTATTTGGCGATTTTGGCAGCGGACAGTTTTCGGAGAGGGGCTTTTCGTGGAATATTTCCAGATGATAATGGCGCTGGTGGGAGTTCTCGCGCTGGTGTTCCTGCTGTTTTGGATAATGAAGAAATTCAACGCAAGGGTATCCCTGTCCGACAGCAAAAATATGAAGATCCTCGAGCGGATAAATCTCGGACCGGACAAAATGCTGCTGCTCGTCAGCGTTTGCGGGAAGTGCATGGTGCTCGGCGTGACGACAAATCACACCGAGAAGATATGCGACCTCGAGCAGACCGAGGAGGAGCTCATGCAGCGCCCCGAGGGAGGTAACCCCTCGTTCGGCGAGAGCTTTAAGACCGTGCTCGGCGATATGTTGAATAAGAAGAAGTAGGCGGAGGTGGACTGCACTTGTTAAAACGTCTGTTAGAGAGCGACAAGAAGCTTGTGGTGCGGTTTGCCGTTTCGCTTTTTGTGACGATATTTCTCGCGGTGCTGTTCGTGACGGTGCGCTCCTATGCGGAGGCTTCGTCGTCAAGCGAGCAGGTAGTGAGCTCCGGCGCACAGGCGGGAGAATATCTTGACACCGACCCCGAATATGTCGGGGACGAGCCTACCGCGTCGGTATTGCAGCAGGTCATAGGCGTGGACGCGTCGCAGCCGCTGGAGATAATCCTTTTGCTGACGCTTATAGCGCTTGCGCCGTCGCTGCTTATCATGATGACCTGCTTTACGCGCATCGTCATAGTGATGAGCTTTCTCAGAACGGCAATGCAGACGCAGAGCACACCGCCGAATATTGTCCTTACGGGAATGTCGCTGCTGCTGACAATATTCGTTATGGCGCCCGTTTTCACCGAAATAAACGAGATCGCCTATCAGCCCTATGTAAACGAGGAGCTGACCATGGAGGAGGCGCTCGACAAGGCGAGCGTGCCGCTGAAGCGCTTTATGCTCAAGCAGACGAGCAGCGACGACCTCGATTTCTTTATTGACCTGTCAAATACGGAGGAGCCGGAGGGCGGCTTCACCGAGGAGTATATTCAGAACGACCTGTCGCTCACGGTGATTGTTCCGTCGTTCATGATAAGCGAGCTCAAGCGCGCTTTTCAGATGGGCTTCATGATCTTCATACCGTTCTTAATAATCGATATCGTTGTGGGAAGCACGCTGATGTCGATGGGTATGATGATGCTTCCGCCCGCGATGATATCCATGCCGTTCAAGATACTTGTTTTCGTCCTTGCGGACGGGTGGAATTTGCTGATAGGCTCCCTTGTTTCAAGTTATAACTGGTAGCGGCGTTAAGGAGTGGTATTATGACGCAGGATCTTGTAATGGAGATTTTCCGCGAGGCGATCATGCTGGCGTTCAAGCTTGCGCTGCCCGTGCTTCTTGTCGCCATGATCGTGGGACTTGTCGTCGCGATATTGCAGGCGGCTACTCAGGTACACGAGCAGACGATATCCTTCGCGCCGAAAGCTGTCGCGGTGGGACTGACGCTGTTCTTCCTTGCGCCGTGGATGACTAACGAGTGCATTGATTTCGTGAATTTCATCTTCGAGAAGATCGCCACGATCCCTATAACCTGAGGAAACTGCCGTGTCGGAAATATGGACTGCCATACAGACTAACGTTGCCGTCTTTTTCATGGTTCTGGTCAGGGTGAGCGGGATATTCACGTTTAACCCTATTTTTTCGAGGAACAATGTCCCCAACACCATCAAGGCGGGCGCGTCGCTGATGTTAGCGCTTGTGGTTACCGCGGCGAACGATTTTCAATATGTCATGCCCGAGGGGCTGCTGCCGTTCGCGTTCGATCTGGTGAAGGAGCTGCTTGTCGGCGCCGTGCTGGGGCTGTTCGTGAATATAATGTTACAGGTGTTTTCAATGGCGGGCGAGGTCACCGATATGCAGCTCGGTATGTCGATGGCAAAGAGCTACGACCCGACCTATGGCGGGCAGGTGGGTATCACATCGTCCTATTACAGCTATTGGTTCATACTGTATTTCTTCGCCGTCGGGGGACATCTCAGCTATATAAGGCTCTTCGCGGTGTCATACGATACGATACCGCTGGGGTATGACAGCTTCAATATAAACATTCTGTACATCATGGTGATGTATTTTGAAACAGTGCTGACGCTCGGGCTGAAGCTTGCTATGCCCGTTATCGCCGCCTCTCTTATCACGGAGTTCTGCGTCGGCGTGCTGATGAAGGCAGTGCCGACGATACACGTTTTCGTGCTGAATATTCAGCTGAAAATGCTGGTCGGCTTTGTTGTTCTTGCGGCAAGCTGCGGCGTTGTTTCCGAATTTATGGAGAAAATCATGGACATACTGTTCACCAACCTTAACGGGCTGGTCGGGCAGTTTACCCTTACATAAGAAATTTAGTCAACAAGTCGGCTGAAAGGGCGGTGTTTTAAGTGGCGGGCGAGGAAAAAACCGAAAAAGCCACCCCGAAAAAGCGCCGCGATCAGCGAAAAGAGGGCAATGTTCTCCAATCAAAGGAGATAGTGACCGCCGTTTCCGTTCTGGGAATATTCACGCTTGTGCGCATTCTCGCAGGCTT
This sequence comes from Oscillospiraceae bacterium, assembly GCA_051893715.1. Lineage (GTDB taxonomy): Bacteria > Bacillota > Clostridia > Oscillospirales > Ruminococcaceae > CAG-115. The sequence goes on from JBJFHP010000224.1 coordinate 31,633, forward strand.
TATGATGAAAACGATCCTCGCGTTCAGCGGCTCGGTATTCGAGCGGGCGGGGACGTATGACGTGAACGTTGACACGGTAATGCCGCTTGTCGTCGAGATGATGACGGTCGTTGTAATGATAGTAGGCCCGGTGTGCGCGGGGGCAATGATCCTCGGAATTATCCCCACGATAGCGCAGACGCGCGGGCTTTTCACCATGAAAGCGCTCAAGCCGAAATTCTCGCGGCTCAACCCTCTTGAGGGAATAAAAAAGCTTTTCTCCGCGCAGGCGATAATCGGTATCCTTAAAGGGCTCATCGAGGTTATCGTCATCGGGTGGATGGTATATAACGAGATAGCCGACAGGCTCCCGAGGATACTTTCGCTTATGGACTCGGGGTTAATGCAGGGGCTTGCTTATGCGGCGCTGAGTATCTTTGACGTTGTAATGCTGATTTGCATTCTGCTTGTGTTTGTCGCCGCGGGAGATTTCATCTTTCAGTGGTGGCAGTTTGAGAAGAAGCTCAAAATGTCCAAGCAGGAGGTCAAGGAAGAGTTCAAGCAGATGGAGGGCGACCCGCAGGTCAAGAGCAAGATAAAGCAGCGACAGCAGCAGATGGCGCAGTCGCGCATGATGCAGGAGGTGCCCTCGGCGGACGTCGTTATCCGTAACCCTACGCACTTCGCCGTGGCGCTGAAATACGATCAGGACAAGAACCGCGCTCCGCAGGTTGTTGCCAAGGGAAAGGACTATCTCGCGCTGAAAATAGTTCAGATAGCGGAGGAAAACGATGTCTACACGATGGAAAACCCGCCGCTTGCCCGCGCGCTTTATGCGCAGGTGGATCTCGGGCGGGAAATTCCCGTCGAGCTTTACGACGCGGTAGCAGAGGTGCTGACCGTCGTTTACAAGGAGAAAAATAAGACGCTGCACGCTTAGGCGGGCATCACAGCTTGTCGAAAAAGACTTTCGACAAAAATGAAGATTGAATAATGAATAAAGAAGAATGAATAATGGCGGTATCGGCTTCGCCGATTGTTCCGAAAAATGTGCCGCACTTTTTAAAATCCGTGCCCGCAGGGCACACCACAATTATTCATTATTCACTATTCATTATTCATTAAGATAAACCC
>JBJFHP010000225.1:0-6938 GCA_051893715.1 Oscillospiraceae bacterium
CATCGTTTCGCCGAACAGGAACGGCTTGATGACATTTCCGTCAAGCTGCTGAAGAACAAGAACGAATATGCCGAACCAGATGACCTTTATCGGGTCGACAAGAAGTATCAGCACGCCGCAAGGTATCGCCCCGATGAACGGTCCGAAGAACGGTACAAGGTTGGTAATGCCGCACACCACGGAAATGAGCACGGGAAAGGGCATTCCCATGGCGAACATTCCTATCATCATCGCCACGAAAACGATAAGCGAATCCAGCAGGTTGGAGATGATATATTTGTTGAAGATACTGTTGCACCTCATGCAGCCCTCAAAAAATCTCTCGCAGCGGTCGCTTCTGAAGAACGCAAAGAATATCTTCTTTATCTGACCGAGCATTCTCTCCTTGCTGTAAAGCAGGTATATCGCAATGACCAAGCCGATAATGATGTTTTTAAGCGCTGTGACAATGGCAAGCACCGCGTTAATCAGACCCGTGGAAACGTTTCCGAGGATATCGGAAGCCATGGGCTGAACCATTTCCGCTATCTTGTCGAGAAGCTCCGCAAGGTTGCTTATCTCAGCCGACAGCAGCTTCGCAATGTCGGGATTGTTCGCGAACACGTCCTTTAATAAAACGTCCATCTTCTCGATATACCCCGGCATCTGATCCGCAAGGTCGACAAGGCTCTGCGCAACGCTCGGGACGACAGCGATGCACATTCCGACGATGACCGCGAATAAAACGATATACGTCAGAATTATGGAAAGCACCCTCGCCGCGGAACGCCGCCTGCGTATCTTCTTTTCAACGCTGGCGGAATGCTTTTCGATCTGCTTTACTACGTTGCTTTCTCCGACGGCGGTTTTGTGGATCTGCTTCATCACAATGCCCTCTTCGGGCGGGGGCGTTTCCTTCAGCTTTCGGAAAACCTTGTTTTCAAACAGCATCATCAGCGGGTTGAGGATATACGCAATGACAACGCCGCAGATTATCGGCGCGGCAACTGCGCCTATCCACGAAAACGCGTTCGCAAAGGACTCAAATCTGAACACGAACACCACGAACAGCACTGCCGCGGCAATGACGAGCAGGCTGTACACCGCGATGGTCGTATATTTCTTGTTCCAGTTTATCTTCATATAGTTCTCCTGTAAGACCGTTCTCTTTATTACGGCTCAGCATGGCTCAGCCGTCGGTCGCCTCGCTCTCCCTTGTTCGGGCAGAGCTCCTTTTTCTCCTATTTAATATTACCATAAATGCGCGTGGTTGTCAACGATTATCTGTTGACTTTTCCCTTAACGGCGGAAAGATGTGAATTATGTGTTCACCGCTCGGTCGTTGTTATGCGGCGCAGTCATATAGCGATTGTAACCGATTACATGGTATAATATTACATATTTAGCCTTGATTTTACTATTACCTGTCAAATGAATTTATGTGTTTTTGTTATTATTGCACGAAAATAAAAAACATAGTAAAAACTTATTGACAAAACCGCCAAAACACTGTATAATTAAATCAAACAAAAGGACCGGAAAACCTCCGACTCATTTGTTTTGTTTAGTTGTCTCCTTTCTTTTGTTCTACACATAATTATTATTTTACTTTGCGGTCATCCGTCCCGAGCCTTTGCAGGCTCTTTTTTTTTGCTAATTTTCACAATAAAGGGGTGGAAATAGGCGGGGAAATGTGATATAATAAGCTTGTGTTATTAACCGGACACACAATGTTACAAAAGGACTGATAAAAATTTTTGAGAGAAAACAGATAGGCAGCGGAGTGTGGTTCAACAGGATCACCGACAGCCGCTTTAAGATCAACAAGATCTCCGTCGGCTTCTACACCGCCTTTGACGACAACGGCGGGCTTTCGCGCGCGGATTTCGCCCTCGTGCCCTACTGCCTGACCGATTGCTGCGAAAAATACCCCGATTACAAATCGCTGTCCATGCGCTTCGCGGAGCTTTACGGCGCGTCGATTTCGGACAACATTTCCTTTGCGGGCAACAGGAGATATACCTCGATAGCAATTTCCACCCTCGACGACAGATACGCCCTCGACGGCGAAAAGCTCGAGCGCGAAAGCTGCGAGCTGCTTATCGAGTGCATTTGCCGCCCGCTCGCCGCAGACGGCGCGTTCGACAGCAACTTAGTCCGCCTGATGAAAACCGAGCTTATCGACGCTATTGACAGCATAATAAACGACAAACGCTCCCTCGCAGTGCGCCGGGCGGCGCGCACCGCGTTCGTCGGCGAGCCGCAGGAATACTCCGTAAACGGCACGCACGAGGAAGCGGAAAAGGTCACCCCCGAAAGCGCATACGCCGCCTACCGCCATATGCTCGAGCACGGGCATATCGAAATTTTCGCGGTAGGGTGCAGCGACTTCGCGGAAAGCGAAAGGCTGCTCACGGAGGCATTCGGCAGCATTGACCGCCGCGACATCTGCGAGCCGTATGTTTCGCCCTCAATACCGAAAACCGTCCCTGCCGACGTGACGGACAGAATGCCCATGCAGCAGGCAGTGACGCGTATGTATTTCAAGGCGCCCGAAATGACCGACCGCTTCGCGAATATGCTTTTCTCGATGATACTCGGCGGAATGACTACCTCGCGCTTCTTTGAGAATATCCGCGAAAAACAGTCGCTGTGCTATTATTGCAGCAGCTTCGCCGACCGCGCAAAGCGCACGCTTGTCGCCAACGCGGGCATAGAGCCGCAGAACGTCAAGCGCACGCAGGACGCGATAATGAAAGAGTTCAACAATATCCGCGAAAACGGCGTCACGGAAGAGGAGCTCCAAAAGGCAAAGCTTGAGGCGCTCAACGATATCAAGTCGCTTTATGATAATGTTGGATCTATCGGCGGCTGGTACCTCGGGCAGGTCACGGACGGAGTATTTTTGTCCCCCGAGGATTACGCGGAGCAGCTAATGGCGGTCACCGCCGAGCGCGTGCAGGAGGTAAGCCGCCTGTACACGCTCGACACCGTGTACACGCTCTGCCCCGAGGAGGTAAGCAATGACTGAAAAGATAAACGGAAGCATCATCGGCGAAAGCTGTCTGAAATATGTCCACCCAAGCGGCGTTACCGTTTTCATGCTGCCCATGAAGGGCTATTCCACCGTCACGGCGCAGTTCTCCGTCCGCTTCGGCGCGCAGGACTGCCGCTTCAGGATAAACGGCGGCGAGGAAATAAAGATCCCCGACGGCACCGCGCACTACCTTGAGCACAAGCTGTTCGAGAGCGAGGAAAAGGACGCGTTCGCGCTTTTCGCGCAGACAGGCGCTTCCTGCAACGCGGGGACAAGCTACGACTACACCGTGTATTATTTCAGCTGCGCGGAGAATTTCGCGAAAAATCTTGAAATACTGCTCGGCTTTGTGCAGCAGCCCTACTTCACCCCCGAAAGCGTTGAAAAGGAACGCGGGATAATCGCGCAGGAGATAACCATGTATCAGGACAGCCCGAACTGGCGCGTGATAATGGAGCTGCTGAGCGGCGTGTACAGCGAAAACCCGATAAAGGCGGACGTCGCGGGCACGGTGGAAAGCATATCCGAAATAACCGACGAATTGCTCTACGACGTGTACAACGCGTTCTATAACCCCGCGAATATGTACCTTTGCATAGCGGGAAATTTTGACCCCGACGAGGCGATAAGCGTGTGCGAAAAATGCCTGAACGAGCGCAAGCCGCTGGAGCTTGAAACGGTGCCGTTCAACGAGCCGCGCGAGGTCGCGAAAAAGCGCACGGAGATATCCATGCCGGTATCCAAGCCGCTTTTCGCCGCTGGCTTCAAGCGCCCCGACGCATACGGCGCAGCCGCGCTGGAGGACTACATCTATTACAACATCATCTTCGACGTTATTTTCGGCGATATGTCGGATTTTTACACCCGCATGAGGGACGCGGGATATCTCAACGATTCCTTCGGCGACGCGGTGTTCAAGGGCAGGGGCTATGTAATGCCGTATGCCGTCGGCGAGAGCGACGACCCCGACTATGTTCTCTCGGAAATGAAAAAGGAACTGAAAAAATTCAAGGCAAAGCCGCCCACGCGCGAGATGTTCGACCGCATTAAAAAGGCGACCTACGGCGACTGCGCCCGCGCTTACGGGAATGTCGAGGCGGCGGCGCAGACGCTCTCCGAGGCGGCGCTGGACGGGCTCCCGCCGTTCTCAAAGCTTGAGGCAGCGGCTTCGGCGGATTATGAGAAAATGCTCGGAAAGCTCGCGGAGCTGGACGAGGAGAACGTCTGCCTGTCGGTCATCAGACCGCTTTGAGAAAGGAGTTACACCATGACAGCATTGTTTCAGACGGCGGTCGCGGTCACGCAGGAGATAGAAGTCGAGTTTCCGAACCTGTTCGGCGGACTTGCCATCAATTATTACAGGGGCTTCACCCTTTTCGGGATACCGATTTATTGGTACGGCGTCATCATCACCGTCGGCGTTATCCTCGCGTATTTGTACGCAATGCACCGCACAAAGGAATTTGGGCTCAGCAAGGACAGGGTGTTCGACGTTGTTTTCGCCGCGCTTATCGGCGGTTTCCTCGGCGCGAGGATATACTACTGCGTTTTTCAGACGCTTGACCCCAACTCGGGCGTAAAATACGACTTCATCACCACATTCACCGGCATACGCGACGGCGGTCTTGCGATATACGGCGGCATTATCGGCGGCTTCCTTGTCGGGTTCATCGCCTGCAAGATACGCAAGGTGCACTTCCTGTCAATGTGCGACCTCGCCTCGTTCGGGTTTCTTATCGGGCAGACGCTGGGGCGCTGGGGCAATTTTGTAAATCAGGAGGCTTACGGCTCCGTTGCCGACCCCGACTGGCTGTTCGGAATGACCGGCACGATAATCTCGGAGAACATCGAAGCGGGCGCGGTGGTTCACCCCTGCTTCCTTTATGAGAGCGTGTGGTGCCTTATCGGGTTTATCGGGCTGCATTTCTACTCAAAGAAGCTCCGCACATTCGACGGGGAAATATTCCTGCTGTACATCGCGTGGTACGGGCTCGGCAGGGCGTTTATCGAGGGACTGCGCACCGACAGCCTTATGATAGGCGATTTCAGGGTTTCGCAGCTGCTCGCGGCGGTTTCGTTCGTTGCAGCAACAGCGCTTTTCATAGTGTTCAAGATACTGACCGAGAAAAAGCAGATCCCGCTTTATGTGAATACCGACGCGAGCAAGGCTATTCTTGATAAGGACAGGCTTGAGGCGGAAGCAGCCGCTGCGAAAAAGGCGGCAAAGAAAGCGGCTAAGGAGGGCGTTGCACCAAGCATAATCGACGAGAGCGCCGAGGATATCACGTTTGACGGCGATAATGACGACAGCGATACGGACGTTTCCGGCGAAAACAAGGACGGCGACCCCGAAAATGAGGAGCAAGCCGACGAGGGATTTGCCCCCGAAAAAACGGCAGACAGCGACCTCGAAATCGAGGAGCAAGCCAACGAGGGATTTGCCCCCGAAAAAACGGCAGACAGCGACCCCGAAAACAAAAGAAACAAGGAGGACAAGTAAAATGGCAGCAAAAATTATTGACGGAAAGGCGGTTTCAGCCGCTGTCAAGGAGCAGGTACGCGCGGAGATAGAGCGCGACGGGCTTGACATCGGCCTTGCGGTAGTGATAGTCGGCGACGACCCCGCGAGCCGCGTTTATGTCAACAACAAGAAGAAAGCCTGCGAGGTCTGCGGCATCAAGAGCTACGAATACGCGCTCCCCGCGGAAACGACCGAGGAGCAGCTCCTTGAGCTCATCGACGCGCTGAACTCCGACGACAAGGTGAACGGCATACTCGTTCAGCTCCCCCTGCCCCGTCATCTTGACGAGGAAAAGGTTATCAAGCGCATTTCCCCGCTCAAGGACGTTGACGCGTTCAGCGCCGAAAACGTCGGGAAGATCATGATAGGCAATTACGCGTTCCTGCCCTGCACGCCTGCGGGCTGCATGGAGCTTATCCACAGCACGGGCGTTGAGGTCAGCGGGAAAGAGTGCGTTGTTATCGGGCGCAGCAACATAGTCGGCAAGCCCATGGCAATGCTCCTGCTGCATGAAAACGGAACTGTCACCATATGCCACAGCAGAACAAAGGATCTCGCCGAGGTGTGCCGCCGCGCGGATATCCTTGTTGCGGCGGTAGGAAAGCCGAATTTCGTCACCGCCGACATGGTAAAGGACGGCGCGGTGGTCATTGACGTGGGAATTAACCGCCTTGACAACGGAAAGCTCTGCGGCGACGTAAAGTTCGACGAGGTAAGCGAAAAAGCGGGCTGGATAACCCCCGTGCCCGGCGGCGTCGGACCCATGACTATCGCAATGCTGATGAAAAATACCGTCATGGCTAAGCGCATTCAGAGCAGATGAACAAGAACGAAAAAACCTTTCTCCGCAGCGCTGTGATACTTACGCTCGCGCTTCTCGTGATAATATTCTTCATGCCCGAATGGGGCGTTATGCAGGTAGTTATCGTGCTTCTCGTCGCGTTACTCGCGGGGGCGCAGTGGGCGCTGTTCGTTTACATAAAAAGGAGTAAGTGATATTTTGGGGTCAGTCCGCGCGGGCTGACCCTTTTGTTTGCGGGTTGTGTTGGGGCGGTTTCGCGGGGTGTGCTTTTGTTTTATTGGGGTCAAATTCGCGGGGTGCGCCTTTGTTTTATTGGGGGCAAATTTGCGGGGTGCGCCCTTGAAAGATTTTGGGGCAAATTCGCGGGCTGTCCCCTTGAAAGATTTTGGGGACAACTTTACGGCTGTCCCCTTTTTATATGCAGGTTATGTCGGGGAAGAATTGCCCCCCAAAAAAACAAAAACGGCATGGCGAGAACACCATGCCGTAATTTATAAATCAATATCAGCCGAGAACGGAGAGCAGCACGCCCGCCGCAACAGCGGAACCGATAACGCCTGCAACGTTCGGACCCATAGCGTGCATGAGCAGGAAGTTGG
>JBJFHP010000226.1:0-6895 GCA_051893715.1 Oscillospiraceae bacterium
AACCTCGCAAAGCAGGAAAAGGAAGTCGAGATCAAGGCAAAGGAAGCCGAGATAAAGGAGCGCGCCCTCGAAGCGGAGGTAAAGAAAACAGCCGAAGCGAAAAAGTACGCAGCACAGCAGCAGGCTGACGCGGAACTTTACGCAACGCAGCGCAGCGCCGAGGCTAAGAAGTACGAGGATATCCAGAACGCCGAGGCGGAGCTTGAAATAAAGAAGAACGAAGCGGCGGCTATACTCGTCACCGCGCAGAACGAAGCGGCGGCGGAAAAGGCGCGCGCCGAGGCTGCACGTTTCGCGGCGGAGCAGGAGGCGGAGGGTATCCGCGCAAAGGGTCTTGCGGAAGCGGAAGCGGTTCGCGCAAAGGCGCTCGCAGAGGCAGAGGGTCTTGACAAGAAGGCGGAAGCAATGCGCAAGATGGAAGAGGCAGCCGTTCTTCAGATGTACTTCGAGAAGATGCCCGCTGTTGCGGAAGCGATCGCAAAGCCGCTTGAGAACATCGACAAGATCACGATGTACGGCGACGGAAACACCTCCAAGCTCGTCAAGGATATCACCGAAGCGACAACTCAGGCGTCGTCGGGTCTGCTCGAGGGTCTGGGGATAGACCTCGCGAGCATGGTTAACTCCTTCATCACAGGAAAGGCTATCGCAGGCGGACTGAACAGCGTCCCCGACAATGTTTCCTCCGCAGCGGCAAACGCTCAGCCCGAACAGACAGACAAGGCAACATTATAATTCGGCATTAACAACAAAAGACCGCCGCAGCTCGTGTGAACTGCGGCGGTTTTATATTTAAGAGGACGTTATGAGTCGCTGGGTGTAAAGGCAATTCGGATCATGTGCCGCTGAATTCGGCAAGCTCGATCTCGATGTCGATATTTCTTGTCCTGCCGAGCTCGTCGGTTCTGGATACTGTCGCCACTACCGTATCGCCGGGCTTCTTTCCGTTGAGGATATCTGTAAGCTCTGCGACAGATGTGACGGATTTTCCGTCAACGGCGGTTATTGTATCGCCGACAACAAGTCCGCTTTTCGCGACAGGCAGATTTTTCTCGATATCGGTGATATACAGACCGGGGGTCATTCCCTGTACCGCACCGACATATTCGGAAACCTGAAGGCAGGTTATACCGATAATGGGTCTGCCGGTGACGTAGCCCTTGGAAATAAGGTCGTTGATGACGTCCTTGGCTTCGTTTATGGTGATGGCAAAGCCGACGTTCTCTGCGTAGTTGTTGATAAGCTTTTCGTTAACAACGCCGACTACCTCGCCGTACATATTGAACATTGCGCCGCCGGAGTTACCGCTGTTTATCGCCGTGTCGGTCTGAATGGACGAGAGCGAGCGCTCATTTGAGGATATCTGCCTGTTAAGACCGGAAACAATGCCCTTTGTTACCGAGGATTCAAGCCCGAGAGGGTTGCCGATAACAACAACATCGTCGCCGAGGCTGAGCTTGTCGGAGTCGCCGAGGACAGCCGCGGGAAGATCCTCCGCGTCTATCTTCAGCACCGCAAGGTCGGTGTCGGTATCGCTGCCGATAAGCTTTGCTTCATAATCCTTGGTAACGCCCGTGTTGGTTTCGGGGTCGGTCGTTGTGACTTTGACGGTAAATCCGTCCATGTCATCGGTGATGTGCGCGTTGGTGATGATGTATCCGTCAGTGGAAATTATTATTCCGCTGCCCGTGCAGTAGGGCGTTAATGTCCCTCTGTAATTGATGCTCGCCTCGATGTAAACAATGCTGTCGCGGACAGCCGCCACAAGGTCGCGCGTATACATATATGAGCCGTCGGAGTTGTACTCAACGCCGGTAATCTCTTTTCTCACCGCGCCCGACTGAACCGCGCCCGACTGAAGCTCGTTGAGCGTGGGGGCAACGCTTTCCTCGGGAGCACTCTCCGCGGGTACAAGCGTGTCGGAAACCGTTGACGAGGTATCCCCGCCCGAAACAATGTCCGCCGTCAGCCCGCTGCGCCCCGCGAGGTACGCCCCGCCGAAGCCTGCCGCTCCGCCGACGACCGCCACCGCAGCTATAAGCGCAACCACCTTAGCCGCTCCGTGCCTGTTTTTATTTTTCGGGGGCTTGGGCGCAGGCGCCATGCCGCCCTCCGTTGAAAATGTCTGCATATTGTTTGTTCCGTAATAGTCGTTCATATAATCCATCCCTTTCGCGATGTCCGCGGGTCAATGTTTATCGTGTTCATCGTCCGCATTGTCCGTTCGTTATGGTTATATTATAAATACCCATTGTGTTATTATTGTGAAATAAAATTGAATAACATATTAAAAAATGTGGGGGATTTTGAGGAAATTATTTCAGCCCGATTTTTCAGCCCTGCTCCTTGACAGCCCTGTCCGCCGCAAGCGCGAGCGCGCATTCAAGGCGCTTTCTCTGCATTTCGCAGGAAAGCGTATGCGGCTTGTGGACGTCGCCCTCGTAAATAAAGCTGTTCGCGTTGCACCCGCCCGAGCAGAAGAACTTCGCCCAGCAGTCGCGGCAGCCTTCCTTGCTGTACACATGGGTCTTTGCGAAATATTCCTTGATATCGTTGTTGAACGTTCCGTCATATAGGTTGCCCATTTTCCACTGTTCGATACCAACGAACTGATGGCAGGGGTAGATATCTCCGTGCGGGTCAACGGCTACATAATCGTTGCCGCAGCCGCAGCCGCGCAGGCGCTTTATCGCGCAGGGTCCCTGATCGAGGTCAACCATGAAATGGAAGAAGTTGAACTTCTTTTCGGTGCGGTTCGCCATTACCTCGCAAAGTCGGTCATACTCGGAGAAAACGCGCGGCAGGTCGTCCATGGTTATTGCATACGGCTCGTTGAGGTCGGTCACAACGGGCTCTGCGGAGAGCTGCTCAAAACCGAGGTCGCGCATATGGAGCACGTCGTCGGTGAAGTCAAGGTTGTATTTCGTGAATGTCGCGCGGACATAGTAATCCTTGTCGCCGCGGCTCTGCACGAGCTTTTGGAACTTCGGGACGATAACGTCATAGGCGCTCTTTCCGTTGAGCGTCTTTCTTATGCGGTCGGTGACCTCGCGCCTGCCGTCAAGGGAGAGGACGCAGTTGCTCATCTCGCGGTTGATGTACTCAATTTTCTCGTCGTCAAGCAGGACGCCGTTAGTCGTTATGGTGAAGCGGAAATTCTTGCCGTGCTGCTTTTCAATCGAGCGCGCGTAATTTACCGTTTCGACAACGGTATCCCACGCCATCAGCGGCTCGCCGCCGAAGAAATCGAGCTCGATATTCTCGCGGTTGCCGGAGTTTGCAATAAGGAAATCAATAGCCTTTCTGCCCGTTTCGGGGGTCATTATACAGCGCTCGCCGCCGAAATCGCCCGTCTGCGCAAAGCAGTATTCGCAGCGCAGGTTGCAGTCGTGCGCAACGTTAAGGCACATGGACTTGACGGGGCTCTTGACCATCGTACCGGAATATTTCTCGTAGTCGTCCTCCGCGAAAAGCGCGCCCTCCTTATAAAGCTCGTAAAGCTCCGCATAGGTGCTGCGCACGTCCTGCTCGGGGTACTGCGGAAGCCTTGCGGGGAGGTCTGCGGGGCATTCCTCCGCCATAGGCGGCGTTATCAGGTCAAGCATATCATAAGCGCAGTCGTCCACGATGTGAACGCCGTTGCTGTTAACGTCGAGCACGATATTGTACCCGAGCTGTTTGAATTTATGTATCATTTTCGGTTTATCCTTTCAGTGTTCAAAAATAAAGGCAAGTTACCCTGCCGTGATTTATGAACGGTTAATCTTTGTATATTATGATAGCATAATCGGCGGGTTTTGTCAAGACGAACGGCGGTTTCCTACAACCTAAAAAGAGCGCTCTTTCCCGACAGAAAATGGCGCTCACCATTTTTTGCTCTTGTCATCCGTCAGACCGACAATATAGTCCAGCGACACATCATAAAATACCGCCAGCTTCGTCAAAAGCTCCACGGGCATTTTCACTCTTCCCGATTCGTAGCGTTGGTATGCCTGCTGGTTTGTAAGATGAAGCACCTCTGCAACCTCCGACTGTTTGAGGTCATGATCCTCGCGCAGATTTCGTATACGTTCATGGTATTTTTCCATATAATATTTTCTCCCCGCTTGTATGTTTTATCCAATTTTAACATGGTTGTTGTTTTATCTATTGACAAAACTACATTTCAGTAGTATAATATTATTTGTACTACAGATATGTAGTTTTCAATAACATCAAGCAAGAGTATGAAGGAGAATTACTATGAGATTTTTGGCAGAGAAATTCGCCGGTTTATTCAGAATATGGGGAGATACCGAAAAAGCACAGTACAGTTACTTGAAAGTAAGGGTTATTATTACTCTTGCTATGTTCGGACTGCTGCTGATATCGGCAATATCGGGCATATCGCTGTTCGCATTCCCGTTGGTGATCATGTTGTACTATTGGGCTTGGAGATATATGAAGAAATTCGCGGGCGGTGCGGCATTTTTCGCATGGCTTTCGCAGAATATTTTTATTGGTGTAATAATCATTATGGCATATATCTTTCTGGGGTATATTGTCGGTCTCCTGATGTTTCTGATTGCCCTTTTCAGATTTATATATCTGCTTGTTAAAAGCAGAAAAGCGGGAGGACTAAACTGATGTCCAAGGATATATACTGCTGCCCATACTGCGCCTATTGCTTTAAAACACGCACGCAGGAAATGTACTGCCGTTTGAACGAGCTGTATGTAAACGAGAATAATATTTGCGACCTCTATCTTAATTCTGTTGAAAGCCCGAATATTGACCTGTCTGTTTTTCTTACCGACGCACCAAAGCCGACTACTCCCCGCGCCGCTATTATCGGCAGGAGGAAAATCCTTGTCCCGATTTTTATTATTGTTGCCGAGCTTGCCGCAATGTATCCGCTTATGAGTTTATTGTTTCGAGGTGATTGAATGAAGCTTAACGAAAATAACCTTGTTTTGCGCGGCAGGGACAGTGTTGTAAAAAAACATGACGTGCTCGGCAGAATAATTGTTCTTATGCACATTATAGGCTGGCTGGGGCTGATTGCTTCTTTGGTTTGCTTTGGTCTTGTCGTCAAAGCATTCAGTAACTTTTGGGCAGGTGTATTTGTTGTAGTCGGTTTTATCATTTACCTGTTTATTTTCTATGCCTTTATTTATGACAGGCAATGCCCATATTGCAGGCACTTCAACTGTCTGACCCAAATCGGTTGGCGCATTGACAAGGGAAGCGAACAAAGCAGTATTTCAAAAAACGTTACCGACACTGCAAGCGGAGCTTTCATCTCCACGAACGGAGCAGGCTTCTGCGGCGGTGAAATCCACAGAACCGTAAACGGTGTCCGCACAACCAACTATTATAACATAAACATCAAATGCCTTGCTTGCGGGTGTGTTTTCAAAAAGTCCGTTAAGGAACACCATGACAGCTACTGATCCCGCAAATTAAATACAGTCACAGCAAAGCCCCACAGAGTAAGTCTGCGGGGCTTTTGTCATAAAATATTTAATACTGGATATCATTTCCTATAAAAAGATAACGGACGGGAGAACCCGTCCGAAACCTTTCTAATGTGTGGAACACCGAAATTACTTAACTGCCTCGCACTTCTGGTTAGCTACTGTGCAGGAAGTCTTGCAGGCAGACTGGCAGGAGGACTGGCACTTGCCGCAGCCGCCCTTTGCAGCGGTAGCCTTGAGATCAGCCTTGTTGATGGTTGTGATGTGCTTCAAAAGGAACACCTCTTTCTTGTCATATGGATTACGGAATAACCGTACTGTATGTATTATATCATACTTTCACAATTATTTCAAGGGGGTAAACGCGATTTTTTACCATGCCGACGGGTAATCGGTAAACCTCCACACGCCGAACTCCTTTTTCGCGGTGTAAACCGTTTCAACCTCGGAGGTTTCGCCCGCCTCGAAATTGTAGGTGTCATACCGCGTGAATACCGCGGTGTCCTCGGTGAGCGTTGTGAGCTCGTATTCCGTTCCGGAGTAATTCGGGCTTACCGTGCCGCCCGAGCACGCCTTGACATAAAGCCTGCCGTCGATGTCGGTGAACTTCTCGGTGCTCATGAGCGAATTGATTATGTCCGCCGTGAAATACTTGGTGAGCGCGTCCATGAGCTCCGCCTTTGTGTCAAGGAGCTCGTTCGTCACGGGGTAATAAACCACGCCGTTGAACTCCTGCGGGCTGCTCTCGTCGAAGCCGCCGACAGCGCTGTTGGAGTCGGGGTCGAACATCATATAAAGCCCGTCCGCCGCCGCGAATATCTCCTCGGGTGACTGCCGCGTCGGGTCAAGCCTTGCAAAGCCCTGAACCTCGGGGAGAAGCGCGTAGCGGTCCTCCTGCTCGTATCTCCTGTAAACCTCGGAGCCGTCCGCGGACACATAGAAATCGCACATATAATACAGCGTTCCGTCGTATTCGTCATAGCAGCTCACGCCGTAATAAGTCCCGCCGTTTATCTCCGCGCTGTTGCCGTTGTCGGAGAATATGTAGACCTTCTCCTCGGACGGCAGCCCGAGATATGAGTTCCCGAATGCGGAAACAAGCGCCGAGTAATTCGTGTCGGGCGCAGGCTCGGAGCTTTCGGAGGACGCGTCCCCGCCCGTTTCGGGTGTGGGCGCGGTTTCGGGCGTTTCCTCGGGGGGCTGCTGCGTTTCCTCGGTCACGGAGCTTCCGCCCGCTTCCTCCGTTTTTTCGGGGGCAATTCCCTCGGTGACAGCCTCGCTTCCTCCGACGGTGCTTTCAAGCCCCGTTCCGCCGGCGTCCTTTTCCCCCGAACAGCCGGCAAGCGCCATGCAGGCAGCCGCCGCTATCAGGGCGATCAACTTCTTCATTGTTGTCATCTCCTTTTAAGGGTATGCGTATGCTTGTTTGTCATTTTATG
>JBJFHP010000227.1:0-6858 GCA_051893715.1 Oscillospiraceae bacterium
AATCCGTGCCCGCAGGGCACACCACAATTATTCATTATTCACTTTTCATTATTCAATAAGATAACCCCTGTTTTTGAGGTTTATCGACAGACCGAAGGGAGCAGCCGAAGCCGCTCCCCTATCATATAAATAATGTCATGCTTTGTAGTCCGACGGAGCGGAGGGCAGCGTATATTTGCTGTCAAGGCTGTGGTCGGAGAGGATAGTCTTGTCGCTGACAAGGAAGTAATCATAGACCAGCATGGGTCTCCAGGAGATCGGGTCGTCCCATGTGACGTCGATATGATACCACTGACCGCCCAGCTTCACCATGTTCCACATATGCCCCGCGCCGTTGCTCTTGCCGCTGACGCATATCGTGGGTATTCCCGCCGCCTGCGCAAGGTACATGAACGCCTTTGAATAGCCCTCGCAGAGCGCCTGTCCGTTTACGATCGCGCCGTCCGCCTCGGATATGTATACCGGTCCGTAGCTCTTGTATTCGGTTTTGTTGATGAGCCAGTCGTGGATAATCTTTACCCTGTCGTATTCGCTCGCCGCTTTAGCCGCCTCGGATAGAACCTCTTCCGCCGCCGCGTCAAACTTTTTGCTTATCTGCTCCGCCTCGCTCTTGGTGCGGCTGTATGCCGCGCTGACCGAAAGGAGATTTCCGCTCAAATCGTAGGAGTAGCTGTAACCGTTGCCGAGCCAGAAGAACTGCGGGTTGTCATAATCGAACGCCCAGTATATCCTGTCGATCTCGCTGCGCTTGACCTTTAGGTCGGAAACATCGGCGCTATCGGCGTGGTTTTTCACCGCCTCGAATATGCGCGCGTAGACCTGCTTCTCCGAGCCGGAGAGCGTGTTGTAGCCGTATTTTTCGGTGTAATCCTCCAGCAGATCTATCATCTCGGGCGCAGCCGCCCCGTTTATC
The DNA here is from genome assembly GCA_051893715.1 of Oscillospiraceae bacterium. Taxonomy (GTDB): domain Bacteria; phylum Bacillota; class Clostridia; order Oscillospirales; family Ruminococcaceae; genus CAG-115. Next base: position 914 of record JBJFHP010000227.1, read on the forward strand.
ACATAATCCTTTGTGATATAGCGCTTTGTCCAGCCGCTCTTTGTCACAAGGATACGCAGGCGGCAGTCCTCCGTAAGCTTTATCCCTTTCGCGGTGTAAAGCGCGGAGGAGGCGGTCGGCTTGCTGCCGTCAAGGGTGTAATAGAACTTAACGCCGCTCACGCCGCTCGAAAGCGTTACCGTCTGCGCGCCGTTGTATTCTCCCTCGGCGGGGGTTATCGTCACCTTGGGGACAAGCTTGTATTTATAGGTCTTTACGGCGCTCTTGCTGCCGTCGGCGGACACCGAGTAGGTCTTTAACGTTCCGTTTTTCTTTATGGTCAACGGCGATACATATGCACGGTAAGTGCCGCCGTTAAGACTGTAATATATCTTCGCGCCGCTGTCCGCACAGGAAAGCGTTACCTTAAAGCTGCCCGATGAAAGATAATATGTACCCGATTTGCGCGAAGCAGCGGGCGCAGTCACCGCAGCCGCCTCCGAAACAGCCGCCGCCGAGCCGAGCGCCGTCCGAGCGGGCGAAGTGAACGCTCCCGCGGCAATTACCGCCGCCGCAATTATTCCCAAAACGCGATTTTTCATATGTAACACCTCTATAAAACGCACAAAAATTTTCGCCTTATACAAGTTATTATAGCAAAAATAACGACCCGTGTCAATAGCGGCGGGCAAATTGCCCCTGACAATTTTTGCAGTGTTGCCCTTGACAAATTTTGCATATAAGGTTACAATAAAAAAGGTGATACTATGAAAAAAGCAATTATCCTCGCGGCGGCGTGCCTGCTGCTGTGCGGGTGCGGGACGGCTGAGCCCGTCTCCGTTTCGTTTTTCGCGATGGACACTTTCATGCGGGTGAGCGCATACAGCGGGAATAACGCCGCGGCGGAAAGCGCGCGCGACGCGGTTTTGTCCCTTGAAAAGGATATTTCCGTCACCGACGGCGAAAGCGAGCTCTCCCGCGCGAACAGAAGCGGCGGCGGTGAGCTCTCCGCGCGCACCCTCGGGCTGCTGCAAAGGGTTTCGGAAATAAGCGCGCGGACAGACGGCGCGCTTGATATCACGCTGTACCCGATAAGCCGCGAATGGGGCTTTACAACGGGAGAATACAATATCCCCGACGACGAGCGGATAAACGCGCTTCTCGAAAACACGGGCACGTCGCGCATTTCCTTTACGGAAAACGGCATTGTTATCCCCGACGGAATGACGACCGACCTCGGAGCAGTCGGCAAGGGCTATGCAGCGGAGCTTGCCGCGGAAGCGCTCAAGGGCGCGGGCGAAACAAGCGCGCTCGCCGACCTCGGCGGGAATATCCTCGCCATAGGCGCGCGCCCCGACGGCTCGCCGTGGAGGATAGGCGTGCGCGACCCCGACAGCGAGGGCTATATCGGCGTGCTTGAAATAACCGATAAATTCGTTTCCACCTCGGGCGATTACGAGCGGTATTTCATCGGCGGGGACGGGGCGCGCTACTGCCATATAATTGACCCCAAAACAGGCAGACCCGCCCGCAGCGGGCTTTCCTCGGCGACTGTCATCGGCACGGACGGAGTGCTTTGCGACGGGCTTTCCACCGCTTTCTTCGTAATGGGGTATGAAAAAACGGCGGCATATCTTCGGGAAAACGGCGGCGTCGACGCGCTGCTCATCACGGAGGACGGGAAAATATATCTCACCGGCGGAATTAGCGGCAGCTTCTCGCTGTCGGAGGGGTATTCCGATAGGGAGATCGCCGTTATCCCCGACACATAACAGCACGGAAAGTCGGGCGTTGCGGGCGGGAATATGGTATCATTGAACAAGACGGAGGGGGAATGAACGTGCAGGGCTGGGCGGACGGCATACAGAACGCATTGCGTTATATTGAGGACAATATCACGCAGGAGCTTGATATCGCGGACATAGCGGCGCGCGCCTATGTTTCCGCGTTCCATTTTCAGCGGATATTCGGCGTTCTGTGCGGAATGACGGTCGGGGAGTACATACGCAGCAGGCGGCTGTCGCTTGCCGCGCAGGAGCTTTCCCGCTCGGACATAAAGGTCATTGACGCGGCGGTGAAATACGGCTACGACTCGCCCGACAGCTTTGCCCGCGCGTTCACGAAATTTCACGGGATATCTCCCTCTGCCGCAAAGGAAAACGGCGCAGTGCTGAAAAGCTTCGCGCCGATAAAAATCAAACTTACATTGGAGGGCGGAAACATGATGGAATACAGCATAGTTGAAAAGGCGCAGTTCACTATAATGGGCGTTGCGCGCAGATTTAACAGCGAAACCTCTTACAGCGAGATACCGAAGTTCTGGACGGAGCATTACGCGAACGGCGGCGGTGAAAAGGTCATGGGAATGTTCGGCGTGTGCATTGACTCAAAGGAAACGGAAAACAGCTCCATGGATTTTGAATACGTCATCGCCGACCTGTACTCGCCGCTCAAGGATATCCCCGAGGGCTGCGTTACGCGCGTTATCCCCGCAGGCACATGGGCGGTGTTCCCCTGCCGCGGCGCGCTGCCCAAGGCGCTTCAGGACGTCAACACGAGAATATGGAACGAATGGCTCCCGAACTGCCGCGGGTATAAGCTCGGCGGTAACTACAACATCGAAATGTACACCATGCCCGCCGCAGACCCGAAGGATACCTATTCGGAGATATGGGTGCCTGTTGAAAAGGTGTGACGGTTAATTTTAGGCAGGAAATATCCCGTGAAGAATGCTCTCCACGGGATTTATTTTATTCTGCGATATGTCCCTTTTCGCGGACGACTTTCTCGATATCCGCGATATATTTCTCGCACTGCTCTCTTGTGCCCGCTTCGACCATTATGCGCAGCAGCGGCTCTGTTCCGCTCGGGCGGACAAGCACGCGTCCGTCGCTTCCGAGCTGCTCCCCGGCAGCCTTTACCGCCGCGTTAACGTCAACGTCGGAAAGCACCGCGTTCTTGTCACACACGCGGACGTTCCTCAATATCTGCGGGTACACCTTCATCGGCGCGCCGAGCTCGGAAAGCGCCGCTTTTCTGTCGCACATCACCTGCATGAGCTTCAAGGCGGTTATAATGCCGTCGCCGGTGTTGGCGTACTTGCTGAATATAATGTGCCCCGAGTTCTCGCCGCCGAGTATATAGCCGTTTTCCGACATACATTCATAAACGTACTTGTCGCCGACAGCGGTTTTTGCGTAATTTATGCCCAGCTCGTCGAACGCCTTGTACAGACCGAGATTTGACATCACGGTGGTAGTCACGGTGTTCTTTTCTAGCTTGCCGCGCTCTTTCATGTAGCTGCCGTATATGTAGAGTATCTTGTCGCCGTCGACGATACTTCCCTTTTCGTCCACCGCAAGGCAGCGATCCGCGTCGCCGTCGAACGCGAAGCCCGCGTCCAGCTGCTCGTCAATGACAAGCTGCCGCAGCCCGTCGATATGGGTAGAGCCGCAGTTGGTGTTGATATTGAAGCCGTTGGGGTGGTCGTTTATGACGTAGGTCTTAGCGCCGAGCGCCTCGAACACGTTCTTCGCGACAGCCGAGGCTGAGCCGTTCGCGCAGTCGAGCCCTATTCTCTTGCCCTTGAACGAATGCACCGCGAGGGATATAAGGTAACCAATGTAGCGGTTTCTTCCCGCCGCATAGTCAAGCGCGCGGCCTATTTCCTCCCCCCGCGCGAGCGGGAGCTCGGGTATCTCCCCGTCAAGATATTTCTCTATCTCAAGGATAACGCTTTCCTCAAGCTTTTCGCCCTTTGAATTGAACAGCTTTATGCCGTTGTCATAGTAGGGGTTATGGCTCGCGGAGATCATTATTCCGCAGTCAAACTCATCGGTGCGCGTCACATAGGAAACGCAGGGAGTTGTCGTTACATGAAGCAGCGACGCGTCCGCGCCCGACGCGGTGAGCCCCGCGACAAGCGCATACTCGAACATATACGAGCTGCGGCGGGTGTCCTTTCCGATCACTACGGAGCAGCGGTGCTCCTTTCCGAAATAATTGCCGACAAATCTGCCGATCTTATACGCGTGGTCAACGTTCAGCCCGTTGTTTGCCTCCCCGCGGAAGCCGTCTGTGCCGAAGTATTTTGGCATGGGTGTAATTCCTCTTTTCGGTATTTTATCAACAGCCGCCGACAAGCGACGGCATGATCGTATAATCGAATAATCGAATAATCGTACAAAATCAATTATAAATCATCTTATAGCGTTTTGTCAACATTTATTCCCCGCGCGGCAGGATTTTCTTTCAGAAAAAAATCGCCTTGACCACCGCAAAAACGACAAGCGCCCATATCAGCACTATCGGCAGCGCGTAATACCACTTCTTCGGCTTGCCGTTCTGCCACATTCCCTCCGAAAGGCGCAGGTTCTTCTCCCATACCTCCCTCGGGATAAGCTTTACCGTCAGCGCGACAAGCGCGGGCAGCAGGATAATGTCGTCAAGATAGCCAAGCACGGGGATAAAGTCGGGGATAAGGTCGATCGGGGACAGCGCATAGGCGACCGTCACCGCCGCGAGTATTTTCGCGGGCAGCGGCGTGTCCTTGTCTTTAAGCGAAAGAAACACCGCAGGGACGGTTTTCTTCAGTTCTTTCGCGCGGGATTTAAGTTTTTTCAGGTTCATGTCATTTTGGGCGGCGGGGTAACCCCGCGGTCAATACGGCTAAATGAGCCATATATTCTAAGGTTTTCACACGCCGGAAAGGCGCTCGATAAATCTTAATTTATGGTTTTGGATATTCTTCTATTCCCAATGAATATTTTACTTCATTCCTTATTTCCTCATCTGATAAATCATATGGAAAAGGTTCTGCATCTTCCATAGTGTTATTTATCAATTCCTGAAACGTTCCGCATTCCAAAACTATAAAAGGTTTCTTATAATGTAAAACTTCGTCAACCCTATAAAATGTATCTTTGAAAAAATAAATTCCTCTTTGAGAGTAGTGTGTTTCTATATATTGTCTAACATAGGAAGTTGTCTTTTGTACATAAGGCAATTCGATCTCATTTTTTTCAGCGCCTAATTCAAGCATTGTTTTTTCAACAAAATCCTTTTGCTTTTCAAATTCTTCTCTTGTAACATTTTCATAAAACCACATTTCCTGACCCCCGTTCTTCTTATTTGTTGATAATATCATTATACCACAACCAACCAATAATTTCAACCAAAAAAGCAAATATTGCATTTAGTCGGACGCTATGATATAATAAACGCAGCAAACCAATCGAAATATACGAGGTAACTATGAATAAAAATGATCCAATAAACACCTACTCCACGGGTCAGATTGCAAAAATCGTCGGGCTGCACCCGAATACGGTCAGACTGTACGAGGAATGGGGCTTGATACATAAACCCGAGCGAAAGCCGAACGGCTACCGCATTTACACCGATGTTCATATCAAACAGTTTTTTCTGGCAAGAAAAGCATTGCAGACCGTGGTATTGCAGGCGGGACTTCGCAAGCGGATAATCGATGTTATAAAGCTGTCTGCCGAATATCGCTTTGACGAGGCAACGACTCTCGCCGAGGAGTATATCCGTATTGCACAGCGGGAAACGGAAAACGCAAGGGACGCCGCCGCTGTCTGCGAAAAGCTTTATCGGCAGCAGCCGCAGACCGACGGCACGGTTTACAAGCAGTCGCAGGCTGCAAAAGCGCTCGGGCTGACAACAGATACTATCCGCAATTGGGAAATGAACGGGCTTATCACCGTAAAGCGAAAGCAGAACGGCTATCGGGTGTACGACTTGAACGACATCAACCGCCTGAAAATTATCCGTTCTTTAAGATGTGCGAATTATTCCCTGTCCGCCATTCTGCGAATGCTTGAAAAGCTCGACAGCGGAACGGAAAGCTGTAATATTCCGGATATACTGAATACTCCCGAAAATGACGAGGATATCATTTCCGCCTGCGGCAGGCTTGTTGCCTCGCTTGAAAATGCAGCGGAAAA
>JBJFHP010000228.1:0-6842 GCA_051893715.1 Oscillospiraceae bacterium
ATACTTGCGGCGGCAGCGGCTGCGGCGGGGCTTTTCATGCTGTTCACCGAAAGCACGCAGGTAACCGCTGTCAACGGCTATCTCGGCGGCGAGAAGATAGGTCTGTTTGAGGACGAGGAAATAGCCGATTATATCAGAAAAAACTATCGCATTGAGTTCGATTACTCCCGCGCGGGCTCGCTGGATATGGTGACTGCCGATCTTAGCGGGCGGGATTACCTGTTCCCCTCAAGTCAGACAGCGCTCGAATATTTCAACGAGGTGCACGGCAGCGGCGAAGCGGAGGAGATAGTTTTCAACACGCCGATAGTGCTGTATTCCCACCAAATCGTTGCGGACGCGCTTATACGGGAGGGCGTTGTAACCCAAACAGACGGCGTTTATTACGCCGATATGGGAAAGCTGACGGAGCTTATTTCGCAGGAAAAACAGTGGAGCGACATAGGGCTGCCGCAGCTTTACGGCAGCGTCTGCGTTGACACCACCGACCCCGCGCGCTCCAACTCGGGAAATATGTTCGCGGCGCTGCTTGCAAATACCCTCAACGGCGGCAGGACAGTTGACGAAAGCACGATAAACGACGTCCTCCCGCAGCTTAAAGAGATATTCTCGCGGACGGGCTATATGGAAACCTCCTCCTCCGACCTGTTCAACCAATTCCTCCGAATGGGCGTAGGCGCGAAGCCGATGATAGCGGGCTATGAGAGCCAATTGATAGAATACGCGGCGGAAAATCCCGACGGTTACGCCAAAATCAAGGACGACGTTGTGGTGATATACCCCTCGCCGACGATATGGTCAACGCACATCTACATTGCGCTTGACGAAGCCGGTAAAATGGGTATCGGCGCGCTGACAGACCCCGAGGTTCAGCGGCTCGCATGGGAAAAGCACGGCTTCCGCACGGGCGAAAATATCGGCGTCGGCACAAGCGCTGTCGCGGGCATTCCCGAAAATATCACAGCGGTGATGAATACGCCGAGCTACAGCGTGATGAAGCGAATTATCGACGAGCTGAGTTAAGGAGCGGATATGGCAGAAGAAATTACCCTTGCATCACTGATGAAAGCCTCCGGCGGCAACGATATTCCGCAGGAAATACAAGTATCTGCGGGGAATGCTCCCCTCACCTTTTCCCCCGAGGAACGCAGGCAGATAGACCTGATAAAAAGCGAGCTCGACCTCACCGACAGCGTGACGGCGGTGGAATACGGCATAGGCTGTCAGCGAACGCTTGCGGAGTTTTCCGACAGGGTGCTCGAAAACTCGGGCAGGGGCAGCGCGGATACCGCAGAGCAGTTACAGGCGCTCATTGACGAGATAAAGGCGCTTGACGCAGGCGCTGTTTTTAAGGACAATTTCTGGGCAAGGCTTCCGTTTTTCGGCAGCCGCGCACGGCGCATGAGGAAGCTGAAAAAGCGGTTTTCCAAGGCGCGGATAAGGATAGAGCGGCTTGAGCAGCAGCTTGAACGCTCGCGAATGGAGCTGCTGCGCGGCGCAGAGCTGTTCGATATGCTCGGGCAGGAAAACGCGAAATGCTTCCGACAGCTGACTATATACATTCAGGCGGGAACGGAACAGCTCGAATATCTGCGCAATACCGCTCTGCCAAAGCTGTCCGCCGAGGTACAGCGGCAGGACGACCCCATGGCTGCGCAGCTTGTTTACGGCTTTGAGGAGAACCTCGCGCGGTTCGAAAACCGTATCCACGACCTTGAGCTAAGCCGCACCATCGCGCTGCAATCCGCGCCGCAGCTGAAGCTGATACAGTCCACAAACACCGTTATGGCGCTGAAAATTCAGTCCGCTGTGCTCAACACCGTCCCTATTTGGAAAAATCAGTTCGCGGCGGCGGTGGGGTTGACCGACCAGACCGCAGTCTACAAGACGCAGCGCGAGCTTGACCGCATGACTAACACCATGGTTCGCCGCAACGCTGAGATACTGCGGCAGAGCGCCGTACAGACCGCCTCGGAAAGCCGCCGCAGCGGAATTGACGCCGAATCGCTCAAAAAAGCGAACGACAGCCTTATCCGCGTAATCGAGGAAACCCTGCAGCTCAACCGCGAAAGCACGATAAAGCACCGCCAGGCGGAAGCGGAGCTCGGGCGTATCGAGCATGAGCTGCGCAATGCGTTGTCGCAGGTAAAATAAAAAGGATATCTGTTTACACTTTCGGGCAGAACTGCTTTTGCGGCTCTGCCCGTTTTTTTGATAATTACATTTCCTTATTAACAAAAGAAAATAATTATGCGGTGTTGCCTTAATTCTGATCGCGGAGATGTTTATAACACTGTTCACGCTCTCCCGCATATAATATTTACGACAGTAACAACGCTGTATGTCACGGAGGTGTTTTTATGAACGGCAGTAATTTTATTGAAAGGTCATTGGAGCTGCACCTGTTTTTCGGGCGGATAATGAAGGAGCATTCGCTGTTCCTTGAGGCAGGGTTCACCCCTGCGAACGCCGCATTTTCGGAAAAAGCCGAGCATTTCAAGTGTGAATTTGAAGCGCTGCTGTGCGAGGGGGTGAAGCTTTCCAACGGCATTATCGGTCAGCAGGTGCTTCGGTCGCAGGAAATAGTTACGGAGTTCACCGCGCTTGCCGAAAAGCAGACCGAGTGTTTCACCGGAATATCCATCAACAGCGAGATAACAAGCATGGAGCACCGCCTCAGAAGCGGCTGCGGAAAATGCGTCGACGACCCCAAAATGCGCGGCATGGTGAGAAAACTCAACCAAAAGGCGCTTTCCCTGCTGGACGGTCTTATCTCGTTCAAGGAAACGGTTTTGCACAACGTTCTCCGCGGGGAAATGTTCACGATGAACTACCCGCTCCTTATTGAGCATATCATAAGAGAAGCAAAGCTGTACAGAGAATATGTGGAGTGCCTTGAAAAGCAGGGTACGCTGCCCTACAGCACCATGAAGGAAACCGAATGCTTCTGGAACCGTATCATGATGGAGCACGCAATGTTTATCCGCGGGCTGCTCGACCCGTGCGAAACCGAGCTGTTCAACTCTGCGGATAAGTTCGCCGATGGGTACTGCGAGCTGCTTGAAAAATGCCGCAGTGCGAACGACCGCGCCATGACCGCAGACTCGCTCGAGATAACAAAGCGGTTCAGGGATTTCAAGGCGGCGGGAACGCAGGGTATCGAGCAGAACAAGATACGCTCGGTGATACTGCCGCTCCTCGCAGACCATGTACTTCGGGAGTCAAATCACTACCTCAGACTGCTGAAAAGCTGATTTTAACACACCCACTATGAACTTATTCACCTGCCGTTTCTGCCGAACGGCAGGTTTTCATTAAAGCTTTTTTTGGGTATCGCTGAATAATATTGAAACCGACTGCGGGATATCTTTAGTTAATTCACACAATTTTTCGGTAATGATATTGACGAAACATTACCCTTTATGTTATAATTCAAACATAAGCTGTATCCATCGTTGGACAATGGGGTGGTAATTTGAAGGCGATCATTCATTTTGATGTTGCTGCAGTCGTTCTGCTGTTGATTTTGCTGTATACGGTAATTTCCCGAAAAATGACAAAGGGTGTTCCCGATAAGATATTCATTTCGATAATTCTGGTCACTCTCGGCTCTGCTGCGGCGGATATTGCGGCGATACTGCTGGACGGATATGCCGTTTCTCCGGACGGAACAGAGGCGCTTATCCCCGCGCTGTACTGCTCGCATACTATCTACCTGCTTTTACATAATTTTACAACGGTGCTGTATCTGCTGTTTATCGTCAGCCTGACCGACACCTGGCACAAGCTGAATAAACACAGGATACTATGTTCCCTGTTCTGGCTGCCGATCACCGCTATAACCCTGATAATTGCCGTAAATCCGTTTACAGATATTCTGTTTTATTTCGACAACCTCGCTTATACGAGAGGAACGCTTTTCCCGTTAATGTATGTAGTTGCGGCAATATATGTCGTTACAGCGATATGCTATCTTGTCTGCCACAGGAAATTGTTTACGATACGCAAAATGGCTTCTGTTGTAGCCATCGCTCCCCTGCTGGTAATAGCGATGATAGTTCAGTATTTCTTCCCGTCGTCCACCGTTGAGATGTACGCGAACGCTTTGGGTCTGATGTTTGCGTCAATGACCGTACAGTCTGCGGAGGAAACCGTCGATACCTTTACCGGACTGCGTAAATACAGCGCATATGCGGACGACATGAAAAAGAATTTTCTGAACGGGAAGTTCGTCACTGTTATCCTGATAAACCCGATAAACTTTATTCACCTGCAGTCCGATATGAGCTATGACGCCGCCACGGTACTGCTCAGGGATATTGCAGAGAAGCTCATAAGAGTTAACAGGGAGCTGAAGCTTCATGCGCAGCTTTACTACCTTGACCGCGGACGTTTTCGTGTGGTTGTTCACGGCGCTCACCGCGCAGACGCGGAAGCCGCCGCGAACCGTATCAACGACGAGCTGAAGAAAAAAATCGCCGTCTGCGGACGTGACGCGGAGCTGCTGTGCAGTATCTGCGTTGTGGAATGCCCCGAGGAGATAAACGACTTCAAGGCGCTCATGTCATTCGGTGCGGATTTCCACGAAAAGGTAAAATATACCGGACTTGTCATGCACGCCGATGAGATATTCGGTCAGAAGCAGTATATGCTGATGAGCAAGCTGGACGAAATAATCGAAAGGGCTTTTGTTAACCACAATTTTAAGGTCTATTATCAGCCCATCTATTCGATAAAGCAGAAGAAGTTCGTTTCCGCAGAAGCACTGCTGCGGCTTATCGACGATGAATTTGGGTTTGTATCGCCCGAGCTGTTTATTCCCGCAGCCGAAAAAAGCGGCGCGATATACAGGATCGGCGACTATGTAACAGAGGAGGTCTGCCGTTTTATTGCAAGCGAGGAATACAAGACGCTCGGTCTGAATTATATTGAAATAAACCTTTCCGCTGCGCAGTGCACGCAGGACGGGCTTGTTGAAAACGTTATGGCTGTGCTTGACAAATACGGAGTTTCCCCCGACAGCATAAACCTTGAGATCACCGAAACCGCCGCGTCAAAATCCCACTCGGCTATGGAGAAAAATATGCAGAAGCTGAGCGAATCGGGAATAAGCTTCTCTCTTGACGATTACGGCACGGGTTATTCAAACATCAAGCGCGTAGTATCGCTCCCGCTGAAAATAGTCAAGCTTGACAAAGCTTTCGTGGACGAGATGAACAATCCCAAAATGCAGATAGTGGTGAAAAACACCGTGAAAATGCTGAAAGACATGGAAATGGAGATAGTTGCCGAGGGTATCGAAACGCAGACCATGGTGGAGCAGTTTGCCGCGCTTAGCTGCGATTTCATTCAGGGTTATTATTTCTCAAAGCCCGTACCCGAGGACAAATTTGTGGAATTTATCAGGGCAAGCACAGAAACGGCTTGAGCCTTATTTCGGGCTGAATTTTAACCGCATAAGCAAAAGCGACCGAGTTACTTCTCAGTCGCTTTTTTATCAATCTGAAAAAGGTCAGGGGCATTGATATTGACCGTTCAGCCGCTATATTATTTTTTTCATAGTAAGAATATTCTCACCATTTGTATACTCGTAAGACAACTCGTCCATCGTCTGCTTCATCATGTAAATGCCAAGACCGCCTATCTTGCGTTCCTTTGCTGACAGCGTAATATCGGGGTCGGGCTTCGCCAGCGGGTCGAACGGCACGCCGCTGTCGGTAAGCCGGAAGATAACGCAGTTTCCGTCACGCTCAACGGAGTAACGCACCGCACCGTTTCCCGCGGGATATGCGTAGTGCGCTATGTTAACGAACATTTCCTCTATCGCAACGGTGATCTGCATGACCTTTTTCATGGGGCAGCCTGCCGCTTCAAGCTGTTCCTCGGTGAACGCGAGGACATCACGCAGGGCGCTGTCCTCTGCTGGAAAAGTCCTTTCGGGCATGGTCACACCTCCATTTTCTTCTTGTAGTCAAGCATGAGCATGGTAATGTCGTCGAACTGCGGAGCCTCGCCCTGAAACGCATAAATGTCCGCTTTGAGGTCGTGCAAAATCTCCTCCGCATTCTCGGCGGAATGGCTGTTCATAAACGCGGACAGCCGTTCCTCGCCGTAAAGCTCGTTGTCGGAATTTGTAGCCTCGGTCACACCGTCTGTGTACAGGAAAAGTCGGTCGCCGGGGGTGATCGTTATCTCATTCCGGCGGTACTTTATTGTTTCCATTCCCGCAAGGACAAACCCCGCGCGGGATTTCAGATAGGTGAACTCCCCGCCGTTTTGTTTTAACAGCGGCAGATTATGCCCTGCGTTGACGTATGTCAGTTTTCCCGTGGTAAGCTCCAGCACGCCAAGCCACGCGGTAACGAACAGCCCCGCGTCGTTGCCGTCGCAAAGCAGGCGGTTGACCGTGGTGAAAACCTCCTCGGGCTTAATGCCGCTTTGGGCGTAATTCTTGATGAGCGTTTTGGCGATCACCATGAACAGCGCCGCAGGGACGCCCTTTCCCGAAACGTCCGCCATTACAACCGCCATGTGCGAATTATCCACCATGAAGAAGTCGTAGAAATCGCCGCCGACCTCCTTTGCGGGGGTCATGCTTGCGTAAACGTCAAATTCGTCGCGGTCGGGGAACGCGGGAAATATACAAGGCAGCATATGCGCCTGTATGCTTGAGGCAAGGCTTAGCTCCGCGTTGATACGCTCCTTTTCGGCGGTCACTTTCTGTAAATTTGTCACATAACCGCCGATGTCCTCCACCATGGAAATGTAGGAACGGGCAAGGTCGCCCACCTCGGTGTTGTCGCCGGAATATTCCTGACAGGCGTCAAGCAGCTTCTGCCTGT
>JBJFHP010000229.1:0-6769 GCA_051893715.1 Oscillospiraceae bacterium
TACCGACGGCTTTGAATTTGGTCTTGGCGCAGAGATAGGTATTTCCACGCAGAAGCTTCACGCACGCGGCCCCATGGGTCTTGAAGCCCTGACGACCTATAAATACCTCGTCAACGGCGACGGTCAGATAAGAGGCTGACCCCGAAAGGATACAATATGGCAAAGAAAAAGCGGAACGCTCCGCAGAAAGCACCGCAGAACAAAATTCCGCCCGCCGAAACAAAGGCGCCCGAAACCGTTCCGGAAACAAAGGAGCCCGAAAAAGAGGTCCCGCAGGGCGGAAAGATAATCGACCAGCTTTTCGGCTCGCTCGAAAGCGAACCGGATATCGAAAATGATATCGCGTCGCTCGGCGGCGAGGAGGAAGCTCCCGCAGAGGAAGTCCCCGCGAAGCCGCGTAAAAACGGATTTTTCTTCGGGTTTGCAGTTTTTGTTATCGTTATGGCGATAATAGGCTGCGTGTCCACTGTGCGGTTCGTGGCAAATCTCACAAGCAGCCTGCTCGACAACACCTCACTCAAAAACGAGTTCGCGCAGTTTATTTTCCCGGTGGTAGTAAACGACATCGCGCCGTTTGATGACGCCGCGGAAATACCCAACTCCACCAAAATAACCTGTGCGATATGGAACATTCTCGTAAACAAGGACGTCACGCCCTACGAGAACGATCTCGGCGGTCTGACTATCCCCGAGTACGACGTGACCGCCTCCTGCAAGGAGATCTTCGGTTCGTCCGTGTCGATAGAACACCAGACGGCAGGCACTGCCGAAAACAGGTTCAGCTATGACGAGAGCAATCACGTTTACAGCGCGGCAAAGAACACGCGCTACCTGACCTACTCGCCCACGATAGTCAGCATGACCGAAAGCAGCGGCACATATACGCTCATTGTCGGCTATCTGCCGCCGACGCTCGCGTCCGTTTCCGGTATCAACGGAATGGAGGTCGTTCCGGAAAAATACATGGAATACACCATAAACCGCTGGGACGGCAAGGATACCCTTATGTCGGTAAAATTCACGGATTATTCTGCCGATGATCGGTAACTCAATAATAATACCATCAGGTTCAATTCAGGAGGAATATAAATGACATTCAGTTACAGAAAAACAGCAGCCGCAGCTGCGGCAATAGTATGTGCGGCGGCGCTGTGCGGCTGCACCGATTCCGGCTATGTAATGACGGTAGAAGGCGAGCAGATAAGGAACGGTGTTTACCTTTCCTTCATGCAGACCGCGTACAGCGACGCAAGCGACAAAATATCCGAGCAAAAGACCGAGGACGGCGACACCTCCGAGGTCGGCGATATATTAGGCTATACCGTCGAGGACAAGCCCGCTGCCGATTGGATAAAGGAAAACGCGCTTGAGCAGGTCAAGAATTTCGTTGCGGTAAAGCGTCTCTGCGAGGAGTACGGCGTAACGCTGACGGACGAGGAGATAAACGCGATAAACAGCGAGATGAACTCTCTTTGGAACGACGAGAATTACTATGCGCAGTATTTCTACAACTGCGATACCATCGGTGAATATTACGATTCCATGGGCATCGGCAGGGAATCCCTTACCGAGATAGACAAGGTGAACGAGCTCAGCGACAAGCTGTTCCTGCGTTATTATGACAAGGACGGACTGACCCCCGTTTCCGACGAGGAATTTAACGCATACCTCAAGGAAAACTACGCGGGAGTAAAGTTCATCGAGCTTGAATATGACGACTATGCAGGCATTGCATTGCAGGAAGAAGCGGAGATACAGGCGGTAAAGGACACCGCGCAGGAATATGCAGACAGGCTCAACGCAGGCGAGAGCTTCATTGAAATCAAGTATGAATACGACCTCCATCAGGCAAAGAATGACGCAAAGGCAGAGGCAGAGGAGAAGTACGATTCCGAAACTACCGAGCTGACATATGAGGAATATGTTAAGCAGGCAGTCGACGAAGCGACCGCCGAGAAGGCTGAGTCCGAGGCGGCGATTGAGCAGGTGATCAGCAAGAGCTATTCCTCCCTTGACGCCGATTTTACCGACTATATCTGGAGCATTGCCGACGATTCCAAGGCTTCGCTTTTTGAAACAGACGACTCTGTTTATGTGGTTGTAAGAGATGACGTGACCGCCCTCACCGAATGGCAGGAACAAAACCGCTCCACCGTTCTCAGAGCGATGAAGTCCGACGATTACGACGAAACTATAAAGCAGGCATATGCCGGCTATTCCGTTGAGATCAACGATTACCTTGTGAATAACAAGTATGCTCCCCAGAATTTAAAGGGAATGGATTGACCGCAAAAATAACACATTGCTTTCGGGGGGCGTTCTCTTTATGCCCCCCGAATTTTTAGGTGAAAACTATGCTATTACTAAGTCTTAACGATATTTCAATGTCTTTCGCCGACCGACAGCTTTTCTCGGGGGTTGACCTTGAAGTATACGACAGCGACAAAATAGGCTTCGTCGGTGTCAACGGAAGCGGAAAGACAACGCTGTTCCGCTTGCTTAAAGGCGAGCACACACCCGACAGCGGCGCGGTTCATATCGCGGGAAGCTGCAAAATGGGCTTTATGGAGCAGTTTGCCTGCCGCGGGTCGACAAAGACGCTTTTCGACGAGGCGCTCACGATATTCGAGCGGCTGGAGGACATGGAGCTTGAGCTTGAGGAGATACACGACAGGATCGACTCGGGCGACCACAGCGCGGAAATAATCGAGCGGCAGACCGCGCTCACCGAGCAGTTCGAGCGCGACGGCGGACTTACCTATAAAAGCAGGACAGCCTCCGCGCTGACGGGTCTCGGTTTTTCGGAAAGCGACCTCAAGCTCCCCGTCGACGTTCTCAGCGGGGGACAGCGCTCGAAATTACAGCTTGCCAAGCTGCTCCTTTCCGACGCGAACCTGCTGCTGCTTGACGAGCCTACCAACCACCTTGACATCAAGTCGGTGGAATGGCTTGAAAAGTTCCTTCAGGATTACCGCGGCGCTTATATTGTCATTTCGCACGACCGCTATTTCCTCGACAAGGTTACTTCCTCCACTATAGAGCTTGAAAACGGGCACATTGACTGCTACAAAGGCAATTACACCCGTTTTCTTTCCCTTAAAGCGGAGGAACAGGAGCGCCGCCGCAAGGTCTATGACGCCACCATGAAAGAGATACACCGCATTGAGGGTATCATTGAGCAGCAGAAGCGGTGGAATCAGGAGCGCAACTATGTCACCATTGCACACAAGCAGAAATCCATCGACCGCCTTGAGGCGACCCTTGTAAAGCCCGAGGAAGCGCCCGACGCGCTCAAATTCAGCTTCAAAAGCGCAGACGGGTGCGGAAACGATGTCTTCCATACCTCGGGAATAGCTCTCGGCTTTGACGGGAAGCAGCTTTTCCGCAGCGTTGATATTGACATAAAAAAGGGGCAGCGCGTGTTCCTGCTTGGCTCGAACGGCTGCGGAAAGACCTCGCTTTTCAAGATATTCACGGGGCAGTACAAGGCGGACTGCGGCGATTTCAGCTACGGCACACGCGTTCAGATGGGGTATTTCGATCAGGCGCAGGCGGGGCTCACCGACAGCAAAACAGCTCTCGACGAGGTATGGGACGAGTACCCCCGTATGACCGAAACGGCAGTCCGCACAGCGCTCGGCTCGTTCCTGTTCAGGGGTGACGAGGTTTTCAAGCATATCTCGGAGCTGAGCGGCGGCGAGCGTGCGCGTATCGCGCTGCTCAAGCTTATGCTCTCGGGCGCGAATTTCCTCCTGCTCGACGAGCCTACGAACCACCTTGATATCACCTCCTGCGAGGCTCTGGAAAACGCGCTGATGAATTACGACGGCACGCTGTTCATCATATCGCACGATCGCTATCTTATAAACAAGCTTGCCGACAAGATATATTACCTTACCCCTGACGGCGTGAAAGAATATATGGGCGGATATGACGCATACGCTCTCACGATGATGAATGTCATCACCGAGAAGCCTGCCGCCGTTTCTCCCGAAAAAAACGAAAAGGTCAACGACTACAAACAGAAAAAAGAACGCGACTCCGAGCGCCGCAAGCTGAACACCAGGGTAACGCGCGCCGAAAAGGAGATTGAGGAACTGGACGCGCTCATTTCCGCAAAGACAGAGAAGCTTTCGGGGCTTTCGGATTATCAGAAGGCAATGGAGCTTTCCGATGAGATAGAGGCTCTGCGCAGAAAGCAGGAAGAGGTCATGGCGGTATGGGAGGAAGCGTCGCTTGCATTGGAGGAGTTTGACGTATGACGAAGCAGATAAGGGAATACCTCGCGTATATTTCAGCTTTCATGGAGCAGGAGCATACTCCCGACGAGCTCCGCGCGGAACGGGAGCTTCTTCTCAAAAGAATAGATCTCTACCGGCATGAGCGGCTGATACATCTGTTGGTGACGCTGGCTTTCGCGCTGCTTTTCATGATATCTCTGCTGATATTCCTGTTAAAAGGCGGGATCGGCATTGCGGTGCTGACGCTGCTGTTCCTTGCATTGCTTATTCCGTATATTAAGCATTATTATTTTCTTGAAAACTCCGTGCAGAGGCTCTACAGCTTCTATTACAAGCTGGAGCGGTTATAATTTATCCCCCGTGTTATCGTTGGCACGGGGGTTTGTGATTTACGTTAAGTTTAGGGGTCATTTCCGAAATTATTTGTGCAAGTTTTTTTCAAATACCCCCTTTACAAAAATATTTTTTCTGTTATACTTATTTAAGGCTGCCGCACAAATGCTGAACAGGCAGAAAACACTAAAATGCCGCATATCACGGCATTTAAAAAGCTAAATTAAGTAAACGTTTACAAAAAAGGAGGGAGCAAAATGTTTCTTTTCAGATGGCTCTGGAAGAACATGAAGGGGTGCCGCGTGATATACATATGCGCGCTGCTTATGACGGTGATATGTCAGTCAATGTATATCATCACTCCGTATTTCACCGCGCAGATAACCGATACCTACATCATAAACGACCATGCGCTTGAAAACCTTCGCGACCACGGGGATACGCTTATATGGATGCTCGTCGCAATGGTGGGATTTACCGTGCTGCGCGGCGTCATACAGTACAGCAGCGCGATGATGTACGAGTATTCTTCGCAGTCGCTCATTTACCGCGTAAGGAAAGTGCTTTTCCACAACATCGAAAGTCAGGACGCGCGCTTTTATAATTTCTACCGCACGGGTGACATCATGACGCGTGTTTCGGGCGACCTTGATATGGTGCGCCATTCTATCGCATGGATAATAAAGGCAATGGTAGAGTGCCTTGTGCTGTTTTCCGCGTCGCTAATTTTCTTTTTCACGATAGACTGGCTCATGGCGCTGTGTCTTATTGCGCTCACTCCGATAATTCTGCTTATCACATGGCTATTCAAGCGCAAGGTCGGACCGATGTATGTCGATCAGCGCGAAAGTATGTCACGCATGAACACCGCGGCAGAGGAGAACATCTCGGGAAACCGCGTCGTTAAGGCGTTCGCCCGCGAGGACTTCGAGATGAAGAAGTTTGACGAATGCAGCAGGGAATACTGCTCCGCGACAAAAAAGGCGGCGTTCACATGGCTGAAATTCTTCCCGTATCTTGAAACGACCGCACAGTCGCTTTCGGTGGTAATGCTCGTCTGCGGCGGTCTTTTCGTTATCGGCGGGAGAATAACCTTCGGCGATTACACCGCATTTGCGGGGCTTATATGGACGCTTTCCAACCCGATGAGAACGCTCGGAAACATCGTGAACGATCTCCAAAGGTTCTCCGCCTCCGCTAACAAAATTATCGAGATATACTACGGCGCTCCGCGCATAGTCAACCGCGCCGACGCAGTAGACAAGCCCGACAGGTTCGAGGGCAGGGTAGAGTTTGAGCACGTCAGCTTCGCATACGGTCAGGAAAAGGTGCTTGATGACATCACATTCACGATTGACCCGGGAGAAACCGTTGTTCTTATGGGAGAAACGGGCTCGGGAAAGACGGCGCTCACCGAGCTTATCCCGCGCATTTATGATGTTTCGTCGGGCGAGGTCAGGGTGGACGGCGTGAACGTGACCCGTCTGAAGCTTGAACAGCTGCGCTCCAACATCGGCGTCGCAACACAGGACGTCCTGCTTTACTCCGACACCATTGACGGCAACATCAGCTTCGGCGACAGCGATATGCCCGAGGAGGACGTTGTAAAGGTTGCAAAGGAGGCGGACGCCGACGGCTTTATCCGCAGACTTTCCGACGGCTACGACACTATCGTCGGCGAGCGCGGCGTAGGTCTTTCGGGCGGTCAGAAGCAGCGCATTTCCCTCGCGCGGGCGCTTGCGATAAAGCCCGCGATACTCATACTCGACGACACGACCTCGGCAGTCGACCTCGAAACCGAGTGCCATATTCAGAACGCGCTGAAAAACCTTGATTTCCCCTGCACCAAGATAATCGTTGCGCAGAGGATATCCACGGCGAAATTTGCCGATAAGATAATCGTCCTCAAGGACGGAAAAATTCTTGAGCAGGGCACCCATGACGAGCTTATCACCAAGGGTGGCTACTATCAGGAAGTATACGAGCTTCAGAAGTAAGGAGGTGCAGCTATGGCAAGGAACAAGTATGACATTGACGAGGTTCTTGAGACCCCGTTCGACATACGGCATTTAAAGCGGTCGCTTGTGTATGTGGCGCGCTATAAAAAGAAAATAGCCCTGTCGCTTCTGCTGAGCGCGGCGGGTATCATTATCGGGCTGCTTTCTCCGCTTATCGTTCAGAATGCGCTGGATAAT
>JBJFHP010000230.1:0-6768 GCA_051893715.1 Oscillospiraceae bacterium
CAGAGGGCAGCATGGGAAATCGTCGATTTTTGTCGGATTTTCTTTTTCCCCCTTTTCCCGAAGGGTGTCCCCTCGTTTCCCGTGTGAAAACACAAGAAATTCAAATTATCAAATTAACAACGATAAACACATCAATAAAAAAGCAATTGCCCCCAAAAAACAATTATCAACCTTTATCCAAAAGGTTCAAGGCAGCGCCTTAACGCTCCTCGGGGTTCAGAGGGGCAGCACGCCCCCGCAGAATTTTGCGATAAAAGACTGTCGCTTTTGCAATAAAAAATCAAAATTCCGGCGCGTCCTGTTTGTTGTTTATCGCCCGCGCCTTCTGCACCGCCAGACAAAGGAAAAACATAACGACCCCTATGACAATGGACAGCGCCGTGCCGACCGCAATGCTCGCCGCCTCGTCCGCGAGGGAGAAGTCGTAGGCGAACAGCCCGCCCGAAACGAGAGAGCGGAGCGTGAACGGGTTGAATTTTTCAAGGTCAAGCCCCGAAAGAATCAGCTGAATGAGCGTGGTGCCGATGTACATGAAGACGGTAACAACGCCCGGCCTGCTTGTGCAAAGCCCTATCGAGAGGTAAACCGCAGTGATGAACGCCATGTAGACCGCGCAAAGCACCGCCGCGAGAAGTATCATCTCGGGTGCAATAAGATCCTCCGTGAAAAGTATGTTGCACAGTAACCCCGCGAACGCGCCCGATATGAATGTCACCGTGAATACCGCCGCAGGATAAAGCACGAATTTCGGGAGGAGATAGTTGAAGTGCTCCAGCCCGCTGCACGCGGGGATTATCGTCGCGCGCTTCTTCTGCTCGCCGCCCGCCGCCGACATGAGGATAAGCATTATTATAAGCGAAGATGTGGAACAAAATTCCGCCATGGTCATGCTGAATATAAGCGCCGCGTCGTTGTATATGCTGTAAACCTCTTCCATGCCGCCGAGCGCCCCCGCGTCAACCCCCACAGAAGCCACCGCCGTCAGCGCGTCCGCGTTCTGCGTCAGCATTTCCATCATTAAACCGAGCGCGCGGTACATGAACGGGTCGGCAAGCGCAAAGGAGAATATCGCCAGAATAATGCCGAAAACGCGGAATGTCCGCGAGAAATGAAGCCATTCCTTTTTGAAGCTGTATTTAAGCTGCATTTCAGCCCACCACCTTTCCGAATACTTCCTCAAGCGTTGCCGTGCCGATGGACAGGTTCTCCGTAATTATCCCCTCGTCCGCAAGCAAACGCGTAAGCCGCCGCATTGTTTCCTCAGCGTTGTCCGAGCCGAAGCGGAATACCCCCTCGTCCGTAAGCTCCGCCCGCGCAAAATCCACCGACAGGAGCTTTATCTTATTTTCCTGCGTCAACCCCCGTACCGTCAGCGTTATCACGTCGCCGCCGTGCTTTCGCAGAAGCTCGCGCAGGTCGCCCTCCTCCGCAAGCACGCCGCCGTTCATTATCCCTATCCGGTTAGCAACGCGCTCAACGTCCGAGAGTATGTGCGTCGAAAGGACAATGGTGCAGCCCATGGATTTCAGACGGTTGATTATGTGGATAACTTCCGCCCTGCCCTGCGGGTCGAGCGCGGAGGTCGGCTCGTCAAATATAAGCAGGTCGGGATTGCCGATTATCGCCGCGCCCATGCCAAGCCGCTGCGTCATGCCGCGGGAGAAGCCCTTTGCGCGCCTGTCCGCCGCGGGCGTTAACCCCACGATATCAAGCACCTCGTTAACGCGCGCGGGTATGTCGCCGCTGTATTTGCAGCACGCCGCAATGTATTCGAGGTATTCCCGCGCGGTCATGTAGCCGTATATCATAGGGCTTTCGGGGAGATAACCTATCGTTATCGGCTTGCCGCCGCCGAGGATTATTTCGCCGCTGTCCTTGGGGATAATGTCCGCGATGATGTTCATGGTGGTCGTCTTTCCGCAGCCGTTCCTCCCGAGAAAACCGTAGACGTCGCCGTCGTTGATGTCCATGGTCAGCCCGCGCAGTACGGGAAAGTTTCCGTATTTCTTGCAGAGGTTTCTTATCTGTACCATTTCCGCTGTCCTTTCTGTGGTGTTAATATATGATATATACAGTATATCACCGCTCGCCCTGTTTGTCAATGGGTAAATCAAAAAAACGGCGCTTGTTCCCGCCAAAATTATAAATTAACCCTTGACATATCCGCCGCAATATGATATACTGTAATACGACAAAAACCTTATCAAGAGCGGCTGCGAGCCTTACGGCGGGGGACTGGTCCTTATGCAGCCCGGCAACCTATCCGTGCCCGCACGGAAAAGGTGCTACTTCCTGCGGTGAAACCGAGAGATAAGGAGTGAATGACGAAGGTTGCTCACTCCTTAGGAGTGAGTTTTTTGTTGCAACAATGGTTTTTTTGAAGAAAGGACAAGAATATGGAAAACAAGATGCTTTTCACCTCCGAGAGCGTTACGGAGGGTCACCCCGACAAAATATGCGACAACATTTCCGACGCGGTGCTTGACGCGATACTCGCACAGGACCCCATGGGAAGAGTTGCCTGCGAAACTACCTGCACCACCGGTATGGTTATGGTAATGGGCGAAATTTCCACCACGGCGAACGTTGATATCCCGAAGATCGTCCGCGACACCGTTCGCGAGATAGGCTACACCGACAGCGAATACGGCTTCGACGCGGATTCCTGCGCGGTATTCACAACGATAGACAAGCAGTCGCCCGATATCGCCATGGGCGTTAACAACGCGCTGGAGGGCAGAGATAAGAACGAGAACGACACAGGCGCGGGCGATCAGGGCATGATGTTCGGCTACGCCTGCACCGAAACCCCCGAGCTTATGCCGCTGCCGATAAGCCTTGCGCACAAGATGGCGAAGAAGCTGACCGAGGTTCGCAAGAACGGCACGCTGCCCTACCTGCTCCCCGACGGAAAAACGCAGGTGACCGTTGAATACGACGGCGGCAAGCCCGTCCGCGTTGACACCGTTGTCGTGTCCTCGCAGCACCTCGCTTCCGCAACGCTCGAGCAGATACGCGCGGACGTTATCGAAAAGGTAATCAAGACCACCGTTCCCGCAGAGCTGCTTGACGAGAATACAAAGTATTTCGTGAACCCCACGGGTCGCTTTGTTGTGGGCGGTCCTATGGGCGACAGCGGTCTTACCGGCAGAAAGATAATCGTTGATACATACGGCGGCTTCTCCCGCCACGGCGGCGGCGCGTTCTCGGGCAAGGACCCGACAAAGGTTGACCGCTCCGCGGCTTACATGGCGCGCTATGTTGCGAAGAATATCGTTGCGGCGGGTCTTGCGGAGAGAGCCGAGGTTCAGCTCGCGTATGCTATCGGCGTTGCTCGCCCCGTTTCCGTTATGGTTGACACGTTCGGCACGGGCAAGGCTTCCGACGATAAGATTGCGGAAGCTGTAACAAAGGTGTTCGACCTTCGCCCCGCGGCGATAATCAAGGCGCTCGACCTGCGCAAGCCGCAGTACAAGCCGCTTGCCGCTTACGGTCACATGGGCAGAGAGGAGCTCGGCGTCGCTTGGGAAAAGACCGACAAGACCGAGGAGCTCAAGGCGGCTCTGAACTAAGGAATAATCTTAATGAATAATGAATAGTGAATATTGAATATTGAATAATTGCGGTGTGCCCTGCGGGCACGGTTTTTGAAACAATCGGCGAAGCCGATACCGCCATTATTCATTCTTCGTTATTCATTTTTCAATATTCATTTCTATCGAAAAGACTTCTTCGACAAGCTGTCACGGGGGAACGTATGCTCCCCCGTGTTTTTTGGGGACAATTCGCCCGCACGGACACAACACGGAGGAAAACATGACACTGCTTCAGATAAAATACGCCCTCGCCATTGCGGACACAAGCTCGATGAACAAGGCGGCGGAGCGGCTCTACATCTCACAGCCCAACCTCACGGGCGCTGTCAGGGAGCTTGAAAAGGAGCTCGGCATACAGATATTCATACGCACCAACAGGGGCGTTATCCCGACCGCGGAGGGCGCGGATTTCCTCGCGAGTGCGCGGCAGGTGTTCCAGCAGTACGAGCTGCTCGAGGAGAAATACAGCGGCGGCGCGCAGCGGAGAAGGTTCGCGGTGTCAACGCAGCATTATTCCTTCGCGATAAAGGCGTTCTCCGAAACGGTGAAGAAATACGACACGCTGAATTTCGATTTCGCGATACGGGAAACAAAGACAATGGAGGTCATCGACGACGTTGGGGCGCTGCGCAGCGAGATAGGGATACTGTTCCTCAGCAGCTTTAACCGCCGCCTGCTGATGAAGCTTTTCGCGGAGCGCAGCCTTGAATTTACGCCGATAATCGAATGCCGCGCGTTCGCCTACCTTTGGGGAAAGCACCCGCTCGCAAACGAGAAGTCGGTCAGCATGGAGCAGCTGCGCGAGTACCCCTGCCTGTCCTTTGAGCAGGGCAGCGGCTCGTCGCTTTTCCTCGCGGAGGAAATTCTCGCCGACTACGATTACCCCCGCACTATCAAGGTAAACGACCGCGCGACAATGCTCAACCTCATGGTCGGGCTGAACGGCTACACGCTTTGCTCGGGGATAATCTGCGAGGAGCTCAACGGCAGCGGCTACAATGTCGTCCCGCTTGAGGGCTGCGGCGACGCCGAGGCGGTCATGGAGGTAGGGTATATCATAAAGAAGCATTCGGTGCTCAGCGATATCGGGCAGACTTATCTTGCGGAGGTAAAGCGGTATCTCGGGCTTAATTGAGGGGCTGCGGCGGTGCGCGGGGGCGTGCCGCCGTTTTTCGGCGGGGGCTTGCGTTGGTGTTTTGGGGGTAAATTTTCGGCGGGGGCGCCGTCATAATTACAGGCTGTCGATAAACCCTGAGGGTTTGTCTTAGTGAATAATGAATAGTGAATAGTGAATAATGAATAATTTCGGTGTGCCCTGCGGGCACGGATTATAAACGGATTTTTAACAGTGCGGAATAATCTTTTTTGGAACAATCGGCGGAGCCGATACCGCCGTTATTCATTCTTCTTTATTCATTATTCAATATTCAATTTTGTCGAAAAGACTTTTCGACAAGCTGATAATTATTGATTGACAAAAAAATAACAGCAGCAATATGACAGCTATGTATATTTTATATACCCATTATCACCGAAAAAGTCAATATTATCCCCCCGAAAGCCGAAAATGTGAATAATTATCCTTGACTTATTGCAAAATATCGTGTATAATGGTATATGTGGAGAGATTTTTGAAGCAGAGTGCGTAAAAAAGCCTCTCAAAAATATTGTTATGAAGGAGATACAAACATGGCACTGACAAAGAACCCCAACGTGTTAAAGTGGGTAGATGAGATGACCGCTCTCACCAAGCCCGATAAGGTAGTCTGGATAGACGGCTCCAAGGAGCAGCTCGACGCCCTGACCGAGGAAGTATGCGCTCTTCCCGAGGGCAACAGAGATAAGATGTACAAGCTCAACCCCGAGAAGCTCCCGGGCTGCCTGTACCACAGGACCCTCCCCAACGACGTTGCGCGTGTTGAGGACAGAACTTTCATCTGCACCCCCACCAAGGAAGAAGCAGGCCCCACCAACAACTGGATGGACCCCAAGGAGATGTACGCAAAGCTGACCCCCATGTACGACGGCGTTATGAAGGGCAGAACAATGTACGTTATCCCCTATTCCATGGGTCCTATCGGCTCTCCGCTCGCTAAGGTAGGCGTTGAGATCACCGACTCCATCTACGTTGTTCTTAATATGAACATAATGACAAGAATGGGCGCTCAGGCTTTCGAGAACCTCGGCGACACCTCCGACGACTTCGTTCGCGGTCTGCACAGCAAGGCTGACGTTGACCCCGAGAATAGATACATCGTTCAGTTCCCGCAGGACAACACTATCTGGTCGATAAACTCCGCATACGGCGGAAACGTTCTCCTCGGCAAGAAGTGCTTCGCGCTGCGTATCGCTTCCTACCAGGGCAAGAACGAGGGCTGGATGGCTGAGCATATGCTTATCCTCGGCGTTAAGAAGCCCGACGGCGATATCAAGTATATCACCGCTGCGTTCCCCTCTGCCTGCGGCAAGACCAACCTCGCAATGCTCATTCCTCCCGCTGCATACAAGGAGGCAGGCTACGAGGTATTCACCGTCGGCGACGATATCGCTTGGATGAAGCCCGGCGAGGACGGCAGACTGTACGCAATTAACCCCGAGAACGGCTTCTTCGGCGTTGCCCCCGGCACAAACGCGAAGTCCAACTTCAACGCTCTCGAGTGCACAAGAAAGAACGCTATCTTCACAAACGTTGCAATAAACAACGACGACATGACCGTTTGGTGGGAGAAGCTTGACAAGAATCCTCCCGTTAACGCGACCGAGTGGAAGGGCGCTAAGGTAAACGGTGTTGAGTTCACCGCACAGGGCAATACCCTTGCTCACCCGAACTCAAGATTTACAGCTCCCGCTGCAAACTGCCCCTGCCTGAGCTCCGAATTTAACAACCCGAAGGGTGTTCCCGTTTCCGCTATCATCTTCGGCGGCAGACGCGCTTCCACCACTCCGCTGGTATATCAGTCCTTCGACTGGACGCACGGCACATACATCGGCTCCGCTGTTTCCTCCGAAACGACCGCTGCCGCAACGGGTGCTGTCGGCGTTCTCCGTCACGACCCCATGGCTATGAAGCCCTTCATCGGCTACAACGTAGGCGACTACTGGGCACACTGGCTCGAGATGGGCGAGAAGCTCGGCGACAAGGCTCCTAAGATCTTCAACGTAAACTGGTTCA
>JBJFHP010000231.1:0-6766 GCA_051893715.1 Oscillospiraceae bacterium
CTGTTGATAAACCTTGAAAACAGGATTTATCTTAATGAATAATGAATAGTGAATAATGAATAGTGAATAATGAATAGTGAATATTGAATATTGAATATTGAATAATTGTGGTGTGCCCTGCGGGCACGGATTTTAAAGGGTGCGGTATAATCATCGGCGAAGCCGATACCGCAATTATTCATTATTAGTTATTCATTATTCAATATTCATTTTTGTCGAAAAGCCTTTTCGACAAACTGATTTATTGTTCCCTTTTTTATTGACTTTTACAGCCAAAATATGTTATAATAAAATATATTATATTCCTGAATAAATGCTTTCGCGGCGGTTCAGCCGCCCGTTTTCACATAAACATTATCTTCTTGAATAACATCCGGAGGTAAACGATGAATAGCATATCTGACAATATGTCAAATCAGGAGCAGGCGATAAGGAGCTTTCTGCGCGATTATTCGAACAAGCCGAACGACGGAAAAACTATTCACGATATACTTGCCGAGGCGCGCGGTTATTACGACGCGGACCGCTCGTATATCTGCGAGCTGAATGACGCGCGCACACATTTCAGCAGTACATACGAATGCTGCCGCGAAAATATTCCCTCCGAAACGGAAAATCGCAGCAGCGTTCCTGTTGAGGGCATTGAACTCCTGCTCGACGACCTTGATAAAAAGGGAGAGTTCTTTATCTCTTTAACGCAGGGGGGCGATCCGGATAATTCGGGGCTTTGCCGCATTCTCAAAGCGAAGGGTATCGAAAGCCTTGCGGCGGCCCCGCTTATCGTTAACGGCTCTGTTGCGGGATTTCTCGGGATAGACAACCCGCGCCGCAATGCGGATCATCTCCTGCTGCTGTCCGTTATTGCGTCCGCCTGCTGCAGCGAGATAGTCAATAAGCGCCTCGAAAACCTGAACAACGCCCTGACCGAACGAATGAAGATAATTCAGTCAATGAGCGAGATATACACGTCGGCGTATTATATTGACATTTCAAACAATCGCTACACCGAGCTTTCCTCTGTCGACGCCGTACACGGGCATATAGGATCCTACGGCGACGCGCGGAAAAACCTTGAATTTTTCTGCCGCAGCATGATGACGCCCGAGTTTACGGAGGAGCTGCTTGGGTTTGTCGACCTGTCGACGCTTGACGAGCGCATGAAGCAGCAGCGTATTGTTTCGAAGCAGTTCCTTTGCACGGTGCCGCTTTTCGAGGGGCAGACCGAGCTGCCGTACTGGGTGCAGTGCTCCTTTATCGAATGCGGGCGCACCCCCGACGGCAGGCTATCGCACGTTGTCTTTGTCACGCAGACTATCCATGAATCAAAGGTAAAGGAGCTTGAACAGCAGAAAAGGCTGGAAAACGCGCTTTGCGCGGTTCGGAAGATAAATCAGACATTGCAGGACGAAACGGAGATCGCGGGCGCGCTCAGCAGGGATTACCCCGACGTCGTTCTTATAGACCTTGCGGACGACACCGCCGTTACCATTAAGCGCAGGGGGCGCATCATTGCGGAGGAAAAACGCGTTGTACGCCGCTCCTATAACGAAACATGGGATAATTACATTTCAAAATATGTTGTGGAAGAGGACAAGGCTGCGCTGAGATCCGCCGTTATTTCCGAAAAGGTAAGGCAGGCTCTTGAAAACAGCGACGAATATTCCTGCAGCTACCGCGTCTTTACCGAGGAAATAGGGTTCCATTATTTTCAGGCGTCATTTATCCGCTTTTATTCGCAGCAGAAAACGGAAAATCAGATAATATTAGGCTTCCGCTGCATTGACGCCATTGTTGAGGAAGAGCACCGAAACATGAGGATAATGGAGGCGCAGAGCGAGATAATCGAGGGTCTTGGCTCGGAATACTACTCCGTTCTCCTTGTTGACCCCGAAACGGACAAGGTGACCCTGTTCCGCGCGGAAAGCCCGGACGGGCGGTCTATCGCGGAGCATTTCGACAGGTATGACAACCGTTGGTCAAATGGTATTCACAGTTATTGCGAGGAAAACGTATCGGAGGTCTGCCGCAGCGAATTTATGGCGAAGCTGTCGCTTGAGCGCATTCGCGAGGGCGGCGGGGATTATTCCTTTACATATGAAAAGCTCACGGAGGAGGGAATAATTTATCTTCAGGCGAGAGTTGCCTTTGTACGGGAAAAGGACGGCGGCTTTGCTGCCGTTGTCGGGACAAGGAATGTCGACGACCTTATCAAAAAGGAACGTCAGCAGGAAATGGCGTTGCGGGCGGCGTATGACGCGGCGGAGGCTGCGAACAAGGCAAAGACGGAATTTCTCTCCAATATGTCGCACGATATCCGCACGCCGATGAACGGCATTATCGGAATGACCGCTATCGCCGCAACGCACCTTGACGATAAAGAGCGCGTCCGCGACAGCCTCCAGAAGATATCGCAGGCAAGCAAGCATATGATGAGCCTTATCAACGAGGTGCTCGATATGAGCAAGATCGAGTCGGGAAAGGTCGATCTTTTTGAGGAGGAATTTAACCTTTCAAATCTTATAGACAACCTGCTTTCAATGACGAGCGATCAGATAAACAGGCATCATCACGAGCTTTCCGTCAATATTTCGGGAGTTACCCACGAGGAGGTAATAGGCGACAGCCTGCGCATTCAGAAGGTGTTCACAAACCTTATGAGCAACGCCGTAAAATACACCCCCGACGGCGGAAAGATACGCCTTTCCATTGTGGAGAAGCCGTCTAACATCGCGCAGATAGGCTGCTATGAATTTATTTTCGAGGACAACGGCATCGGCATGAGCGAGGAGTTCATGGAGCAGATATTCGAGCCGTTTGCGAGAGCCTCGGACAGCAGGGTTAACAAGATACAGGGCACGGGGCTAGGTATGCCCATAAGCCGCAACATAGTCCGCATGATGGGCGGCGATATCAGGGTGGAAAGCAAGCTTGATGTCGGGACGCGGTTCACGGTAACGATATATCTGAAGCTACAGGAAACGCGGGAGATAAGCAGCGGCAGATTTGCCGACCTTAACGTGCTGGTTGCGGACGATGACAGGCTAAGCCTTGACTCCTGCTGCGACATACTGGAGGATCTCGGAATGAAGCCCGACGGAGTGACCACGGGCAGGGAAGCGGTGGAATATGTCACGAACCGCCACAACAGCGGGCGCGACTATTTTGCCTGCATTATCGACTGGAAAATGCCCGAAATGGACGGAATTGCCACCACAAGGGCTATCCGCAGGGAGGTGGGATACGGAGTTCCCATTATCATAATCTCCGCCTATGACTGGTCGGATATCGAGCAGGACGCAAGGGCGGCGGGCGCAAACGCATTTATCAGCAAGCCGCTTTTCCGCTCAAGGCTGGAAAAGACGTTCAGCGCCCTTGTGGGCAGGGACGAGCCTTCCGAACAGGGCACGCCGCTTCACGAGCTGTCAAAAATGGAGCTTTCGGGCAGGCGCGTTCTTCTTGTGGAGGACAACGACCTTAACGCGGAGATCGCCGTTGAAATACTTGAAATGACGGGTCTTGCCGTTGAGCGCGCGGTTGACGGAAAGGCGGCGGTGGATATGATGACCGCCTGTCGGGACGGGTATTACGACCTGATATTTATGGATATTCAGATGCCGCAGATGAACGGCTACGACGCGACAAGGGCTATCCGCGCGATGGACCGCAGCTATTGCAGGAATATACCCATTGTCGCAATGACGGCGAACGCATTCGCGGAGGACGTTCAGGCGGCAAAGACCGTCGGAATGAACGAGCATATCGCAAAGCCGCTTGATATGAAGGTGCTCAAAAGAACGCTTAACAGATGGCTGAAATAAAGCCGTGAAAAGGGCATCGGAATTACCGGAACCGTTGACGCAGAGCATACCGGGGTAATATCGCAAAGCCTGTCAACATAAATGAATTGCTGACGACGATCGCAGGCTTGCTTTAATCGGCGTTATCGGGGGCAGTATATGAAAAACCGGCTTCGTTTTTTGCGAAGTCGGTTTTGTATTACTATTCAAAAGCGGCGGCGATCTCGTCAAAATATGACAGCTGCCGCTCTGCCTCCTTGTCCGAAAGAAGGGTCACAAACGGCGCGAGCCTGTTGGGACTGAACCCCTCGCCGTAACAGCCGTGCAGCCCGTAAAGCACCGTTTCATGCGCTTCCTCCTTGCCCCAGTCGTGAAACGCCGCGGGATCAATATGCGCCCCTAGCTCGCAGTTCAGCAGGACAGTTTTTGCGTAGTTTCTCCAGGGTCTGCCGATATATACCGTTCCCGCGGGGCAGTCTGAGGTGAAGCGGCAGTTTTTGAAAATGTACCCGCATTTATCGTCCTTGTATGTTGACGCGGCGGTAACATAGCCGTTTATCTCATTTCCGCAGTCGAGAGAGAAAAGCTCGCATTCGTCAAACGCCGCGTGCGCGCTTCCGAAGATGAAATCGACCTCGCCCTCGATGTAACAGCGGCGGTAAAGCTGCCGCCCCGCTATTCTCGGGGAAAACTCCGTCGGGCCTCTGAACCCGCCCTTTTCGATCTCCTTAAATGGAAGAGGTCCTGTGAAAAGCGTGTCCTGATGCCCGAGTATGCGGCAGTTTTCGAACAAAATACAGTCGCCCTCGGCGTAGACCGCGACCGCCTGTCCGACCTCCCGCCCGAAGCCCGCGCTGTTCGATATCGTCATATTCCGACAGGTAAATCCGTCGGCGTTGGCAAGCATTGTGTAGCTTCTGAAAGTCCCGAGCTTTTCGCCGTTGTCGTTTGTCATTCGCGCATAAAAGCCACATTCCAGTATCGTGTTTTCGGGTGACTCTCCCTCGAGCGTGATATCGGGAACGCGTATCTCAACGCGCTCTTTGTAAACCCCCGGTTTGACATAAATAATATCCCCCGGCGCTGCGGCGGACACCGCCTCGGAGATAGATGTGAAATCCCCGCTGTTATCCTTTGCGACTGTCATATTACGGCTTCTCCTTTTTGTTTTCGATATACCTTGTTTTGATTTGCCTTACGACTATCACGGCGGTAATTATCGCGAGAACGCCTACGGAGATGTTGCTGACAAGCATTACGATACCCGCGCTCTCTCCGCCGAGGTCGGTGAAATTCTGGAGATACCACAGCACGGGCACTCTGAAAACAAATATCCTCGCGCCGTTAAGCATAAGCGTGAGCTTTGTATAACCGTAGCCGTACAGCAGCGCCATAACCGCCGCGTTAATTCCGAGGGTGATAATTCCGAGAATTTCATAGCAGGAAACGCTTTTTATCAGCAGTCGGAACTCCTCGTCGCCGCCCGCGAACAAGCCGCATATGAAGTCAAGGTTAAACAGGACGATAACGGTAAACAATACGCCGATACCGATGTTTATTATCAGAGTTTTTCTGAACGCGTCGAGCGCGCGGTCATGCTTTCCCGCGCCGATGTTCTGACTTATTATGGAAGCGCCGCCCTCCTGAAAGCCGTTCTGGAGCGAGGTCGAAAACCCGCCGATATTGTTCGAAACGCCGAGCGCGCCGACGGTCGAATCGCCGTAAACGGTGCACATTGAGTTAACGATAAGCTTTCCGTAAGCGAACGCAGCGCGTTCCGCCGCAGCGGGCAGCGAGGTTTTAAGCATAGGCAGCGCGGTTTCCCTGCGGAACGAAACTGCGCGTATCGAAAATCCGAACGGGCTTTCCGGGTCCCTCATATTGCGCAGCGCGAACAGGAAGAAAACCGCCTGAGAAATAAGCGTTGCCATAGCGATAGTTACCACGTCGCCGTTAAGCACATACACAAACAACGCGGTAAGCCCAAGCTTTAACAGCAGTATCACGATATTAAGGCGTAAAATCAGCCTTGAGTTGCCCCGCGCGCGTTCTATCGCAATATAGACCGAGTTAAAGAAGTTCAGCGTTATTGCGCCCAGCTCGACTGCAAAATACTGCGTACCGACGGTTATCATGGAATCGGTCGTGCCGCCCAGCCGCAGGAAAAATTCCGCAAACGGAATCATAAGCAGCACAAGCGCGCTTATCCCCGCGCAGATCGCATATATCGTGCTGACGCGTTTCTTTACAAGGGTGTAGTCGCCCGCGCCGTATGCCTCGCTTATTTTCATGCCGCCGCCGATAGACAGCCCCGTCCCTATTGCGGAAATGAGGTAGCTTATCTGCGAGATATAGGCTATCGAGGACACCGCGTCCGTGCTTATGTGTGAAGCCATGAT
The DNA here is from genome assembly GCA_051893715.1 of Oscillospiraceae bacterium. Taxonomy (GTDB): domain Bacteria; phylum Bacillota; class Clostridia; order Oscillospirales; family Ruminococcaceae; genus CAG-115. The sequence continues at coordinate 6,197 of JBJFHP010000231.1, forward strand.
GGTATCCAGTATCTTAAACAGGTTGGTGAAGCCCTGATATGCCATCAGCGGGAGCGATATTTCCGCGACGACCTTCCACATATTCCCGTTAAGCGCAAATTCTCGGAAGTTTCTGTCTTTTTCGGAGAGATTTGCCTTTATTTCTGCCATGTTGTTCCTTTCCAAACAAATCCCCGCCACGCGGACGGGGATCACGGCTTGTCGAAAAAGTCTTTTCGACAAATAATGAATATTGAATAACGAATAACGAAGAATGAATAATGGTGGTATCGGCTTCGCCGATTGTTCCGAAGATTATATTGCACTTTTATAATCCGTGCCCGCAGGGCACACCACATTTATTCACTATTCATTATTCATTATTCATTAAGATAAACCCTGTTTTCAGGGTTTATCCACAGCCTGAAATCCCCGCCACGCGGACGGGGATAATTATTTTATCAGAAGCCGAAGTACCTCTTAGCGTTGCCGTAGGAGATATCGGAAGCGATCTCCCCGAGCGTTTCGAGGTCGTTGGGGAACTCGCCGTTTTCCGCAAGCTCGCCGAGCAGGTCGCAGAGTATTCTTCTG
>JBJFHP010000232.1:0-31098 GCA_051893715.1 Oscillospiraceae bacterium
TCGTCATTGGCAGGGAAAGCTACAATCTGCTTCAATGAAATACTGCCTGCGTCGGTCAGGAACAACGAGTAATAGGACGCCTGCGGCTCATAGGGAACGACGCCGTTTTCAAAGGCTATAGGGTAGCTTTTGCCGTTGCCCGAGAGCAGGAACAGCTCGCCGCGCGCCGTCATGTAATACAGCCCGTCGTTGCATCTCTGCGCCCATATCAGCATATCCTCGCAGTTGATGTCGTAGTGTATCATCTGCTGAACGGTGTCCTTGAATATGGGAAATACGATAACGTCGCCGCCTGTCAGCATTATTATATCGGTGAAAAGCTTTGAGGAGTCGTTTTCGGAGCTTACGAAGCACTGCTTTATTTGGCAGTTATAAATTCCGAGCTCGTTTCCCGGCACGCGGAGCATTTCCTTGAGATAGCTCCCGTCGGCGTCAAATTCGTCGATAACGATATCCGACCCGTCCACCGCCAGCGTATACACTCTTTCGTTATCGGCGAGCAAGCCTGCGTATTTCCCGCTTTGGTATTTAAGCCTGTGCGAGGAAATTATGCCCTGCTTATCGGAGCATTTGAGGTAAATGCCGTGGCTGTAGCTTGACAGCGTATAAAGCTTGTCGTCGTAAACGGAATAGTCCAGAATGTAATCCGACGGGGTGAGCGCGAACAGCAGCGAAGCCGCGATACCGGCAGCGACAGCCAGAATTATTGAGAAGATGACCAATTTTTTCATGTTATCGTATCTCCTTTGCTGCCTTAAAGTAAAGAGGAAAGTATCTGCTTTGCCGATTCGGAGTAGCTTTCTATCGCCGAGGAAAGAATACCCTGCTGCGCCGCCTTTTTCGCCTCGTCGAGGGTGGCTTTGATGTCGTCCTCGGTGCCGAAATATTCCCGCATGGTGAGCGTTACCGTCGCCTTGACGGGGTAACCGTTCCGCAGGAACATATCGTATTTTTCCCTCATACTCGTGACGACGCCGAGGAACATGAAGTTGCCCCACTGAAACTCAACGACGGGCGGGCGGAAGTTCCTGTCGCTCGACGGCTGCAATTCTATCAGCTTGTGCAGCTTGCTTATTTTTGACCGCACGTCCTCGTCGGGTGTAATGGAGAAAAGGTCCTTGAGCTGCGCCGATACGCTTGTCAGGGAGTCCATCAGATCCGACGTTCCGTTAAGCGTGTCGAAATACAGATCCATCGTCAGCGTGCGCGCGCCGAGCTTTGTAAACTGGAGAAAATCCTGTTTTGAATTGAGGTTGGAGGAGGGGGAATATTCCGCCGAGGACTCGACCGAATAGGTTTCGGGGTTGAACATAACGTTCATGTAAAGCTCCTTGTTCGCCGAGCGCACCGAGGGGTTGCCCGAAACAAGATAGAATGCTGCCTTCTCCATATCTGCCACCTGCCTTTTCCAAGTTTACCTTGCTTACCATATCGGCTATCTGCCGCTCAGCCGTCTTTCGGTTTTAAGGCGGCTTTCCAGCCTTGACAGAACCCGCTCGCATATTATCTCAACGCTGCGGTAGCTGTTAAGGATCATATTGTCCGCGCGGTTTGAGTTCTGCTCCGAAAAATAGCTGTTTATCTGATTCCTGACGTAGCTGCTCAGCGCTTCCTCGCTGCTTAACAGCCTTGTGATGTCGCTGTCGATGTTGAGCTGACTGTATATTTCCTCCGCGGTTGGGAGCGCCGCTTCGGGCTGCTCCGCGCCTGTTTCGCCCTGTGGGGAGGGGTGTTCCCGAGCGGCTTCGGCGCTGTCCGCTGTTTCGTTCAGCGCGAGGGTCAGCGGCTCGGCGTTTGCGTTCGGTTCGGGATAACGTGCGGCGGTGTTTTTCTCGGAGAAAAATTTGCCGCCGGATAATAATTCGGTTATATTTTCCTTGAACACGAGCCTGTCGCCCAAAGCGGCGTTACGAGGCTGCGGGAGCGTTCCCTCGGGCTGCGGAGCATCTCCGGAAACAAGCGCGCCCATGCCGTGAATGCTCCCGCGCTGCGCGGCTGCGGGGGTTGCCTTGTACTGCGCGGGCGGCTCTGTCGGGGGGAGGGTAATATTCCCACCGATATAATGCTCTATCTCGCGGGCGGAACGCTCGTTCGGTTTGTTCGGAACGTTCGGCTCGTTCGGCTCGTTTGGCAAAGCGCCTGCGGAGCTTTTCGGGAATATCGCCCGATAATACTCCGACGGGGCGGAACTGAACGAAAAGCCGCCGTGCGTGATATAGCTTTGCAGCGTTTGCCGTATATTGTCCCCGAAAATCAAGGGGGAGCTTGTGCTGCCGCTGCTGCCGTTGCCGTCCCGCGTGCTGCTGCGCCGCATAAGCGCGCGGAGCGGGGGCGCGCCCGCTGTTTTTTGTATCGTTTGCGAATATTGCAGCACCGCTGCGGCGCTGTGGAGCAGCTCGCGGGTCAAGCCGTTTCGGGAGCTTACCGCCGCGCGGGACATCTGCGGCAAAGCCGCCGTGCCGCCGTAACGCGGGCTTTCGGCGTGAATAAGCTGCTCGGTCGGGGAATATCCGCGCTCATTTTCGCGGGAGCGGTTTCCCGTGGGGTCGGCTTCGGGGGCGCTTTCGTTCGGCGCGCGCCAAACCTCGGCGGTGTTCGGGGAGATATGGTGTATCAGGCGCTCAAGGGTCTTGCTATGCTCCTTTCGGTATATTTCGGTGAAATTATCCGAACGGATAAGCGCCGCGGCGGTTTCCGCGCCGAATACGCCTGCCCGCCCGAGCACATTTTCAACAAATTCCTGCGCGCGGTTGAATATTCCGATGTTGTAAATTGCCGCCGAAGCCGCATTTGCCGCCCCTGCCTGCGAAAGCTCCGCAGCGGCGGGAGATGTCTTTTCAGCCGCGCGGGCGCCGACTAACGGCTCTGCATGGCGCGCTCCCGAATGCCTTGCGGCAATATCGCCATTGCTGTGCGCGCCGCTTGCGCGGTATTCGGGCAGGGGGAAATTCCCGCTGTATATCAGCGCTTCAAAAAGCTTTTCGTATGTCTTTTCCGAAGCATTGCCCGCAGCAAAAAAGCCATTGTACAGCGTTTCCGCGCGGGCGGGAGCGGGCTTTGTCCCCGCGGAAATATCCGGCGGGAGCTTCTGCGCGGCGGTATTCGGGGGGATTTGGGTATACCGCCCGTTCGCGGCGTTGTCCCCGCCGAAAACAAGCCGATCGCCGCCGTAATAATTCAGTTCGGTGAATTTGTCGGAGTATCGGTTGACGGTATTCCCGACGGAGTAATTACGCGGGGATAATTCCGCGTTAATATCGTTGTTTACCGCGCTGTTTTGCACCGTTCGGAAAATATCCCCGAAAACGCTCGTCATTACCTTGGAATAATCCGTGTAGTTCGCCGTGGCAAGCTTGACCGTTTCGCCCGAAACGGGATTTGCTCCGACCGCCGCGCCGCTTTGCGCATTCGCGGGAGCAAGGCTCGACGCCTCCGAAACGTAGCTGTTTGTCGCGCGGAAAAGCTCCGTAAAACGGCTCGGGGCGCTTTCTTCGGGGCGCTCGATATTGTTCCCGAAAGCGGCGTTTAAGCTGCTGTAAATCGTTTCCGCGCGGGAATAGGCAAGTTCCGAAAACTCCGAAAGCTCCGTCCCGACAAAAATATCCGTTTTCGGCTTCTGCGGCGCGGGCGTTGACCGATTTTGTAAATTCTGCCCGTTCGCGGCGTTGTCCCCGCCGAAAACAAGCCGATCGCCGCCGTAATAATTCAGTTCGGTGAATTTGTCGGAGTATCGGTTGACGGTATTCCCGACGGAGTAATTACGCGGGGATAATTCCGCGTTAATATCGTTGTTTACCGCGCTGTTTTGCACCGTTCGGAAAATATCCCCGAAAACGCTCGTCATAACATTCATGAACTCGGAATGCCGCAAACGGCTCGCCGCAGCGGGCGGGGCGGTGTTATCCGAGATGTCCGTCCCGAAAAATTTCGGGATAATGCGGCGTTCCTCCGCAGGCGCGCTGTGTGTTTTCTCGGGATAATGCGGCGCATTATTTCCCGCCGCGCCGTGCGTTTTTTCGGGATACTGCGGAGCATTGTTCCCCGCCGCACCGTGCGTTTTTTCGGGATACTGCGGCGCATTGTTCCCCGCCGCGCCGTGCGTTTTTTCGGGAAACTGCGGCGCATTATTTTCCGCCGCGCCGTGTGTGATTTGTGGATTTGCGGAGCTGTCCGAGGGAGAAATTCCCCCCGAAAAAGCGCCGTCCCCAAGATAGAAAAGCTCCTCCGTATGCGGCAGGATATTCCCCCCGACAAAGCCCGCGCCGACCTCCGCCGAGCCCTCGGGGAGCTTGCTTATCACGTCAGAGCCGTAGCTTTTCGCGGCGGCTTCGGGGGGTATTTTCGCGGCGGGCTCGCTCTCCGTTTCGGGTGAACGGCGCGCCGCCGGTTTTTCGCCTGTTTTTCCCGCGTCGGCGGGAGAATGGTGAAATATATGATAAACCGCTTCTTCGCGCGAGATGTTGTCCCCGCGGAGAAAGCGCTCATATTCCGTGTTGTAGCTGTTGAGCAGGATAAGCTCGGAAGCCGCACGCTCCCCGCCGACAAAGGCGGCGCGGTCTGCGGCGCGTGAATAAAATGCCCTGTTTGAAACAAAATCCCCGAAAAACGCCGCGCCCGTTACGCTCTGCGCGGAATTATACTCCGCGAAAACCGATTTTGCGGGAGCGTTTATCGTCTGCCCGCCGATATGCGCAGCTGCGCCGACAAGCGTGTCCGCAATGTCGGAATAGAAATTCGATGAAAGAAAATTCGCGGCGTTAATGGTATAGCCGCCGACAGCGGGTGCGGGCGGGTAGGGGGAATTATCGGAATAGGCGGGAACGGCGGGCATATCCTCGGGCGCAATTGCCCCCGAAACGCCGCGCTCCGACCCGACCGCCGAATCAGCCGAATCAGCCGAGCCGTTGTAAGCGCCCGACCTGTCGATGATACGGGAATTGTCCCGAAATTCGGTGTTATTCTGTGCGGAATGCGTTGTATGTATCGAATGTGTGGTATGTGCGGTGTGCGAGGAATGCGTTTCGTAGCGCGATTTGTCCTTGAAAAAAACGGGAATCAGCGGGAAAATATCGGAGAGCCTGTTTTCGGGCGCTTTGGGAGCATTGGGAGCATTGAAGGAGAAAGGCTCTTTCGGCTCGGGAGCGCGCTTTTCGTTCCTTTCGCGAAGCGGCAGGCTTTCGGCAGCGCCGCGCGAGCCGTTCGGAGCGGGGCTTACCTCGTTTGCCGCGGTGGGTTCGTTCGCCGTGTGCGGGAGAATTTCCCCGATAATATCCCCGAAAAAGGCGGTGTTACCGCTCAGATCAGCGTTTTTTTTTAGGATCAATTCCGCCGTGCGCCCCATGCCTGCGTTATAGGCGTTTCCGTTTCGAATTTCCGATACGGAGGCGCTGCGCTTTGTCGGGGTTATCCCGAGCGAGCTCAGCTGCTCGGAAAGGCGGTTTATGAGAAGCTCCGTGCTCTGCTGCGAGGGGGCTTCGGCGGAGAATGCGTCGCTTATGCTTTGCAGCAGCAGGTTAAGGCTTACCGAGCCGCTCCCGCCTGCCGCGCGGTAGTTGTTGACTATGCTGCAAATATTGTTTCTGATGACGGTGGTGTTGTTCGACACCGAGATGTTCCCGCCGCTCTGCACGCGGAACTGCCTTAACGCCTCCAGAAGCGTCAGCAGGATCTCCCCCGTCATGGCGTTGTCCTGCTTGTAGGTCAGCTCCTCGTCGCGGAACATGGCGGCGTTGTCGGGGATATCGTTTCCGAGAGTGGAGATATTGCGCACGGTCGGCGCAAGACCCTTGCCTGCCTTAAACGGCTTTATTATGGTCATTTTATCCCCCCGTCCTCCGAAAAATTACCGCATAATCGCCAAACTGCATTACCCAAGGAACGTTCCGAGCGTTTCGATCGGGTAATGCAGCGTGGATAATTAAGTTAGGTTAAACTGCAAGTCTGCTCAGACCCTCGTGAGCAAATTCGATGGATTCAATAGCTACCTCTGCGCCCATACCGTTGAGATCGGGACCGGTATACTTTGCGGGCCATGCGTTGATGAGCTGCCACGAAGCCACGATAGCGTCCGAATCGTCGTAAAGGTTGATGACGATGGTCTTGCGGGTAAGGTTTCCTGTGAAAGCCTCCTCTACCCACGGGAAGAACTCGTTCTCGTCGATAACGCCGCGCTTGAAGGTGATGTTGCCGTATTTTACAAGACCGGGCTGCTTGCGGGGAGTGTTGACCGCCGCGTCGCCCTCTCTGTATTCGATAACATCAATTGTAGCGTCGAAGCCCGTGACCTCGTTGAAGCCCGCGACCATAACGCCGTCTATTTCGACCTTAAACCGATAATTCTTGTACGGATACTGTTCAAGTGCCATTTCGGTAACTTTCCTTTCCTATAAGATTACTGTTCAGCGGTTTTCTGAGTCAGTCTGAAGATAACGAACTCAGCGGGTTTAACGGGAGCGACGCCGATAACGCATACCAGCCTGCCGTTGTCGATATCGTCCTTTGACATTGTGGACGGGCCGATGTCGACAAAGAACGCCTCGTCCTCTGTGCCGCCTGCGAACGCGCCGTTTCTCCACATACCGGACAGGAATACCTCGATAGTGCGTCTTACTCTGAGCCACAGCACCTGATCGTTCGGCTCGAACACTACCCAGTTGGTGTTTGCCTTGATGGACTCCTCGAGGAAGATGAACAGACGCTTTACGTTTATGTACTTCCAAAGCGGGTTGGAGCTGAGCGTTCTTGCGCCCCATACTCTTATGCCCTGACCGGGGAAGCTTCTGATAAGGTTAATGCCCTTGGGGTTAAGGATATCCTGCTCGCCGGTGGTGTAGTTCGCGTCAAGACCTACGCAGGCGCTTACTACCTCGTTTGCGGGAGCCTTCCATACGCCTCTGGAGTTATCCGTTCTCGCATAAATGCCTGCAACAGAGCCGGAGGGCGGGATAGCCGCGGTGTTCTTGGTGAGCGGGTCGAAAACCTTTATCCACGGGTGATACATAGCTGCGGAAGCGCTGTCGAAGATGTTGCGGTGGTCAACGATATCGTTGACGGACTTCATATCCTTCGGAACATCAAGGATAGCGAAGCGGCTGCCGAGGTTCTCGCAGTGAGCGATAAGGCTCATCTGAACGGAAGCGTCGGTTATGCCGGGGACAGCCATTATGCTTACGTCGTTGTTGTCGATAAAGGACTGGATACCCGTTCTTTCGCCGGGACCCTTGTCCTCGCCGATATAATCCGCCGCGCTGAGAGCGGAGGCGGAGCCGTTGCTGCCGCCGAAGAGGTTTATTACCACCTCGCCGCCCGCCTTGTTGCCCGTGATAAGCTCATAGAGCGAAACGGGGCTTTCGGGAGCGGAAACGGCTACTACAGCAAGCTCGCTCTTTGCAAGCTTCTGTGTGATGTAGTCGGGAGTGTTAGTGTTAAGGGAAACGAACTCATACTTTTCGATCTGACCGTCGTAAGCGATCTCGATATCCGCCTCGAGGGTGCAGAGCACCTTGGAGGGCACGAGCGCGGTGTCGACTGCGCTCTCGTCGAGAGCGTCGGCAAGCGTTATGAAGTCGCCGTCGATGCTTGTTACAACGGTTTCAACGCGCTTTTCGCCGTCAAGGAAAGCAACAACGTCGCCCTCGGAGAAGCCGGACGAGTTCTTTACCTGATATTTTACGGTGTTAGCGGTGGGGACGATCGCGAGGATCTGCGTCTTGAACTTGCTTGAGGGAGCTACCTTTACCGTTACCTTGTTGCCCCATGCTCCGGGATCCTTTGCGTAGAAAACTACGGGAGCGGAGTCAACGTCCTCGGTGCTTGCAGCGTAGGCTGCGTCTGCGGGAACAACGCGCTTTATGTAGCAGCGCGAGCCGCCGTTTGCGAAGAACTGGTTCACGGAGTACGCAAGGAAGCGGTACTCGCCGAACTCAAGCTCGGAGAGGTATCCGCCGAAGGTGCGGCGGAAGTCGGCGAAATTGGTCACGAGAACGGGAGCGCCGTCCTTGGGGCCTTTTTCCGTAACTCCGATAAAGCCTGCCGTGCTTGTGCTTACGCCCTCCATGGGGGAAGCTCCGGAATCAAATTCCTCAACGTAAACGCCCGGTGATAAGTATTCTGCCATTTGATGCGATTTCAACGTTTAGCGTGCTAAACGTCAAATCTGTTCACCCCTTTCTGTGGTTTTAAAAATTTCATCAAAATTGATCTCGTCGGAATATATTGCCCTGAGCAGCGGTTTTGCGTAATAATCCATCGTCAGCATATTGTATGCGATGACCTTTCTGACTATCTCCGCAGCGGCGGCGGCGTTTTCGTCGGCGAGCTTTTCGGGCATTATGCCGTAGGTCTTGAGCATTATCTGACCCTTGTTCCCGCCGTCCGATAGATTTATTTCAAAACTGCCTACTCTCACGGAATAATTTATGCGGAGCAGAAGCTCCGACATTGCGCCCAGCCTGTCGGGTTCAGCCTTTGCGGGCAGCACCGAATAATACGAGAACATATCCTCGCTCTCTATCCTGATGAAGCTGCTCCAGCTGGAGCTTTCGCCCTCGACGTCGAGCTTTATCACGTCGTCACCCTCGAGGTATTTCCAGTTGAACTCCCCGAGCACCTGCTTAATGATCTTCTTCATGAGCAATACCTTCCGTTCCGTTGTCCGAACCGCTTTCGGGCTGTACCTCGTCCTCGTCGCCGCGTCTGCGCAGGAAGTCGAAGAAATCGTCGCCGGACGGCTTCTGTTCGGATATGTGGTTGATTATTTTACGGGTCTGCTTTTCCGCCGAGAGGACAAGCGCGCTGCTGCGCTGCCGCACCGACTGCGCGAGGTCGGAAAGCCCCGACAGCTCGGTGTCCTCCTCCTCGGAAAGACCCTTTGTTTCTTTTATTTCATCGGCGGTAAGTTCGTCCTTTTCGGAGGAAAAAGGCTCCGCCGCCCTGCGTATCTGTCCCTCTCCGTCGCGCTCCAGCTTTTCGTCCTCCGCGGCGGTGTAAATGAAGCCGTCGTCGGACAGACGGCTGTTTTCGAGGGTAAATTCATCGCGCTGCTTCGGCACTGCGGAGCTTACGGAGCATCTCGAGCTGTCGGAGATATAGCCGCAGTCCTCCTCGCCGTGCGACGCCTCGCGCCCTCTCGGGTTCGCGGCGGCGAGCAGCGTTTTCTTTTCCTTGTCCGCGCCGAGGTACATTGTTTCGCGGTCGTTTTCTATCCTCGCGGTGTATTCCTTTGCGCTTTCCTTTTTTTCGGGAAGCTTTTTCGCTTCCGTTTCGCGGACGGCGGTGTTCCTCAGTCTGTCCGAGCGACAGCGCAGCTCCTGCCGAAGCAGCTCAAGCTCCGCGGAATTACCCGCGAAAACGGGCTCATGCGTTTCCTGCCGCCGTTCGGCGGCCTTTTTGGGGGAGTCTGCCCGCGCCGGAGTTTTCCTTTGACCCGTGCTGTAAGCCGTTTTCACTGTCATCATTCCTCGCCGCAATGATTTGTTATATTATAACATAATCCGACCAAAAAATCTATATTTTTTCGGCGAATATTTGTTACAAAATTCCAAGTTGAATTTTGGGTATATGTACAAAATTGATAAACACAACGGGCAAGAATGCGAATTTTGTAGACTTTTGCGGAAAAAAATGATATAATGTCTGTAATATTATCGGAATATAATATGGGTGTACTATGCCCTTTCAGGCTTTCGGAGGGAATGACATGAGCTTTCAGACAGAATATAAATTCACTCTCCCGAAGGGTTATCTCGACCCCGACGGAGTGCTCCACAAGGACGGCGTAATGCGGCTCGCAACGGCGGCGGACGAGATAGTCCCGCTTAAAGACCCGCGCGTGCAGCAGAACCCGAGCTATCTTACGATAATCCTGCTGTCGAGGGTGATAACGCGGCTGGGCGATCTGCCTATCGTTGACACAAGGGTGGTGGAGAAGCTTTTCACCGCCGACCTTGCGTTTTTGCAGAGCTTTTATCAGGAAATAAACATGGCGTCCGCGCCCGAGATTAGCTGCGTTTGCCCGCAGTGCGGGCGGCAGTTCCGCGCGCCGGTCATTTTTGAATGAGGTGAACAGCGTTGATAAAGGGATATCCCGTTGACAAGATATACGAGGAAGTCGCGTTTATCGCGTATTATTTCCACTGGTCGTATGAATCCATTATGAACATGGAGCACGAGGAGCGCCTGCGCTGGTGCAGGGAGATCTCCAAGATAAACAAGCGCCTTAACGGCGAGAGCGAGAAAAAGAACGTTTTCGACATATCGACTTAACGATATAACATCTTAATGAATAATGAAAAGTTAATAATGAATAATTGCGGTGTGCCCTGCGGGCACGGATTTCAAGCGGTATGACCGCATTTTTCAAAACGATCGGCGGAGCCGATACCACTGTTATTCATTCTTCGTTATTCGTTATTCAATATTCATTTTCTGCCGAAAAGACTTTTTCGGCAGACTGATAAAATAGCGGGGCGGTGAGCTGTAATGGATATGGATTTTCTGACGAGCGCATATCCTTATTCGGGCTATAATTTCTGCATGGTGCTGGACGGCTTCAAGCTCGGCTTCAAGTCGGTGAGCGGGCTTACTCTCAAAAAGGAGAACTACACCGCCTATCACGAGGGCGGCGATAACCTCACCGTTGCCGTTCACCGCGGCGAGAAGCGGGAGCTGAACCATCTCACGCTTACGAAAGGGCTCGGTTTTTTCAACCCCTCGAAGCTGATGTCGAAGATAAACGTGATGATACTCATGGTTTTCGGCGACGACGGCAGGCTGCTCCACGCATACGTTTTCTCCCCGGGATATGTCGAGAGCGTGAGCGTGTCCGACTTCGACGCGCAGGAAAGCAGGCTGCTCATTGACACCACCGTTATAGCATATGATTTTGCGGTGGAAATAGACCTTACGGGCAGGACTACTCCCGTTGCATACGCGGCGAGCATTGCGGCGAGATACGCGGAGCAGGCGGCTGCGGAGAGCGCGACGCAGGCGAACATTGAGAAAATAAAGGAACACAACAGGAAGATAGCGGAGCAGAAGCAGAGCGCGGCGGGAAACGGCTCCGCGCCGCCCGTTGAGTACTGAGAGGTCGCAGAATGGCTAAGTTCAGCATAGATCAGCTGAGGAAGAAATACAGCGGCTTTTCGGACAGCGGCTGTTCGGTCAGCGTGGACGGTTACGAAATAACGGAGAAATTTTCGGTGCGCGAGGTCACGGTGCAGCTCACCGCGATGTACGAGGCAAGCTACGCGGACTTCACGATATTCAACGGCTTTGTCGAAAGCGGCGAGGGCTACGAAATGGACAAGGAGCTGTCGCAGAAGCTGAAGCTTGGGAAGAAAGTAACCGTAAGCATGGGCTACGGCAAGGAGCTCACCGAGGTGTTTATTGGGCACGTCGACTCGGTTCGGGCGGAATACATTGCGGACATGGGCTTTTCGATAACGGTGACCTGTCTTGACGGCAAGGGCATGATGATGAACAGCTTCCGCTCGGAGATAAAGACCAACCGCAAAAAATACAGCGACGCGGTAAAGGACACCCTCGCGCTGTACAGCAGCTTTATCACCTCGTCCAAGATAACCGCTTCTCCCGAGCTCACGCTGCCGTTTTCGCAGCTCAACGAGAGCGACTACGATTTCGTGGTAAGGCTTGCGAAGCGGCTTAACTACAGCTTTTACATACTTCTCGGAAAGGCGTATTTCGTCCCGTTCGGCGAGGACAGGACGTCGCTGGTGCAGATAACCCCAAAGACGCATATTTACGGCTTCTCAATGGAAACGGGGCTGCGCAGGCGGTTCTCAAAGGTAGTTGTCGTCAACAACGACGAGCAGGACGAGAAAAAGCAGATAAAGAGCGAGGTGACCTCGGTGAACGGGCTGGAGAGCGGCAGCAGCTCGAGCGCGGCTGCAAACAGCGCCATCACCGGCAATATGGTGAAAACCATCGTGGACGTTTCCGCCTCGACGGGGGAGATAGCGAAGTCGCTTGCGCAGGCGGAGCTTGACCGCCGCTCGTATGATTCGGTCGAGGGCGAGGTCGAGATAAACGGGCTGCCCGAGATGATACCGGGAGTGTTCGCGGAGCTCAGCGGCTTCGGCAGCAGCTTCGAGAAATCCTACTACATAAAAAAGGTGACGCACAGGCTCTCGCAGGAGCGGTTCACCACTCGGCTGGAGCTTGGGGGTAACGGAATATGAGTTTGCTTGAATATCTTGAGGACGGCAGCGAGGACAAGAAGCAGCTTTATTACGGCGTCTGCCCCGCGGTGGTCACTAACATAAACGACCCCGAAAAGCTCGGCAGGGTCAAGGTGAAGCTGCTCAACCTTGACATACCCGACTACGAAACGGATTTTATCCGCGTCTGCACGCCTATGAGCGGCGCGGAGTGGGGTATGCTGTTCTTCCCGAATGTCGGGGACGAGGTCCTGGTGTCATTCGCGGGCGGGGACATTACGCGCGGCTACGTTATAGGGTCGCTTTGGAACAAGAATTTCAAGCCCCCCGTTGAGATAGCGGAGGAAAACGCAGTCCGCACGGTGCAGACGAAATACGGCCACAAGCTGATATTCGACGACACGGACGGCAAGGAGCATATCGATATAGTGACAAAAAACGGGCTTATCGTAACGTTAAGCGACGAGAAAAACTGCGTCACCGTTTCCGACAAGGACAAGAAGAATATAATAAAAATGGACGCGGAAAACGGCGCGATAACCATACAGGCGGAGAAAAAGGTGTCAATAAGCGCGGGGTCTACCAAAATACTCATGGAGGACAGCGGAAATCTCACCATGAGCAGCGACAGCTCCGCGAAGCTGAAATCTTCCAAGGTAACGATAAACGGCGACAGCACCGAGGTTAAGGCGGGCGGCTCGCTTAACATAAGCTCCGACGGGCAGACGTCGGTAAAGGGCTCGATAGTCAAGGTGAACTGATAAGCAATTGCGGGAAAGGCGGTGAAGCGCGGCAGTGTTCGATATAATATTCAGGCGTATCGAGGGCGTTATAAAAAGCTCGATCAGCCGCCTTTCCGTAAAGCTTTCCAAAATAAAGAAGTTCCCGCTGATGGTCGCAAAAAAGGCGAAGGATCTTCTGAAGGACATCGTAAACTTCATCGTAAAGAAGCCGTCCGAGCTTTCGGATTACATAAAGCTCGGCGGCTCGTATGTTGCGAAGCGCGCGCTGCTTGCGGGGATACTGCTGACGGCGGCTGTAATTCTGGCGATAATTTGGTTTCTGGTGCCGTTCCTCACAAAAACATTCTTCACGACGCGGCTTGTCGTCAATACTCCCGAGTTCCACACCGCAACGGGCAAGGCGGAGGTTTACACCGCGGACGGCGCGCTGCTTTATGCGGGCGAGATGAAGGACGGCAGGGCGTGCGGCGACGGCAAGCTTTACAATAACGGCATACAGGTTTATCAGGGTCGGTTCGACGACAACGAATACAACGGCAGCGGCAGGCTTTACGACGAATACGGCGGGCTGGTTTATTCGGGAGAATTTGCCGACAGCCTTTACAGCGGCGCGGGCACCGAATATTACAGCAACGGAAACGTCAAGGTCAGCGGAACATATGTTTCGGGAATGCTTGAGGGCGAGGCGTCGCTCTACTCCGACACGGGCGAGCTGATATACAGCGGCGGCTTCGGTTCTGGTCGGTTCAACGGCAAGGGCGAGCTTTACGAAAACGGAAAGCTTGTCTACAAGGGCGACTTCGTAAACGGCGAGAGAACGGGCGAGGGCACGCTTTACAGCGACGGCGAAAAGGTGTATTCGGGCGGCTTCCTCGCGGGGAAATACAGCGGCAGCGGTATCCTCTATCAATACAAGACGGATATGCGGCTGGAGGGCGTTTTCGAGGACGGACAGGCGAACGGCAGCGCGGATATTTATTCCTCGGACGGCGAGCTGCTTTACAGCGGCGAGATGTCGCGCGGGGAGATAGCGTACCTTTCCTACGCCGCGGCTGACAGGCAGCGCGTGGAGCAGTGCTTCACGGAAAACGCGGTTGCGCGGGAGCTCGGCGGCAAGACTATCCTGCATTATTCAAAGCTCGGCGTCGGGTTTATCTTCGGCGCGGACGGCAAGACAGACCGCCTTATAATCACGGGCGAGCCGCAGCTCATGAATGCGTCGGTCGGCGGGGAACGGGACGGCTATTCCGTCCCCGACGGCGCGGTGAAATACAGCGAATATGATTTCATTCCCGAGGAATTTGACATAAAGCAGCTGAGCTACTGCGGCATAAGACCGCCGGAGCTGCTTGACGTTGCAAAATACATAAAGGACAACGTGTTCGTAAAGCTTTATTACAGCGGCGGCAGGGTGCTGTTCTATGAAGTTGGTATAGTGTGATGAGAGGAGGTGCCGCATGAAATTCGCAAGGACGCTCAGACGGGCGGTAAGCCTTTTTATGTGCGCGGTCATCATGGCGGGGACAATTGTTACGGAAGCATTCGCGGCGCCCTCGGAAAAGACGTTCACGCTGGAGCAGGCGGTGGCATTGACCCTTAAAAACAGCGACAAGCTGCGCGGGATAACCGTCAGCAAGATAAAGAAGCAGATACAGCTTAAACAGGCGTATTCCGCGATAGCGGACACCCGCCGCAACGAAAGCACGATAAGGTTTTCGCTGCTGTTCAACATAAAATTCCCCGAAAAGCACGGTATGCCAAAGGAGATAGAGCTGCTGACAAAGGTGCCCGATATTCAGAGCGAGATAAAGCTGCTCAATATGGAGTACAACGACGCGATACTGTCCGAAACGGCAAACTGCGAGCAGCAGTATTACACCGTTGTTTACAAGGCATACGAGATAACCTATTACGAAAACCTGCTCAAGCAGGCAAAAGAGGCTCTTGAAACCATAAAGAAAAACTACGCCAAGGGCGAGGCTAAGAAAAGCGACGTCGAGTACATGGAAAAGCAGGTGAGCGACGCGGAGTCCGCCCTGAAAAAGGCAAAGACCTCGTATGAATCGGCGAAGAAGAAGCTGTCGAAAATAGTCGGCGCTGACGTCACAAAGGGATATATTTTCAAGTGCAAGCTCCCGACGGTGAGCCTTACCACCGCCGACCTTAAAAAGATACAGAGCTACGCGGAGTCCAACGACTACACCTATCAAAAGGCAGTCGAGCAGAAAAACGCCGCCGCGAGCCGCACCGAAACGGTCAAGAGCGTCTATTCGGGAAGATACGGCAGCGACGCGGCTAACGTCATGAGCTACATAAATTCCTGCAAGGCGCGCGGCGAGCAGATAGACTACGAGGTATTCATCAAGAAATACAATCAGTTCCTCGACAAGATAGAGCAGCCGTGGAAGGGCTCGTACAGGATATGGCTGATATTCTTCTCGATATACATTCCGAAGGAATGGTTCAAGGGCACCTACTCGGGCGAGCGCTATCTTGAGGACGAGCGCTATGCGCTGTTCGTCAGCCTTACCGAGCTTGACGAGGCGGAGCAGCAGCGCGAGGCGGCGTTAAACGAGCTTACGGGCGCGCTCAGCGACGGCTTCGACGCGCTCCAAGAATCAAAGGCGGCATATTCCAACGCGACAAGCTACCTCTCGAAAATGCAGAAGGACTACTCCGACGCGTTAAGGGACAACATGGCGGGTCTTGTGGAATACACCGACCTTTACGACAAGAAGATCGCCCTTATGGAGCAGCAGAAGAGCATTTATGAAATGCGCATTGACTTCGCGAAGAGCATTTCCTCCTACAACCGCCAGAGCGCCAACTACATTGCCGACAAGGTGCTCGGGACGGGCGGCGCGGAGCTTATAAACGTTGAGGACGGCATTTCCTCGGGAGATATGACGGACGACAGCGTTCCGTCGTGGTATGTCAACGTTCTCGGCTCGACCTACAAGTGCGAGTTCGGGGTCAAGATACCCGGGAGCTACGACGTGACGCATTACGAGCTTTGCACCGACGCGGGCGTTAAGATAGGCGCAAGGACGGAGATAGGTAAGACCATAACCTCGATAAGCACGGTTTATTCCGACACCTCGCTGCTCACGGTGAAATTCTACAGGGACAGCGAGCTTAAATACACCGCCGTGTTCGACGGTATGCAGTATTACGGCACGCTGGATATGCAGCCCGCAAAGGGCGGCGCGCAGAAGCTTGTCGCGGGGACATGGAGCGTTTCGCAAAGCGGAATGAAGTCAACGTTCGGCGTTGCCTCGGAGATGTTCGCGTTCGACCGCTTCGAGCTTTATTACGGGGACAAATTGCTCGGCGAGGGCACCGACAAGTCGGGCTTCGCCCATTTGAGCTCGACATTCGCGGATATATCGGGCTTCACCGTAAAACTGTATCAGGGCAGCGAGGAAATGGCGCAGCTTACTCCGATGATAAATTCCGAGGGAGAAAAGCTGCTCGTTTACTGATATCCTACTGATATCCGACTGATATCCGACAAATGAAAGAGGGTGTTGTTTTGGCAAAGAAAAAGCCGCTGATAATTGTCGGCGCTGCGGGACTGTGCGCAGTGCTTGCGGGGGTATTCGCGTTCGGCGAAAACCGCCCCGCTGCGGATAAGATAAAAAATTCCTCGCTCATTATCGGAACTTATCTTATCGATTTCGAGGCGCTGAACGAGGAAAATCAGGCTCTTGCCGAAAAGAACGCCGGAGACACCAATCAGAATAAGGTGTACTATAAATCGGAGCTTAACGAGGGCGTGTGGTATGATATCACCGACGCGGAGAGCGTGAGCGACATAACGCTGACAAATTCCCGCATAGTCGACGCCGCCGTTATAGATTCGCTGGAGTTAACGCTGTATTTCAAGGCGGACGGCACGGTCGTTGACTTTACCACGGGAAAACCCGTGTCCGTGCAGGATATAGACGGAGCGTATGACCCGAAAGAAATGTCCGAGCTTTCCGCAGTGCTGAAGCACCACGAAATGGTAAAGGAGCAGTCGGACGCTACCGCAGACGATGACGACGAGGAAATTGAGAAAAAGCACGAGCTTTACGAAAAAGAGGTTTCGGAGCTTAACTACCTTTTCGGGCTTATCGGCGATTCGACCTGCTCCGGACTGTTAAGGGAGATGAACTCGCTTGACGCGGTTATTGCCTCGTCGGAGGGCAGCGCTAAGGAGTCGCTTGTCGCCGTAAAGGTAAAGAAGCGCGCCGAGCTTGAAAACCACTGTTACGGCGTTGTCTGCGACAGGATAGACAACATTATAACCGAACTGAAAAATCACGACGTTTCCGCGCACGAAACGCTTATTTCGCTGCTTTCCGACGCGGAGTCGGAGATACAGGGAAGCATGAGCAATACGCAGAGCGAGATAGGCGCGGAGCCAACCGACGCGGTAGGGAAAAAGCAGGCGCAGCTTGAGGAGCAGCTTGTCGCGGCGGCAATTTCGGGCGACAGCGCGGCTGCGGAAAAGTCGGCGAATACCCTCGCTGTGCTTGACGCAATGGTAAACGGCGGCAGCACCGACAGCGAAGCCGCTGCGGAGCTGTCCGGGGAAATGATGAACGAGCTCATGGACAGCATTGAGGAAACAATAACCTCGATACTTAACGGCACTCACGACATCTACAAGCAGGGCGGCTCGGGAATGACGGAGCAGGAGGTGTTGCAGCAGTTAAGCACGGACATTTCGGACGCGCAGCAGCTCGCCAAGGATAAGGCGTTCTACAACACCGGCTCGACCACCTCCGACGAATACAACAAGGAGCTTTCCGAGGGGCTTTCGTTGCTCGGGCTGCTGCTGTCGGCGCTTTCGGAGAACAGCGGCAGCGACGATCTTAGCAGGGCGGTAATTTCCGCAGCGGCTGACAGCGCGGACAGCGTTCTTTCCGACGCGGCGGCTGCCGAGGCTGCTTCCGCGCCCGCTACCGATTCGCAGAAGAAAATAGACGACCTTAACGACAGGATAGATACCGCCTACGGGAAATATCTCGACGCGCTGAACAGCGGAAACGACGCCCTTGCGGACAGCGCGATGCAGCAGGTCGAGGCTTTACGGGAGCAGCTTGACGCGCTGCGCGCGGAGGTTGCCGCGGAGATAGGCGGGCTGATGGGCGACCTGTTCGGCGAGCTTAATTCCGCTTCGCCCGACAAGGACAATATCCGCGCGCTTAACGCGAAAATTTCCGTTGAAAAGGATTACCTTTCCGACGTGGACAGGGCGCTGCTGGAGCAGGCGCTGGCTTCTCTGGGCGACATGGAGGACGCGGCGTCGAGCGGCAGCGTGTCCAAGTCCGAGGCGGCTTATGACAAGCTGAAAACCGCATTGCAGAACGTCCCCGACGACCTGCTTGACGACGGGCTTAAATCCGATATGCTTAAATACACCGCTTCGCTTATCGCGGATAAGGGGTTACTAAGCGCGGAGGAATGCGAGAAGCTGCTCAACGACGCGAAGAACAGCGCCGCAGCCTCCTCGGGCGACAAGGCGCAGCTCGACAAGGCGCTGGAAGCGCTGAAACAGCTTGCCGATACAAATAAAGCGAAGTCCGCCGCCGAAAAAATGGCGCAGGCGCTCGGAGCGGTTTCCGACGAAAATACATTTAAGGATATCAAGGACGAGTTAAAGAGCATAGCCGACAGGGCAGGCGGTTCGGGCGGCTCTGTCGGCACGGCGGAGCTTTCAGCCATGGAGAAAGACCTGACCGAAGCGAAAAAGACCGCCTCCGAAGCGGATAAAGCGCAGCTTGACAAGGCGCTCGAAGCGCTGAACGAGCTGAAAACCGCCGATACAGCCGAAAAGCTGAATGAAGCCGCCGATAAGCTGAACGAAGCCGCGAGCGGGCTTTCCGACGGCGCGCTTAACACCTCCGACAAGCAGGACATCATGGATTACGCAAGCTCCGTTGCGGGCAGCGGCTCGGCGGGGGCGGGAGAGTTCACCGACCTGCTTGACGAGATAATGAAGGATATCGCGGCGGCGGACAATGGGGAGTTCACCCCGAGCACCGACGATATCGGCGACGGCACGGGCAGCGGCTCGGACGGCAGCATTTCCGACAGCCTGTTTGAATACAAGCTGGTCATTCCGTCGCTCAATATTTACAGCAACACATTGAGCATAGAAAAGGGCGGCACGGTGTTTATTGATATGCCTGCGCTCGCGCGGGAAGCGGGGCTGCAATTCAGCGTGAGCGGCGATGTTTATATATTCCGTGGGAATGATGTGCTGATAGAATTGACCCCGGACAGCAATATTGCATATGTCGGCGACAAGCTGTTCGCGCCGTCTGCCGTGCCGTATTTCAGCGGAGAAGTGCTGTACGCTCCGACAGACCTTGTAGCGGCGGGGCTGAAGCTGACCGCCGAAACGGAAAACGGCACAACGTTCATGCGTTAAGGAGGAGCGAGGAATTATGGGAAGCTATACTGCCATATCCGACGCGGGAAAGACGATAGTCGAGCTTCTGCGGAGGAAATGCGTCCCGCCGATAGAAAAGCCCGAGCTTATCGGGCTGTGCAGTCCCGACGACACGGGGAACTTCATGCTCGGCGTCTGCCTTTATGACATCGAGGAGCGCTCCGATATGAAAATGGGCAGGGACATCGTTATCGACGACGCCCATGTGAAAAATCCCCCGTCCATTCTTGACCTGCATTACATGATCTTCACCGCGCTGAAATCCGATATAGCGGTTCGCGCGGCGGACGAACAGCGGATACTCGGCAGCGTTTATCAGAAGCTGTCGGACAGCCGTATCATCTCGGACGGTCTTTCGGGGACGCTTGCGGACGGCGGCGAGAGCCTCAACATAACCTTTGAGAACAAGCCCTACGAGGACAAGATACGCATATGGACGGCGTTCAATCTCCCGCCGAAGCAGTGCCTTTTTTACAAGGTCAGCGGGCTTGCCATAGAGTCCGAGATAATTCGCGAAACAAGGCGCGTTACCGGCGCGGATATCAGCATAAGGCAGAAAGGGCAGAGAAGATGAGGATCTCGGTCAGCTTTGTTTTGAGAGTGGGGGGAGCGGAGAGCTTTTCCCCGCTGGAAAAGGCGGTCGTGACAAAGGACGGAGAGCGCGCCATGCACCGCGACGGCGGGTATTATGTGTTCATAACGCCTATGCGCGAGGGCGAGAGCATTTCCGTTTCAATGCAGGGCTACGCGCCGCGTGAGCTGCGCTGGGACGGCGGAAAAAGCGCCGCGCTTTATCTTCGGAGCAACAATATCCCCCCGACGGAGCTAACGCTGCTCGCCGCGGAACAGGCGAACAAGGGCGCGGAGAGCATAACCGTGGTAAGCCCCGCAGGGCAGCTCCCCGCAATGCTGGAGGGCTGCACGCTGCGCTGCGGAAAGCACAGCGCGGTCATTACGGGCTGGGACAGGGCTTCCGGCAGGGCGGGCGTTACGCCGTTCGGCGGGAAGATTTCGCAGGGGCAGTCGGTGACGGTCACTGCGGGAACGGAGTGAGGTACGAATGTCGCTTTTGGTAACGGCGGGAGCAATGTGCAGCTGCACGTTCGGGGCTGCTCCGTCTACGCTGAATATTACCCCCGAAAACAAGGTCATGGGCTGCTCGAAGCCCGCGGCGACAATAATGGACAACAAGCCGAACGTGAACGTAATGCCGTTCGGAATGTGCAGCAGCATGGCAAATCCGCAGGTCGCGGCGGCAACTGCGGCGGCGCTCGGGGTGCTCACCCCGCAGCCGTGTATGCCGGCGACAGCCGCGCCGTGGGCGCCGGGCTGCCCGACGGTCATGATAGGAAACAAGCCCGCGCTTACCGATTCCTGCAAGCTTAACTGTATGTATGGCGGGGTCATTTCGATAACCAACCCCGGGCAGGCGGCGGTGAAGCTGCCGTGATACGGCGCAAAATCCAATCGTAAGAGGTGAGAAAATGCAGTATTTCACAAGCTCGGCGGAGCAGCTCCGTGCCTACGAGAAGCTAATCTCGGTCTATCTTTCGGAATATATCGAGCAGGTAGTCCGCAATATGGCGGTGAGCGATACGCCCTATGAGAAGTACAAGGGGCTTGTCGTGTCGCTGGAGGAGGCGGAAAACGTATTTTCTCGCCGCAGCCTTGTCCTTTCGGAGGAGGGAAAGCGCCGCGCGGCGGACATCTGGTTCGACATAGAAAAGCTGTCGCGCGCTTCGGCGGAAAACGGCGTGGTGCTCCCGCTCGACCATATCTGCGCGGGGTTCGGCTTCGGAATGCTTGAGCGGTTCATTATCGCTTTTGCCGCAATGCCGCTCATCAACACCGACTACGAAAAGACCTTCGGGTACATTAACGACAACGTAAAGCTTACCGCCCCGACGCTTGAGCTGGCGCTGGACATCTTCGCGCAGGGCGACTATTCCGCCGCGCCGAGGCTTTGCGATACAATGGTTAAATATCTGTTCGAGGAATGCCCCGAAAACCCGCTGCGCTCGCAGCTAAGGCTTCGGAGGTATTTCTCGGTGCTGCTGTCGACCGACAGATTTCCCGCAAACAGCGGCTGCATCAAGCTGCGCTCGCTGAAACAAACGGGCTATATCTGCTATAAGCGGCAGTACGACGAAATAACGGGGATAATGCGCTCGGGCAGGAGCATGGCGGTGTCCGTTGCGGGAAAAGCGGGCAGCGGCAGGAGCCATCTGCTCATGCAGTGCGCCGCGCTGACGGGTAATCCCGTGCTTTTCGTTGATATAAAGGAATACTCCGCGCTTTCCGACAAGGACAGGGAGGAAACCGACAAGGACATCATCTGCGCGCTGATAATGCGGCAGTGCTATTTCTGTGTGACAAATGTCCCCGAAAACCCCGCGGACGCGCCGCTGAAAAGGCTGTGCACGAACGCTTTGCGCGCGGCGTCGCTTATTTTCCTTATCGGGGAACAGCTCTCCGCGCCCGACCTTGATATGACAGTGTACGACGTAAAACTGCCCGAGCTTTCCGACGAGCAGCGCTATAATCTGTGGCGGGAGCAGGGGTTTGACGTGGATTTTCTGTGGGAGATCGCGGACAAATTCCGCTTCACGCCCAAGCAGATAAAGCAGGCGGCGTCCTCCGTAAGCGAGAGGATACGCCTCGGCGGGGAGCAGAATGAGCGCCTGTTCGACGAATGCTGCGGCAGGCTGACCGAAAACTGCATGGGCGACAAGGCGCAGCTTATCGAAAGCAAATTCACGCTTGACGACCTCGTTCTTCCCGAGGAGGAAAAGCAGCTCCTGCGGGAGGCTTGCGCCCATGTGAAATACCGCCATGTGGTGTACAACAAATGGAACTTCGGCAGCAGGCTTGCCTACGGCAGGGGGCTTACCGTGCTTTTCGCGGGACCTCCCGGAACGGGCAAGACAATGGCGGCTACCATTGTTGCGAGGGAGCTCGGGCTTCCCGCATACCGCGTGGATATTTCGCAGGTGATGTCGAAATACATCGGCGAAACGGAAAAGAGCCTCGGCGAGATATTCGACATAGCGCAGCAGAGCAACGCGATATTGTTCTTCGACGAAACGGACGCGCTTTTCGGAAAGCGCTCCGAGATAAAGGACAGCCACGACAAGTACGCCAATGTTGAAACGTCGTTCCTGCTGCAAAAGCTGGAAAGCTTCGACGGAGTTGTGCTGATGTCGACGAACCTGCTACAGAACATCGACAGCGCGTTCATGCGCCGCATAAGCTACGTCATAAATTTCCCGTTCCCCGACGAGGGGCGCAGGCTGGAGCTTTGGCGTAAGATGTTCCCGCCGGAGATGCCTGTCGACGAGGGGATAGATTTCGATTACCTCGCGCGTCAGTTCGAGCTTTCGGGCGCGGTGATAAAGAATACGGTAATGTCCGCCGCGTTCCTTGCGGCGGAGGAGGAAGCCCCCGTGAATATGTCGCATATCCTGCGGGCGGTAAGAAAGCAGCTTTCCAAGCAGGGCAGGCTGCTTGTCAGGGAAGACTTCGGAAAATATTCCATGTTTCTGTGAGGTGATAATTCGTGGATGATATAACCGCAGAAGAGGTGCGCAAGGAAGTCAACGAGGAGCAGCGCCGCAACAATGAGGAAAACGCGCGGCGTTCATCGGAGAACGCCGGGATAGAGAGCAATCTCGAGCAGCTGAGGGCGATAAAGTCGGAGTCCGACTCAAAGGAGCGCAAGGGCAAGTCAATGGGCTTTTTCAAGCGCATTATCAGCTTCTTTAAGTTCAACAGCAGGTATAAAAAGGGCGACATGACGACAGGCGGGAACAAGCAGCGCTCCGACAACGGCTATGAGAATTTCCTGCTCGCGAAGCTGTCGTTTCAGTCGGGAGGAAATTCCTATCAGTCGCAGGAGGGCGCGAGCATAACCATGTCCTCCGCCGCGCCGAGAGAAGCGGATATTTCGCCCGAATCCCTCGACAGAATGAAAACCGACGGCGGCGAAAGCGTCGACGAGGCGGCGGTAAGCTTCATCGAATACAGGAAAGCTCTGCGCCTGCTTAACCCCAAGGCAACCTTCAAAAGGGGGCTTTTCAGCAGCAAGGCTACCGCCGACTACACCTCCGAAAACGCGCAGCTGAATTTCATGGGCGATTTCCGCAGCCTTTCCGTGGACGGCGGGGTGTTTCATTTACAGCACGAATATGTTTCCGACACCGACAAATTCGGCGAGATAGCGTCGATGAATTTTAAGTACAACAACGAAACAAATGTCAAGACGGGGCTTTTCTTCGTGGGCGACGGCGCGGGCGACGTAACAACGAATTTTTCGGGGACAGCCGTCGATATAACGGGCAGGGGCTTCTCAATGAATATGAAGAACGTTATGTCCGAGGGGAGAGTTGTTTCCGCGAGTACGGCTCATATTGAGCTTCCGATAGGCATTTTCGGAAAGAAAAGCTTTGATGTAAGCGGAAATATCGCGCTGGACGACAGCGGTATCATTCCCGAAACCGATCCCGTGCCCTTTGACAAAAAGAACGTCGAGGAATTTAACAAGCTGTTTCAGACCGAATCGGCTTCCGCTGTGCTCAAAAAGAGCGAGGACGGCGCTCCCGTCATGGGCGTTGAGCTCGGAAAGTGGCAGTTTGGCTTCAAAAAGACCCCGATAGAGCTGCGCAAGGAGGGCGGCGCAACCTCTGCGGAATTTGACGCGCAGGGCAGGCTGAGCGTACCCTGCCCCGGCAATCTCGGCTACCGCCTTACGCTTTTCGGGAAGAAATACCTGATGGACGCCGTTGACGCCGATACCTCTATCCTGCTTTCCGACAGGTCGCTGGAGGTCGTTTTTCAGGGGCAGGATATCGAGCTGTTCGGCAAGACGTTCAAGGACGCGGTGATAACCGCAGGCATGAACGCGGACGGCGAAAATCACCTTTCCGTGACCGCAAAGGAAGCGGTGGTTCAGGACAGCGACGAGGGCAAGATATCCCTAAAGGATATTGAAGCGGACATTTCGCAAAGCGGGATCGTTGTTAATAACGCCGAAGCCGAAATTTCGGGCAAGATAGGCGAGATGGAGATAGAAAAGCTTGAGGGCAGGGTGAACGAGCTTTCTCTTTCAAAACAGGGCGTTGAGTTTCAGAACCTTGTCCTTCACGGCGAAAATATCAAAAGCGACGCGTTCTCTGTCGACGCGGCGACCGTCGTTGCCGCACGGACAGCACAGGAAGGGTTTATCCTCTTTGCGCTTTTCAACAATCTTAATCTGGATATTGAAGGCGGAGGCGGCGATGACGAAAGCGAGGAAGAAGAGGACGGCATTGAATATAATATCATAACGGAAGACCTTAAAGGCTTGCTTATATTAGAGAACTTTACTCCCTCTATTGAAACAAAGGGCAAGCTGAAGGTGCGCGTTCAGGATCTGCTCAATTTCGACGCGGAGGATATCTGCTACGTTGACAAGACGATCAAGGCGACAAATGTTTTCGCGAGCCTTTACGGGCTGGAGGACGGCATAAATTTCAAGGATATCGTAAAGGCGTCGGCTATTGATTTCCACGGCAAAAATCTCGAGATATCCCGCGCGGGTCTGCTGGGCAAGGACGGGCTGCTTAAAGTAACGCTGGAGGAACTCAGCGTGCTTGACACCGAGCTCGGCGACGCGGAGCTTGAAATAACCGAAACGGGCGCAAAGGCTTCTATATCCGATATTCCCGAAAACGATATTGATCTGCCGTTTGACGGCTCGCTGTCGTTCAGCGGCGGCATCGGCATTTCCATAGAAAGCGAGGGGGGAAATAAAAAGATACTTCCCGTCCTTGATTCCCTCAAGGTGGATATAAGCTACCCGGGCATCGAGCTTCATGCGGCAAAATTTACCTCGACGGAAGACAAACCGTTCCGAATGGCGTCGGTGTCCGCGATGTTCCCGAAGCTTCCGGGCGAGCTTGGCAGTATGAGAGTTAAGGCGAGGAATTTAGCCATCGGCGCCGACAAGAGAGTGACGTTTTCCGAGCTTTCCTGCACCTATCAGAAGATGATAGATATTATTGACGGATTTCTTTCTGTGGGCAAGCCGAAGATCGGTGTGCTGGACGGCTTCACCGGCTTTACAGTCGGCGGTCTGGTCAACATCAGTTCGGAGTATTTCAAGGGCGGAGTAGGCGTTTCGGCGGAGTTTAAAAAGGACAATAATTTCCGCCCGAAAATAAACAAGCTTAAGAATATCGAGGCAACTATCCCGAAGCTTGCAACGGCGAAGATAAAATCCATTGAGATAGACGACAGCTCTCCCGACGGAAAGATCCTTAAGCTGAATGATCTGTCGCTCGAGGGCTATAAAAAGGACAAGGACGCCGGGGACGAGGACAATGATACATTTTTCGACAAGCTCTGCGCGTCTGTGGAGAACCTCAAGGTATCCCTTTCGGAAGCGACCTACAACACAGCGACAAAGACATTCGATTATGACAAGGAAAACCTTATCTTCCACGGAACAAAGTTCTCCGTCAAGGTCACCGACGACCTGTCCGCAACGTTAGACGTTGACAAGAAGAGCGTCACTGTCGAATACGGCGTAAAGATACCGAAAGACAACTTCCCGAAGACGAGCGATGTCACCGCGAAGAATATCCCTCATCAGATAGAGCTTGGCGCGGAGATAACGCCGATACCGTTCGTTGGATTCGGCGGCGATATTTTCGCGGGAGCGTTCCTTAAAGCGGACGCGACCGCAACGCTCGAGGCTGACACTAAGGATAAGGTTATCAAGACGACCGGAAATATCGACGCACAGGCAGTCGCGGGCATAGGGCTCGAGGCTTACCTCATGCTGGGTATGTCCAAGATGTTCAATGTCAAGGCAGGACTGCGCGGCACGCTGCTCGGCGATATCAAGGGCGAGCTGGAGGGCGGTATCGGCTTTACCTACGGCGACAACGGGCTCGGAATTTCAAAGGAGCCCGACAATACAAAGTTTTCGTTTGATTTCAAGACGGATCTTATCGCTAAGATCGACGCATTTGTCAAGGCGCAGCTTTTCGGGCTTATCAACACCGATCTGTATACGTTCAATCTAAAGACCATTGACCTCGCAAGCGCGCAGCTTTCCGGCAACGCGTCCTACGACAGCGAGGGCAACTGGCTGTTCGACAAATCCTTTACGTTCAAGAGCGACTTCACCAAAAAGGCGTTCGACCCGAACAACAAGGATTCCATCGTGTCCTGCACCAAAAAGACGATGAACGACATCACCGCCATAAAGAGCAGCCTCGGCGAATACGAGAGGGTATACGGGCTTCAGGACTGGGGCAGCGAGGAGGCTATGCTTAAATCCGCGAAGATGCAGAACGAAATATTCCCGATGTTCAAGGAAATTCGGGAGAAAAACGACGAGAGCTTCAAGCAGCTCGAAAAAGCCGATAAGAACATTATGAAATCTATCGAAGGAAATAATGTCATTATCGCCAAGCATCAGCACCGTAAGCTTCGTCAGGAGGACGCGGAAAAGGGAGTTTCCTCCGAGGAAGCGTCTGTGCTCGATTCGATCTTCAAAAAGCAGATCGAGTCGAAAAAGGAGCACTACATTATCTCCTCAAATGCGCTGCTCACCCTCGAGCCGGAGGAGGTAAGCAAGCTCGGAGCGCTCTCTCCCGCAAGCATTGCGGGGTATATGTTCAGGAATTACGGCGTCGTATTCGACGGCAGCGATTTCCGGAAGATTACGGACAAATACTATGATGTCCGCCGCAGGATAAAGCAGGCGTCCGAAAGAAAGGCGTTCGGTCAGCAGGTCGATAAGTCGCGCGAGGTATTTATGACGGACTACTCCGAATTTGTCGGTTCCAAGGATAAGAATATCAAAAAATATCTCAGCGACAACAGCAAGAAATTTGACGCCGTAAAGAAGAACAACGAGAAGCTCCGGAAGAAGAACGAGGAGATAAACAAGGTACTCGGCGAATTGGGCAGCAATCTCGGCGATCTGGAGCAGTACAATATCCTCAAGAATAAGAAGGACGCGGGCGGGGAGCTTACCAAAGCGGAAACCGAAAAGCTTAACGAATATACCGAAAAGCTCGGAAAGGATCTTCTGAAGAAATACGGTCAGTACAAGGAGAAGGTCGAGGAGAAGAGCAAGTTTATTCAAATGGTCACGCAGGCGAGAGAGGCGCTGAGCTCTGAGGATAACGAGAGGATAATGAGAGAGCTGGAGGAGCAGAACTTAGATTTCGGCTATAAGAGAAGCGCGCTCGGACAGCTCACCGGTCTGATACAGGATACCCGTTCGACAAAGATATACGAAAGGGAGGAATACGACGTTTCGTTCCTTGCCGATGATGATTATGAGCCGGTATCAAAGGGCGGTTATCTTTACTTCGACGTCCGCGAGCTTAAAAAGCTGTATCCCGATCTGTTAAGCAAGTGCAATGACACGGTAACAAAATACGACGATTTCAAGAGAATGTGCAACGCTGTCCTTGAAAAGAACATGGAAGAGAACGCTGAATTTATAGCCTCGCAGTTCAACAAGAAAATCAGCTCGGACAGCGTGGCGTTGTCGGAGCGCGCTCCGCTTGACAAAAAGAGCCAAGACAAGCTTGAAAGCTCCTATCTTACCATGCTCTATTCCTCCAGATCCATGGACAACGCAAAGCGAATGAGCAAGGAGGACAAGACGACGGGCGACGAAAGACCGACCTTGCTCAACAACCTGCAGACCTATAACCAAGGCAGGATAGATGAATACGAGGGCAATAACAGGCTCATTCTCGAAACGATGGATAACCTCAGGGACAACATCATTGACAGCAACGAGCTTTTTGTCAAGGCGAACCGCCTGTTCTTCAAGCTGGACAGCATAACCCCCAATTCGCTGGAAATAAAGGACGACGAAAAGAGCAATATGCCGATCGTTCCCAAGGAATACGACCGATCGCTTACAGCCATTGACGAAGCGGAAACGCTGCTTGCGCCCGGAAGCAAGCAGCGGGAGAAGATCGGCAAGCTTAAAACGGAATCCGAGGGTATCAGCAAGGACGTTGCAAACGTCATGAAGATAAACGAGCTTGCCGACCGGCAGAAGAATGAAGAAACCGCATAAGGAAAGGAGGCGGAGGTATGCTTGTAAGCCTGCAAAAGGGGAGGCTCGTTATCGACACCATAGAGCGGGAGGGCGGGGATATCTGTATTTACACCGCCCACAACAGCAAAAAGCAGCGGTTTGTGGTCAACGAGATACGCAGCATCGGGCTTATCAACGAATGGCTGCCGAAGCTAAGTTCCTTTGCGCAGAGCGGCAGTCCCGAGTGCTTTACGGAAAACTCGTTCCTGTACATCGTGACCCATTATTACGACGGCGACAACGCGGCGGCATATTTCAGCTATGTAAAGCCCGACATGGGGACAAAGCTTGAAATGCTGCGGCAGTTCATCTTCCGCCTTATCGACCTGTCGGCTTATCCCGACATTATCCTGTGCAGTATGCTCCTGCCCGACGCGGTTTGCGTTTATCGGGGGGAAATTCTTCAGAACTGCTGTATAACGCCTGTCGACAAGACGCCGTTCGCGCTGTTTTACGAGCTGCTCGAAAGCTTTTTTACCCCCGAGGAGATAAAGAAGCAGCCTTTCCTCGGGATTATCCTGCAAAAGCTGAAAAACGGTATCTACGAGAATTTCACGCAGGTCTACCTTGACTGGCAGCAGCTTTCCGAAAAGCGCATGACGGGCAACCCCGTCGCCGAAACGCTCAAGGGCTGGTGGCAGCGCTACGGCAGCCTTGTAAAGATACTTGCCTCCGCGGCGGTCATCATCATTGCTGTGGTGGTGATATACAATTCGTTTATCAAGGGCATGATCTCCTCCGACAGCAAGACCTACAACCCGATCGACCATATCGGCACGGTGTCCGTTTCGGAAAGCGGCGGCAGCTTCCGCGAGGTGCACGTCGGCAAGTAGCTTGCCGAGCGGCAGGGGGAGCATTTCGCATATAATTCGCTTGTTAATTACAGAAAATCACCCCGCAGCGCTCAAACTGCGGGGTGAAAGCGTTATTCAAGTACAAAGGTCTGACCGCAAACCGTTATCTCGGTGATATCTGCGGGATCTATCGGCTGAACAAACAGCCTTGTTTCTCCCTGACCGTTATCGTCGATCCAGCCGGAGCCCTCGCCGCTTATTGTCGGCAGCGCTTTTCCGTCCGCAAAAGCGGTTGTTTCAAGCAGGAAGTCGTCGCCCTTTACAAAGTCCGAGGTATCCGCCTCAACATATACGCGCCAAGACAGCGGAGTTGCGCTGAAATACTTTACCGTACCCGTCAGATCATCGCCGTAACGGCTGCGGTTGCTCTCGCTTGCGGCGAGGTCAACGGGCTTATTGATGTTCCATGTTTTGGTTTCGAATATCGGGAAATCTATCGGTATCTCGACGCGAAGTCCGTCCTCGCCGAAGGAAAGCTCCTCGAGATCGCTGCACGGCTGCCCGTCCTTTTCCGAAGAATCGGGGATATATCTGTACACCTTCATGAAATCCAGCGTCATTGTTTTGCCGCCCCAGGTGTATTCATGGAACATATGGGGCATTGTGTAGCAGTGCAGGATATTGCCCTCCTGCGAGATTACGCCCTCGCTCATTCCGCTCACCATGCCGAGCTGCGGCTGTTCGGCGAGCGACCTGTCCTCCGCCTCGGGTATTACCGTTGTTTCCCACGCTGTCCAGCCGACCTTCGGCGAATGATCAAAGCCCTCGTCAAACACGATGTCGTACAGCACAAGCGCCGCGTAATCATCGGCGCAGACGCCCTTTATGTTAAGCCTGAAATTATCGAAGTCATACCAAAGGTCAAGCTCCTTTCCACCCGAGAGGTAGTCAAAGGTATCGGCGTTAACGACCGCCATAGCGCCGTCGGCAGCCGAAGCCTGTTCAAGCGCCTGCGCCGCTTCCTCCTCGGAATAAGGCTTAACTATATGAGCGCCGTGATTATCCGCTATCGTCTTGTTTGCATTGCCAAACGCGCCGTTAAAGCTCCAGCCTGTCGCCGCTCCAACGCTTATTGTCGCCGCCGCAAGCACTGCCGCCGCTGCGATCGCCGTGACCGCCGCACGATTAAAACGAGGCTTTTTGTTTTCTGTGTTCTTCATATTTTCCGCCCTTTCAATAACGTTTCTTACGATAGTTTCGTTGTCGGTCGGGGGAGTTATTTCGGAAAAACAATCCTTGAGCTTTTTTTCAATATTCATCGTAGCCCTCCTTTATCAGAATATCCTTCAGCTGCCGCCGCGCCCGTGCAAGATGAGTGGTGATCGTCGTAGGCTTCTCGCCGAGGATTTCGGCGATCTGCTTTACCGACATATCCTCATAATAAAACATATACAGCGCGACGCGGTATTTCGGCTTCAGCTTCATTATCGCGGGGAGCAGGCTTTCCTGCCGTCGGGCTGCCGCGGGGAGATCGCCCGCTTCGTCAAGCGGCACGGTTTTGCGGTACCTCAGCGACCGAAGCAGATTTCTGCACCGATTGACCGCAACACGGATAAGCCACGCCTTGATATGCTCGTCCCCGCTGAATACCGCGTCCGATGTGTACAGCGCAAGGAAAGTATCCTGCGTTATATCGTCGGAGTCCGCGGAATTGCGCAGGCAGCAGTATGCCGCCCTGTACACCGTGCCGCTGAATTTCTCAACCAGTCGGGTAAATTCCTGTTCGTCCATTATTACTCCTCCGTCTTGAAAGGCCTTTCATATATAATACACC
>JBJFHP010000233.1:0-6705 GCA_051893715.1 Oscillospiraceae bacterium
ATAAAGGCACATCTGCGTCTGTCAACGCATTATCCGCTGCGCGGAAAACGCTGCCATACGGCAGGCACAAAGCCTAGCCGTATAGCGGGTTCCTAGCATCTGCACCTTTCTCGCCAGCCCGGGAAAGGTATTTTTCGACAGCCCGTATAGACATATTTTATTCGCACGCCGCAGACTTCATTATCTGCGCCAGCTTATCCATTCTCGACTTCGAAAGCACCGTGCCGCTGTCGTATGCCTCAAGGAAATGCAGCAGCTCGCTGCTGCCCGAGCATACATAGTCGTTTTCGCGAAGGTTGAGCCTTAGCTTGACATTGGGCGAGGAGAAATACAGTATCGAGTCTATCCACACGTCCTCGCCCGCCTTGTTGAGTATGCTCTTGACGATATCGCGCTGCCGCCTCATCTGCTTTATCGGGTTGTCCATCTCCTGCTGAGAGGTCTTGCCGTCGCGGTAATACTTCCGCTGTATCCACTTCTCCGATTTCCAGCTGCCCGATATGCTGCCGGAATGGTTTTTTACCTCAACGATAAGCACGCCCTTATGAGTTATCAGCATAGCGTCAAGCTCGGAGCGCCCCCGCTTGTACCGAACGGGGAGATTGAGGATTATGATATTATTGCCGCCAAGCTTCTTTACCGTGCGGTAAAGCTGCCTCTCGCCGCGCACGCCGCTGTTCAGAACGCCGTACCGCCGCGCTAAGAATATGTACGCGACATTGCACAGAAGTATCAGCGCAATTACCACCGCCGCCGAAATCGGCTTAGTATAAAGCTTCAGCCAGACGAACGCGATAAGCAGCAAAACAGGCATGATCCCCACGATGACCTGAAGAACAAACAGAAGTATCACCATCTTGTTGTTCTTATTGCGCCCTCGTATGACCTTGTTCATTGCCGGTACCTCCGAAAATCAAAACCTCACACGTTGAACCTGAAAAGCGTTACGTCCCCGTCCTGCATAACATAGTCCTTGCCCTCAAGACGGACAAGCCCCTTTTCCTTAGCCGCCGCCATGCTTCCGCATTTCATCAGGTCGTCAAAGGCAACTATTTCCGCGCGGATAAAGCCCTTTTCAAAGTCGGTGTGAATCTTGCCCGCCGCCTGCGGCGCCTTTGTGCCCTTGGTGATAGTCCACGCGCGGACCTCCTGCGGACCTGCGGTGAGGTAGGAAATAAGCCCTAACAGACGATAGCCCGTCTTGATTATCCTCGCAAGACCCGACGATTCAAGGTGCATATCCGCGAGGAATACCTCCTTGTCCTCGTCGGACATATCGGAGATCTCCGCCTCTATCTGCGCGCAGATAGGAAGCACCTCCGCGTGCTCCTCCTCGGCTATGGCGCATACCGCCTTGTATTCCTCGTTAAGGTTGATGTCGCCCGTAAAGTCCTTTTCGGACAGGTTCGCCGCGTATATTACCGGCTTGTTGGACAGCAGGGGAGTGTCCTTCAGCATTGCGCGCTCGTCGTCGGTGTAGTCGTAGCTGCGCGCGGATTTTCCGTTTTCAAGGTGAGCCTTCAGCGATTCGAAGAAATCAACTTCCTTCTGAAGCGACTTGTCGCCCTTTACCGCCTTTTTCGCGCGGTCAATGCGGCGGTCAAGTATCTCAAGGTCGGAGAAGATAAGCTCAAGATTTATCGTTTCGATATCGCGCGCCGCGCCAATGCTTCCGTCAACGTGGATAATATTGTCGTCCTGAAAGCAGCGGACAACGTGCACTATCGCGTCCACCTCGCGGATATTCGACAGGAACTTGTTGCCAAGACCCTCGCCCTTGCTCGCGCCCTTTACAAGTCCCGCAATGTCCACAAATTCAAGCGTCGCGGGTGTGAACTTCTCGGGGTTATACATCTTCGCAAGCTCGTCAAGGCGCTCGTCGGGAACGGATACGATACCGACGTTCGGCTCGATGGTGCAGAACGGATAGTTTGCGGACTCCGCGCCCGCATTCGTCAGTGCGTTGAACAGTGTGCTCTTGCCGACATTCGGCAGACCTACCATGCCTAATTTCATTTTTTGCCCTTCCTTAATAAAAAATATTATAAACTATTGTAGCATTTTCCGCGTTATTTTTCAATAGTCGATTTATAGGGAAAACTGTTTTGCCGCCGCTCCCCGTCAGCGCGTTTTGTTTTTCAGCCGCTTTTCAAAGAACGCATAAACAAAGGAAATGCACAGCAGCGTTACGCCGAAGCCGATAAACATGAGCGTTCTGCCCATGGCGTCTATCGCGGGGAAATCGAACAGGAACAGCTTTGCCGACGAAAACAGCGCCAGCGCAAGCCCGAAACGGCGCAGCAGCGCGTTGTATTTCGCAAAGCCGATGCCGATCCACGCCGCGGCGGTGAGAATGTAGATTATGCTTATTATGCAGCTTGTGAACGCCGCCCAGCCGTTGAGGTCGAGGGTGACGGTGAGCGTCATCAGGGCATAGAACGATGTAACAAGCCCGACAGCCCGCGCGAATTTCGGCGCGAGGGACTTTATCCTTAACGCCATATCCAGCGCCGAAAGCACCGAAACGACATTCACCGCTATATAAATTATTATCGCGGCAACTCCAAGGTCAAGATGCCTCCAGCTGTTAAAATAAGCTGTCACGTTGGTTACGAACAGGACGAACATTCCCAATGAATAGAACGTTATCGAAGCCGCCGCCGAAGCCTTTTTCATGTATTTAAGCTTTCCTGCGGCAAAGCCTGTTATCATCCATACCGCAACGGTGAGAAGAAGCCTGTACACCGAAAGCCCGCGCGAGATGTTCGTTACGCCGTTTGGCAGCAGGTGCGCGGCGACGATAGCGGCGGATATCCTGTCGAATACCATATATATCCCGAAAATTGCCGTATTAAGCAGCACTGCCCATGAATAAATATTCACAAGCGCGCCGCGCCTGCCCTTTGCGGCAAATACCGCCATAACAACGATCCATACGACCGTATTCAGCACATATGTCCACACGAACAGCGGGTCTGTTGGCTGCGTCACACATTCCGAAAGGAAGAAAAGCTCCGCAAAGCCAAGCGCGCCGTAGCCCCACCCGAGCCACAGCTTTTTGTTCTGAAACAGCCCCGCAACAATTACCGCCGCCGCGAATACATGGAACACCATGTAGGAGAACATATCCGGAAACAGCGAAAGTATGCCGACAGAAAGCGCCGTCATCAGCAGATTTTCAAATATCTGCTCCGTGCGGCAGCCGCGCCCCAGCGCAAGCGACAGCATGACCGCGCAGACCGTGTACGCCACCGCAAGGACAAGCACGATAATGCCCGCCGCGGTGTTTTTCCCGCCGAGGAAAGCAAGCGGGAGCAGCATTGCAAACGCCTGCGACAGCACGAGCAGCGTTGCGTTTGCCTTGTTTATACCGCCGCAGCGGGTCGTGCTTTTAAGGACAGCGCCGCCCGCGTACATTGCAAGGACAATTATCACAAAAACAGAGGCGAATATGCCTGTAAGGTCGTTTAACGTGGAGATCTGCGCATTGTGGATCTTTGCGTCGAGCAAAAGCTCTTTTCGGAGCGAATTGCCCTTGAAATAGAGGAAAATCCCCTCCGCAACAGCGGTCAACACCCCGACGAATTTCGCGGGGACAAGCTCCCTGCGCTGACAAATTATCGAA
This sequence comes from Oscillospiraceae bacterium, assembly GCA_051893715.1. Lineage (GTDB taxonomy): Bacteria > Bacillota > Clostridia > Oscillospirales > Ruminococcaceae > CAG-115. Next base: position 3,626 of record JBJFHP010000233.1, read on the forward strand.
GCGCCCGCGAATACCGCCGCGAGAAATACCGCGCTGATGAAATAACCGACCCACGTTTCGACCGCCCAGATAGGGAGGAACGCGCCGATCACCGTCACGATAAGCAGCGGCTGCGACTTGTACCTGAGCGAAAGCAGCAGACCTGCCGCCGCCGTCACCGCGCCGATAACAAGCGCGCCGTCGCCGATAACCTCAAACCCGAACCGCCCGACAAGCGAGCACACAAACAGCTCCGCAATGCCGCCGAACGTAAGCGAGCCGGCGAAAACGACCGAGCCGCCCCTTCTGAACAGCTCGCCGAGCAGCGTCATGACCGCGCCCAGCGCCAGTATCATTGCAAGCCGCCCCCATGCGGGGATATAACCGTCCGAAACGGCTGAAAATGCGATAACGCCGATAATTATGAATATAACGCCTATTTTGCTGAGAATGTTAAGTCCGACATACATCTCGCCGCCCGACGGAGAATTTTTCTGCGGCGCGGGAGAGGGATTGCTGTTGTTCATGACGGCTCCTTTCCTGATAAAAAGTTAATGGCTTTAATTGCATTATATCACAACCTGCGCGATTTTACAAGTGCAATACCGATTTTTCATGAAAAATCCATATTAAATAAGAAATATGGTATTGACTATTTTCCGAAAATATATTATAATAAACTGTATACTTAAACTTAGAATGGCGGGGTGTGCTCACACTATCCCGCAAAACCGAAACGGAGTGAAAAAACAATTGAAGAGCAGAATAACAAAACCCGTGTTCTTTGTTGTCTTTATCCTCATTCTCGCGTTTACGTTCCTGTCCACCATGGGTATAAGCACCCGGTACGGCGACACCGAAACCGCGATAATATGGGGCATTGACGACATAAGATGGGGTATCGATATCCGCGGCGGCGTTAACGTTACATTCGGCGTCCCCGAGGATTATGCGGCTGAAAACACTATCACCGAGGACGACCTCAACGCCGCAAAGTCGATCATCGAAACACGACTTGTCAGCAAGCATATCAACGACTACGAGGTATACACCGATATTGCGACCAACGCGATAATCGTGCAGTTCCCGTGGCAGAGCGGCGACAACTCCTTCGACCCTGAGCAGGCAGTCAAGGAGATAGGCGAGACCGCACTGCTGACGTTCCGCGAGGGTCACGAGGTAGATGCAAACGGGCTGCCCACCGGTCAGACCGAAACGGTAATACTCACCGGCTCCGACGTAAAGAGCGCGTCCGCATGGTATGACAACAACGACAAGAAGCATATCGTGCAGCTTGAATTCAAGGACAGCGGCGTTGCTGCTTTCTCCGAGGCTACAGGACGCCTTGTGGGCGACTGCATCTCCATCTGGATGGACGACACCTGCATTTCCTACCCCGAGGTAAACGAGAAGATCTCCGACAACACCTGCATCATCTCGGGCAACTTCGACGCGGACAGTGCGACAGCGCTTGCCAACAAGATAAACGGCGGCGCGCTTCCGTTCAAGCTTGAGGTCAAGAGCCTCTCCACCATTTCGCCTATACTCGGTATCGGCGCGCGCGACTCCATGGCTGTTGCGGGTCTTGTTGCATTCATTCTCATTGCGATATTCATGATCGTTTACTACCGCCTGCCCGGTTTTGTGGCAGTTATCGCGCTTATCGGTCAGGTAGCGGGTATGTTTGCGGCAATAACCGGCTTCTTCGCCTTTAACAGCGCTTCCTCCCTCACGCTCCCCGGTATCGCGGGTATTATCCTGTCGATAGGCATGGGCGTTGACGCGAACGTTATCTCCGCAGAGCGTATCAGAGAAGAAATAAAGGCGGGCAGAACTATCGACGGCGCGCTCAAGAACGGCTTCCAGCGCGGCTTTACGGCGATACTTGACTCCAACCTCACCGTTATAATCGTTGCGCTCATACTCATGGCTGTTTTCGGAACATGGTTCGGCGCTTCGACAGAGGGTACGGTTTATTCCTTCGGTTACACGCTGCTTGTCGGCGTTATCATGAACTTCATCATGGCTTGCTGGGCGACAAGGCTTATGACAGTCGCGCTGTCCAAGTTCAAGTGCTTCAGAAAGACATGGTTCTACGGCGTAAACAAGTCCAACGCCGTCGCTGACGCGGAAACAGGCAAGGACACCGTTCTTCCCATTGAGGTCAAGGCAAAGACAAGCGTTGACTTTGTAGGAAAGAGAAAGATATTCGTTGCGGTTTCGGGCGCGCTTGTCGCTCTTACCGTTGTCCTCTCGTTCGTACTCGGCGTTAACGTCGATATCCGCTTCAAGGGCGGTACTATGATAACCTACAGCTACACCGGCGAGGTTGCTCCCGAGGCGATAAAGTCCACCGTTGAGTCCCTCGGAACTCCCCGTGCGACCGTTACCACCGGCACAAGCTTCACTGGCGGTCTTAATACGATAGTTGTATCCTTCGCGGCTGACGAGAAGATGGACGACGATATGCTGGCAAGCATTTCCGACAAGCTCGCCGAGTCTTACCCCGAAAACGAGATAACCAACATGGATACCACCAACGTTTCCGCTTCGGCAGGCTCGCAGTTCTTCGTTTCCTGCCTTATCGCGGTCATCGCGGCGTTCGTTCTGCTGGTTATTTACATCGCGTTCAGATTCCGCAAGATAGGCGGCTGGCGCGCGGGCGTTATCGCGCTGCTCTGCCTTATACATGACGTTGTGCTGACATATACGGTTTACGTCATCAGCGGTATGTCGCTTGACTCCAACTTCATGGCGGTTATACTGACGCTGCTCGGTTACTCTATCAACAACACGATCATCATTTACGACCGTCTGCGTGAAAACCGCGCGAAGTACGGCGGAAAGATATCCGACAGAGAGCTTGTTAACCTCTCGATAAATCAGACGCTGAGCCGCTCGATCATAACGACCGCGACAACAGTTACCGCAATGCTGAGCATTTCGATAATCTGCTCCGCAATGGGCGTTACCTCGATCCTCTCGTTCTCTATCCCGCTCGCGATAGGTATGCTGATAGGCTTCTACTCCTCCCTCTGCCTCGCAGGTCCGATCTGGATATGGTGGGAAGAGCGCAAGAAGGCAAAGAAGTCGGCTTGAGA
>JBJFHP010000234.1:0-6678 GCA_051893715.1 Oscillospiraceae bacterium
CTTTACGACCCGTCCGAAATGGAGGAGGAGCGCCGCCTTGCGTATGTCGCGATAACGCGCGCAAAGAAGCGCCTTTTCGTCACCCACACCGCCTACCGTATGCTGTACGGAAAGTCGAGCGCAAACAAGCTTTCGACCTTTATGAGGGAAATACCCGAGGAATATACCGAGAAGCACGGCGAGCGCCCGAAGCCCGTGGGATTTTCGGGAGGAAAGCCGCCCAAGCGCAACTACCTTGCGGGGGAAACGGCGAAGAAGCCCGTCACGGCTACACCGCACGCAACGGGAGAGGTGTTCGCGGCAGGCGACCGCGTGCGCCACAACGTATTCGGCGAGGGCACTGTCACCGAAGCGAAGCGCATGGGCAACGACACTATGCTCACCATTGCGTTTGACGCGGCGGGCAGCAAGAAGCTGATGGCGAATTTCGCAAAGATAACAAAGGCATGAGGAGCGGCGTATGCTTGAACTGAATTGCAATATAAGGGACAACGACGCTCTGCGCGGGAGCTTCAATGCGCTGACGCGGGAGGTGTTCTGCTTTGACTTCGGGGACTGGTATAAATCGGGCGGCTGGGGCGATATGTATATACCGCACGCCGTCGTTGAAAACGGCGAGGTCATTGCCAACGTATCGGTAAACATTATGCCGTTTTCCGTCGGCGGGGAGAGAAAAAACTATATACAGCTCGGTACGGTGATGACGCGCCCCGACAGGCGCGGCGAGGGACTGGGGCGCGTTGCAATGGAGTTCGCGCTGGAAAAATACCTCGGCGCACCGGGCGTTGACGGCATATACCTTTTCGGCAACGACAGCGTGCTTGATTTCTACCCGAAATTCGGCTTCGGAAAGGCGCGGGAGTTTGAATACAGCGCCGCCGCAATGCCCGAGCAGCCCTATGCCCTCGTGAAAACCGACCTTTCCGACAAGGAAGAAAGCGCGCGGTTCTTCGGCTTGCTCGCTTCGGATAACGGCACGGGCTCGGCGTTTGCCATGGTTGAAAATATCGGGCTGTATAAGTTCCGGCTTATGGCAGAGTACGGCGGCAGCCTGTATTTTGTCCCCGAAACGGGCGGGTATGTTATCGCCGAAAAGGACGGCGGCACGCTGTTCCTGCGGCAGAGTATCGGCTTTTCGCCCGACCCGCACCGCCTTGCGGCAGCGTTCGGGGCGGCGGAGGTGAAATTCTGTTATACCCCCGCCGACAGGAGCGGGCTTGACTGCTCGGAGCACAAGGAAGATGACTGCACGCTGTTCATCATAGGGGACGACCTTTCGCGCATGGAACGCGACAGGCTGATGTTCCCCGAAATTTCTCACGCATAATGAAAGGAGCGGCTTTATGACGCTGATTTTGGTTGCAGATAACGATTGGGCTATCGGCAGGGACGGAGGTCTGCTCGCAAGACTTCCCGAGGATATGAAGTTCTTCCGCGAAACAACGACGGGTCACGCTGTCGTTATGGGCAGAAAAACATGGGAGAGCTTTCCGAAACGCCCTCTCCCCGACAGGGAGAATTTTGTCATATCAAGGACGATAAAGCAGCTCGACGGAGCGCGCGTTTTCGGCTCGGTAGAGGAGTTCCTCGATTTCTCGCGGGAATATGACGGGGAAATATACGTCACAGGCGGCGGCGAAATTTACGCGCAGCTTCTCCCGTACTGCGATACCGCGCTGATAACCCGTGTGTACGAATGCTTCGGCGGGGACACCTTCTTCGCCGACCTCGACGCATTGCCCGAATGGGAGATAGCGGAATCTTCCCCCGTAATGGAAACGGGCTGCCACAATATCCGCTTTTTCCGATATGTCAGAAAGGACCGCTCATGACAAGGGAGGAATTTCTCGGCTTCTGCCGCACAATAGGCGGCGCGGCGCTTGATCAGCCGTTTGATGAGGATTTTTCGACATGGGTGGCAAGGCATGAAAATAACAGGAAATGGTTCGCGCTGTTAATGGAGCACGACGGGCGGGATATCGTCAACCTGAAATGCGACCCGCAGGAGGCGGACTTTCTGCGCAGCGTATATAAGGGAGTAACGCCTGCGTATCATATGAATAAGGTGCATTGGAACAGCGTATATCTCGCGTCCGATGTTCCCGCAGAGGAAATAGAGCGCATGACGCTGAACAGCTTTCGCCTGACCGACGCCGCAAAGCGCGCAAAAAAGGAGAGGTAGTATGCCGTTTTCACAGCAGACGATAGATTTTCTTTTCGAGAACAGGCTGCATGACAGCAAGGAGTGGTTCGCGGAGCATAAGGGCGATTACACCCGCTTTGTCGTCGAGCCGTTCGCCGAGATAGTCAACGCGCTTGCGCCGACAATGGCGAAAATTGACCCGCAGATAATATGCGACCCGAAAAAGCTTTCCAGAATATACCGTGACGCAAGGTATGCGAAGGATTCGGTATTCCGTGATGAAATGTGGTTCACGTTCGCAAGGAAGCGCCCCGACGCTTATACGGGACACCCCGGCTTTTATTTCGCCGTCGGCGTCAACGGCATGAACTACGGCTGCGGGTATTACTGCGCGGACAACGCGGTAAGGGAGGCGCTGCGCGGACTGATAATAAATGACGACGAGAGCTTTAAAAAGGCTGCCGAGGCGTATAATAAACAGAAGAAATTCAAATTCTACGGTGAAATGTATAAGAAAAACCGATTTCCCGACCAGCCGCCCGAGAAGTGCGAGTGGCTCAACCGAAAGGAATACGGCGTTTGTTATTTCACCAACGACCCCGAAAAAATGTTTTCGGACAAGCTGGCGCAGACCGTCGCGAGAGATTTCCTGAAAATTGCCCCGCTGTACGATTTTTATGTAAGGGCGGAGCAGGACGCGGTAATGCCCGGGAAAAAGTGAGGTTGACGGCTGTTCCGGAAGGCAAGCCCGAACTGCGCTTTGACCGGTTTTTTTGCAAAAAATAACCTTTTATAATGTTTTTTTCTTTGCAAATACTAAACCTGCGCGGAGAATTACCGTGCATATTTCAGTTATTTACAAGGAGAACAGAATATGAAGATCAGAATTTCTTCCCTTGCGGCAGCGGCGCTGTGCGCGGCTGCAATATCGTCCTGCGCGTTCGCACAGACAGCCGGCGGTGTTGTCGGCGGCGCGGTGAACGGCGTTGTCAACGCGGGCGAAAGCATAGTTAACGGAGTAGTCGGCGCGGGCGAGGATATCGTAAACGGCGTGACCGGCAGAAACGGCACTAACGGCACTAACGCCGCCAACGGCGCCAACACCACAAACGGCGCCAACACCACAAACGGCGCCAACACCGCAAACGGCACCAACACAACAAACGGCACCAACGCCACAAACGGCAATACAGCCAATAACCCCGCCACGGGCGTATCCACAGGCTTCGCGGCGATTGCGTCCGTGCTTGCCGCGGGTGCAGTCACTGCTGCTACCGTAAGACGCAGAAGCTAAAGCAGCGTGTTTTAGGTTATTTAAGTGAATTAAAGGCGCTCCCGCAATAATACGGGAGCGTTTTGTGTTGATGTTTATACAAAATCACAAAAAGGCGAGGTAATTTGTGTGAAAAATGACACTTGAATTTTATGCACGAATATAGTAAAATATAGCTTGAGGATTTAGTGTTTGCTATCCCATTTATTTTTTCAAGGAGGATTTTTTCTTATGAAGTTAAGAAAGATTTTAAGCGCATTCGCTGCTTCCGCGGTTATGTTCTCTGCGGTATCCGTTAGCAGCTTTGCGGCGACCTATTCCGGATCGCACAAAATGGCAGACAGCGCATGGTGGACTCAGGACGTTATCATGAACGTTTCCGAGGGTATCCCCGTAAGCAAGCTTATCGGCAGCATCAACCCCGCTGATGTTATTTCCGTAACCTTCACCAGCAACACAAACTTTGTTGTCGGCTACAATTCCGCTGACGGTACATGGTTCCAGACAGACAGCTCCGGCGTTACCGAGCTGAAGGCTACAAATATCCTGCTCGAGTCCTTCACAGACGCAGCAGGCGAACAGCACGATCCTTATCTGCACCTCTGCCTCTCCAAGGGCGACGGCGTTGAGTACACCATCAACTGGACAGTTGAGGCTAAGGATCCCGCTCCCGTTGTAGAGGAAACAGCTGAAGAAACAGCTGAGGAGACCGCTGAGGAAACAGCAGAGGAAACCGCTGAGGAAACTGCTGAGGAAACAGCAGAAGAAACAGCTGAGGAAACAGTAGAGGAAACTGCTGAAACAGAGGAAGAGACCGCTGAGGACGGCGGCGTTGCAGGCGACGTTGATGTAAATGAATACTTCGACGGCGGCACAGTGATCCTCGTAGCAGATGACGGCTCCGCTGCATTCTGCGAGGACAGCGGCATTGACGTTACAGACATTTACGGTATCACCGTTAAGGCTACATTCTCCGAGGACGAGATCGCTGACGAGTCCGCTTGGATCGGCGGCGGCGTAGGCGCTAACTCCAACTCCACCGGCTGGGCACAGAACGAGTGGGGCAGAGCTGAAAAGCCCATCGCTATCGACTTCGAGAACGGCACTATCCAGTGGCTGTCCGATACTCCTATCTTCCAGGCTGACGACGCTTACGCACAGCTTTGGGTACAGTGCTGGGGCGGCACAGTAACCTTCGATGAGGTTGCTCTGCTCGGCGCTGACGGCGAAGTCCTCTCCGGTAACGCTGACCTCGTTTACGCTCCCGCACCGGCAGCAGCTGATGACGAAAACACTGCTACCGACACAGCAGAGGCAGGCGACACCACCAACACCGACAAGACCAGCCCTGACACAGGCGTAGCAGGCGTTGCCGCTATCGCAGGCGTTGCTGCTCTGGCAGGCGCAGCAGTAGTTGTTGCTCGCAAGAGAAAGTAATTCAGTAAAAGGCTGATAGCTTAACACTAAACGAAAGGCACCCCCGACTGGCTCGGGGGTGTTTGCTTGTCGAAAAGTCTTTTCGACAAAAATGAATATTGAATAATGAATAACGAAGAATGAATAATAGCGGTATCGGCTTCGCCGATTGATCCGAAAAAAGGATTGTACCGAAATTTTTAAAATCCGTGCCCGCAGGGCACACCACAATTATTCAATATTCACTATTCATTATTCACTAAGATAAACTTTATTTTCAGGGTTTATCGACAGTCCGGCACCCCCGACGACCTCGGGGGTGTTTTTATTGTGGATAATAATGATAATTTGTTGACAAACGGCGCGCATTGTGCTACAATAAAAGAAAAAACGGAGGTTGCCTTTTATGGAGATAACAAATGATATAAAGTATGTCGGTGTTGCCGACAGGAAAATCGACCTTTTTGAGAGCCAGTACCGCGTGCCGGACGGAGTTACCTATAATTCCTATGTTATCCTTGACGAAAAGACGGCGGTCATGGATACGGTAGACGCGCATTTTGCCGATGAATGGCTCGCAAACCTCGATAAGGTGCTCGGGGGAAGAAAGCCGGATTACCTTATCGTTCAGCATATGGAGCCCGACCATTCCGCAAACATCGCGGTGTTCGCGGAGCGTTACCCCGAGGCTAAGATAGTCGCTTCGGCAAAGGCTTTCGTTATGATGGGGCAGTTTTTCGGGAACAATTTCGCCGACAGGCAGGTCGTTGCCGCAGAGGGAACAAAGCTCGCCCTCGGCGCTCATACCCTCACATTCGTGACCGCGCCCATGGTTCACTGGCCCGAGGTCATCATGACCTATGATGACAAGGACAAGGTGCTGTTCTCTGCGGACGGCTTCGGAAGATTCGGCGCGACGGAGGACGCCGACTGGGCTGACGAGGCAAGACGGTATTACATAGGCATTGTCGGAAAGTACGGCACACAGGTGCAGGCGGTGCTTAAAAAAGCGGCGGCGCTGGATATCGCGGCGATATGCCCGCTGCACGGCCCCGTGCTGAAAAATGACCTCGCTTACTACATCGGGCTTTATGACGCGTGGTCGTCCTACCGCCCCGAGGAGGAAGGTGTGCTTGTCGCTTACACAAGTGTTTACGGGCACACCGCCGAGGCTGCAAAGCGCCTTGCGGGCAAGCTTGAGGCAAAGGGCGTGAAGGTCGCTTTGGCTGACCTTGCGAGAGCCGATATGTCGGCGGCGACTGCCGACGCGTTCCGCTACAGCAGGCTTGTGCTTGCAACGACTACCTACAACGCGGATATTTTCCCGCCCATGAAGGAGTTCATAAACCACCTTACCGAAAGGAATTTCCGCTCGAGAAAGGTTGGATTTATCGAGAACGGAAGCTGGGCGCCCACCGCGGCGAAGGTGATGAAGACCATGCTGGAAAAGAGCGCGGATCTGACCTTTGCGGAGCCCGTGGTTTCGATAAAGTCCGCGCTTAACGCGCAGAACGAGGAACAGCTCGACGCGCTTGCGGAGGAAATGGCAAAGTAAAAAATCAATGGGGGCTGCGTAACTGCGGCTCCCATATTTTGTCGGACGGAAAATCGCAAAAAAAATTTTAAAAAAGTGCTTGACAAATCAGAATTATTATGATATAATCTAATAGTCGTCATGAGATGACAACATGAGCGAACGGAACGCTGGTGTAGCTCAGTTGGTAGAGCAGCTGATTTGTAATCAGCAGGTCGGGGGTTCGAGTCCGTCCACCAGCTCCATTTAATTATGTTTGGGCGTGTTCCCGAGTGGCCAAAGGGGGCAGACTGTAAATCTGTTGCGTTTCGC
>JBJFHP010000235.1:0-1754 GCA_051893715.1 Oscillospiraceae bacterium
TCCCCAACGTGCTTATCTTCAACAAGACGCTGTTCGACAAGTACAGCCCTGACGACCCCCAGATGCTTTACGAGGAGAACAACTGGACATGGGATACCTTTAAGGAAATAATGCAGAAGTTCGTTGAGGTCAACCCCGACGCGCTCGGCGGCGTTTACGGTCTGCTCGGCGTTAATTTCATCATCACGACCGGTACTCCCCTTATCGGAGCAGAGGGCGGCGAAATAGTCAATAACTTTAACGACCCCAACGTAGAGCGTGCCTGCCAGTTCCTTGAGGGTCTGCGCAGGGAGTCGCTCGCGGTGCGCGGCGAGGGTATGTGGAGCAATGAAACTGCGCCGCTTACAAAGGGTCACACCGCGTTCCTCGGCGTTGGCCAGTGGAAAATAACCGACTACTGCAAGCAGACATTGAAAACGGGCGACGAGTACGGATTTGTTCCCTACCCCAGAGACCCCTCTGCGGATAAGTATTACTACGGCTCCACCAACTTCGGTTACATGGTGCCCAAGGGCTCGAAGAATGTCCCCGGCGCGGCAGCGTTCATTAACATAATGCGCCAGTGCAACACCGATCCCGAGCTTCAGGCTGTCGTTAAGGAAAGTATAATGAACGACAAGAAGTATTCCGAGGAGCAGTATCAGTTCCTGACCTCGTTCGAGGCTATCGAGAATTATGATATGGTAATTGATATCTCGGCAGGCTTCGGCACCGATTTCAGCAATGTTATCGATACGCTCATGGTAAACCTTGCATTCGAGCAGGGCGAGGAGCAGAAGACATGGACGCAGATGAAGTCCGAATACGGCGCGGTAGTTGAGGCTACGCTCGCTGAATATAAATAAGCTGTTTTGGGGGAGGAAACTCCCCCAAAATTTTTTACCGAAAGCGTTGAAATTTTTTTGCTTTTGTGATATAATATTCAAAAGGCATTGCCAAAACAGACTTTGCCATATCAGACAGGCAATAATGCCGGCGTTAATACGGAAAATATATTAAGACGAAAGCGAGTGTAAACTATGAGATGTCCCGAATGCGGCTGCGAAGAAAGCAAGGTTATCGATTCACGACCCACGGAAAACAGGGTGCGCCGACGCCGCGAGTGCATTAACTGCGGCTTCCGCTTCACGACCTATGAGATAATCGAGGAAGTCCCGCTTATGGTCATTAAAAAGGACCATTCCATTGAGCCGTTCGATCGGGAGAAACTCGTGGAGAGGCTTCGCCGCGCGGCTGTAAAGCGCCCTGTTTCCCTTGAAACGCTTGAAAATATGGTGGAAGAAATTGCCTCGGAGCTTAAGAACACGCTTCAGAGGGAGGTCACCTCGGATAAGATCGGCGAAATGGTGCTGCATAAGCTCAAAAAGATCGACGCGGTGGCTTATATAAGGTTCGCAAGCGTTTATCGGGATTTCAACGACGTTGACAGCTTCATGAAAATTATTTCGGAGCTCAAGGACGAGGAAGAATGATACCAAACCGCCGCAGGTCAGTCCTCGGCGGTTTTTTCCCGCTTTTTGTGAATAGTGTGCATAATAATGTTGAAAATTGCGATAATATTATTGTGCAATATTGATGATGACAAAACGCGAAAAAAAGCGTATAATATAAAAGCTGTCGCAAAGAGGTAAAATTCAATGCGAAACAGAAAAAATATCACAGCTTCGGTCAAAAAGTTTTTTAAGGGATTTTGAAAAAACGCTTGACAAAACGAACGCGATGTGATATAATAGATAAGCTTTCCGAGGTCACAA
>JBJFHP010000236.1:0-6600 GCA_051893715.1 Oscillospiraceae bacterium
TCAATGTCGGAGAAGCAGGAGCGGCTCACCGGAAATCAGGCGGCGCAGCAGACCTCGTTCTCACGGTCAAAGGTGTTGTAGAAGTAGGGCGTATCTGCTGAGAATTCAGCGGCGCAGGTGTCAACCATCTTGTACACCGCAAGTCTGCGCTCCTTGACCTTCTGCCCGGAAATGCGCTCAATGGTGCTGTCGAGGTAGCAGTACTTCTTCGCCATGTCGTACTTTTCCTGCGTCAGCTCACCCTCGGCAAGCCACTTTTCAAGCTGCACAAGGTTGTTCAGCTTGCTGATGAACCACTTGTCCACCTTTGTGATGTCGTGGATAGTGTCGATTGAAATACCGCGCTTCAAAGCCTCGAATATGCAGAAGGAACGGTCAACGTCAACGTCCTCCAGCTTTTTGAGCACTTCCTCGTCGGACAGCTTTACGAAGTCCTCCTTTGTCATGGTGTCCATGCCAAGCTCGATAGAGCGGACAGCCTTCATCATGCCCGCCTCAAAGCTGGGCGCGATTGCCATGATCTCGCCGGTAGCTTTCATCTGCGTGCCGAGCGTCTTTTTCGCGTAAACGAACTTATCGAACGGCCACTTCGGGAACTTTACAACGAGGTAGTCAAGCGCGGGCTCAAAGCAGGCGTAGGTCTTGCCCGTAACCTGATTGATTATCTCGTCGAGGGTGTAGCCTACGGCAATTCTCGCCGCAACCTTTGCGATAGGATATCCCGTCGCCTTTGAAGCAAGCGCGGAGGAGCGGGAAACTCTCGGGTTGACCTCAATAACGGCGTAGTCAAAGCTGTCGGGCTTCAGCGCGAACTGGCAGTTGCAGCCGCCCTCTACCTTCAGCGCCTGAATGATATCCAGCGCCGCGGTACGGAGCATCTGATACTCCTTATCCGCGAGGGTGACGCAGGGAGCTACAACTATGGAGTCGCCCGTGTGAACGCCTACGGGGTCGAAGTTCTCCATGGAGCAGACGGTGATAACGTTGCCCTTGCGGTCGCGCATTACCTCGAACTCGATCTCCTTCCAGCCCGAAATGCACTTCTCGACAAGTACCTGCGTGATAGGGGAAAGGCGCAGACCGTTCGTTGATATCTCGTGCAGCTCCTCGGGAGTTGCCGCGATACCGCCGCCGGTGCCGCCGAGGGTGAACGCGGGGCGGACGATAACGGGGTAGCCTATCTCCTCCGCGAACGCCATTGCGTCCTCAACCGTTTCAACGACCTTTGAGGGAATGCAGGGCTGACCTATCTCCTCCATGGTGTCCTTGAACGCCTGCCTGTCCTCCGCCTTGTGGATAGTTTCGGGGTTAGAGCCGAGCAGCTTTACATTATGGCTCTCGAGGAAGCCCTCCTCCGCAAGCTGCATACACAGCGTGAGCGCGGTCTGTCCGCCGAGGTTGGAGAGCACGCTGTCGGGCTTCTCTATCTCGATAACGCGCTTAACGACATCAAGGGTCAGCGGCTCGATATATATTTTGTCCGCCATATGCTTGTCGGTCATTATCGTCGCGGGGTTGGAGTTTATGAGAACTACCTCAAGCCCCTCCTGCTTCAGCGCGCGGCACGCCTGAGTGCCCGCATAGTCAAACTCGGCAGCCTGTCCGATAACGATAGGGCCCGAGCCGATGACAAGTACCTTTTTTATATCACTTCTTAACGGCATTACTTTCTCTCCTCCATAAGCTTTATGAAACGGTCGAACAGGTACGCGGTGTCCTTAGGGCCGCCGCACGCCTCGGGGTGGAACTGCACAGTGAACGCGGGCGCGTTGGTATATCGCACGCCCTCGCAGGTGCCGTCGTTTCCGTTTATGTGGCTCACAACGCCCGCCTCGGCGGGTACGCTGTCGCTTACCACGGCGTAGCCATGGTTCTGTGAGGTGATGAATGTTCTGTCGATGTCAAGATCCTTTACGGGCTGGTTTCCGCCGCGGTGTCCGTATTTCAGCTTTTCGGTTCTCGCGCCGTTCGCAAGAGCGAGAAGCTGGTGTCCGAGGCAGATGCCGAACGTGGGTATCTGTGCGGGGATAAGCTCGCGCAGGGTGTTTATGGAAACAACGTTGTCCGCGGGGTCGCCGGGGCCGTTGGAGAGCATTATCCCGTCGGGGTTAAGCGCCTTTATCTCTTCCGCAGTCGCGTTGTACGGCATTACGGTGACGCTGCAGCCGCGCTTTACAAGCTCGCGGCGGATATTGAACTTATACCCGTAATCCATGAGAACAACGTTGAATTTCGCGTTCTCCGCGGGATAAAATTCCTTTTCCTTAACGCTTACCTTTGGCACTACCTCGCCTACCTTGTACGCGCGTATCTCCTCGAGCAGCGCGTCCTTGTCGTATTCTCCGCAGACTATCGCGCCGTTCATTACGCCGCTCTCGCGGATTATCCTTGTAAGGCGGCGGGTGTCAATGTCGTAGATACCGATTATCCCCATGCCCTTTAGGTAGCTGTCAAGGTCGCCCTCGCAGCGGAAGTTGGACGGCTCCTCGCAGTGCTCGCGGACGATATAGCCGCTTACAACGCTGCCCCTTGACTCGGGGTCAATGGTGTTCACGCCGTAGTTTCCGATAAGCGGGAATGTCTGCGTTACTATCTGACCGCAATAGCTCGGGTCGGTCAGCGTTTCCTGATAGCCCGTCATGGCGGTGGTGAAAACTATCTCGCCGATAACTCTTCCCTCCGCGCCGAAGCTTCTCCCCTCAAAGACCGTTCCGTCCGCAAGGATAAGGCTCGCTTTCTTGTTGTTCTCAAAAATCATTTTTCGTCCTCCGAAAATAATTTACGCTGTTTCCCTTATTAAATGTTATATTTCTCTGTCTGTATTTTACTTGTTAAGGCTTATTTTACCGACAACAGCCATGATATCGTCGCGCATACGGATAGCCTCGCGCCTTGCCGCCTCGGCATACTGACGCTCGTCGCACTTTTCCTTCTGATAAGCGCACATGATGCCGCGCGAGCTGTTGACGATACCGCCAAGACCGTTCTTGTCGAACGCGCCCGCGATATCCTTTGCGCCCGCGCCCTGCGCGCCGTAGCCGGGGATAAGGAAGAACGTGGTCGGGAGCTTTTCGCGAAGCTCCGTCAGCATTGCGGGATAAGTAGCGCCGACGACTGCGCCGACGCCGCTGTAGCCGTAAACACCGGGCAGCTCCCTGCCCCAGTTCTCGCACATATGACCCATTACCTCATATATGGGCATACCGTCGATGAGCCTGTCCTGAAGCTCTCCGCTGGAGGGGTTGGAGGTCTTTGCGAGGACAAATATACCCTTGTCGTTCTCGCGGCAGATGTTCAGCAGCGGCTTTATGCCGTCGCTGCCGAGGTAGCCGTTAACGGTGAGCGCGTCGCCGAGGAACGGCTCGAACTCCTCCGAGCCAACCTTGACCTTTCCGAGGTGAGCCGCCGCATATGCTTCCATGGTAGTGCCGATATCGTTGCGCTTTCCGTCGGTGATAACATACATACCCTTGCTGCGCGCATATTCCTGCGTTTTGTAGAGGGTCTTTACGCCTGCGGGGCCGTACATCTCATAATAAGCCGCCTGCGGCTTTACTGCGGGAACAATGTCGTACAGCGCGTCGATAAGCCCCTTGTTGAACTCAAGCAGCGCCTTTGCCGCGCCCTTGAGCGTTTCGCCGTACTTGTCGAAGCACTTCTCCTTGATATATTCGGGAACATAGTCAAGCTTGGGGTCAAGTCCCGCAACGGTGGGGTTCTGGGTCTGTTCGATCTTCTCGATAAGTCTGTCAAGTGACATGGTGTTAATTCCTTTCCGTATCCTCATAAACGACGTTTCCGCCGACTATCGTGTATTTTACCCTGCCCTTGAGGGTCATGCCCTTGAAGCAGGTGTTTTTGGACTTTGAATGGAGCTTTTCGGGCTCAACGACCCATTCCTCATTCGGGTCGAATATCGTTATATCGGCAAGGCTGCCCTCGTTAAGGCTTCCGCCGTCGATACCGAGTATCTTGCGCGGGTTAACGCACATAAGGCTGACTATCCTTTTAAGGCTGACCTTTCCCGTATGATAAAGCGCGGTCAGCGTCGCGGCGAGCGAGGTTTCCAGCCCGACAACGCCGTTCGGCGCTTTCTCGAAGTCCGCCTTTTCCTCGGCGGAATGCGGCGCGTGGTCGGTGACTATGCAGTCGATAGTGCCGTCGCATATGCCCTCGGTTATCGCCTTTACGTCGTCCTCCGTGCGAAGCGGCGGGTTCATTCGGTAATCCGCGTCGCGGGAGCGGAGCTTCTCGTCGGTCAGCATGAAGTAATGCGGGCAGGTCTCGCTTGTGACGAGAATACCGTATCTTGCCGCAATGCGTATGTTCTGCATACTTGTCATTGTGGAAACGTGCGCAATGTGTATCGGCATTTCAAGGTCTGTCGCAAGGGCGATCTCGCGCGAGGTGCAGATGTCCTCGGACAACCTGTGCATACCCTTTACGCCAAGCTCGGCGGACACCTTTCCGCTGTTCATAATGCCGCCGTTGATTATGTCGAGATCCTCGCAGTGGGAAATGACCTTTAACCCCGCGTAATGCGCTCTTACCATCGCCTGCGCCATTATGCGCGCGTTCTTAACGGGTCTGCCGTCGTCCGAAACGGCAACGCAGCCCGCCTCTTTCAGCTCATGGAAATCGCAGAGCTCCTTTCCCTCAAGCCCTTTCGTAACGCTGCCTATCGGGTAAACGCGCACCTTGCTCCGCTTTGCCTTTTCGAGGATATATTTCACCGTTTCGGCATTGTCAACGGTGGGGATAGTGTTCGGCATACAAGCGACTGCGGTGACTCCGCCCGCGGCAGCCGCGTCGCCGCCCGTGATTATGTCCTCCTTATGCGTCTGACCGGGATCGCGGAAATGAACGTGCATATCGCATATCCCCGGGATAACCATTTTTCCCGTGCAGTCGATAACGCGGTCGGCGTCCTCGTTTATTTCGGGTCGGCAGGCGGTTATCTCGTCGTTTTCAACAAGGATATCCGCCTTGCCCTCAAAGTCGTTCGAGCTGTCGATAACGTATCCGTTTTTCAGTAATAGCCTCATTCTTCCCTCCGCTTATTCTCAATATCCTTTATATCCTTTGTTCTTTCCGGCGACCCGTATATTACCGCCTTGTCAACGCCGTCAAGCTCCTTAACCATCACCTTGACGATCTCCTCGCGCGAGGTGGGCAGGTTTTTCCCGATATAATCCGCGCGTATCGGGAGCTCTCTGTGACCCCTGTCAATGAGCGCGGCAAGCTGTATCACCGTCGGTCTGCCGCGCGAAAGCAGCCCGTCTATGGCGGCGCGCGCCGTTCTTCCCGTAAAAATAACATCGTCTACGATAACGACCCTTTTGCCCGTGATATCGAAATCTATACGGGTGAAATCCGCCTCGTCCGTGCGGCGTTCGTCGTCGCGGAACGGGGTTATGTCGAGAAGCCCTATGGGGATCTCCTTGTTTTCAAGCTCGCCTATTTTCGCGGCGATCCTCTGCGCGAGCCTTGCGCCGCGTGAAAAAAGCCCGATAAGACAAAGCCCGTCAGTCCCCTTGTTCCGCTCGATTATCTCGAACGAAATACGGGTGACAGCCCTCGCCATCGCGCTTTCGTCAAGTATTTCAGCTTTCACGGAAAGCCCCTCAATGCTGCACATGATCGTCACTCCCTTTCTGACGGCAGGCACAAAAAAACCGCCGCATACAGCGACGGACAGATGAACCTATGATCTTCCCCCGACAATGATACAATTATACATAAATACTTATACCCGCGGGGGACGAAAACATTCAACCTTGTCGGCCTCGCTGTGCCGAATTAAAAGCCGCTGATTTTCGTTGCTATATTAGATCGTGAAACACACGATCCGACTGCTTTATATTATATCGTATTAGCGAGGTTTTGTCAAGGGGGAATCAGGGGTTAATTATGATTTTCTGCGCAATGCGGAATTACTGCGCATAAAAAAGCGCCTCGACGCTCGAAATGCGCATCGAGGTGTTCGATTTATCTATGGTATACAAAATAGACGGATATGTATAATTCAGAAATAATTAACTATTGGTGTTTCCTGGTTTTTTCTTTACCGTATTCAGAGAAGAAATCAGTATTTTTTTAATTTCAAGGCAATCAGACAAAATTGACTCGCCATGTGTTTTTTCTACATAATCCGTTAAAATAAGGAGTTTTAGCCAGTACTCCGTTTCGGCAGTTTCTTTTAATGATATCTGAAGCTTGGAAATAAAATCTGCTGTACTTATTCCATAAGCAGCTTCGTTTGCATTTGCACCAATTGAAGTTCCACTACGAAGTACTTGTTTTGAAATAATCGTTTCTTTCTTTTCTTTTTGGAGATATTGATGCAGCTTCACTATTCTTGCAGCAAAATTCAAGGTTTTTTCGAGAAGTGGATTTTCGTTCATATATAATTCCTTTTATTGAATAAAGAAAAATGAATAGTGAATAATGAATAATACAAATGCGCCTAAGCATATTACATTATTCATTCTTCATTATTCATTCTTCAATATTAAATAAGCCCCTGCAATCAGCAGGGGCGCATTTGGTGGGCGCGGGTGGATTCGGACCACCGAAGCGAAACGCAACAGATTTACAGTC
>JBJFHP010000237.1:0-1745 GCA_051893715.1 Oscillospiraceae bacterium
AACATCCTTTCTGCTGCCAATAAGACGCTTTTCTTCCTTCATCACGATTATTTTCAAAACAAGATTTACGATAAGCAACGCGGTAACAACAAGAAGTATCGCGCATACGACATACCCCACGTCGAACCAGAAGGTGGAATCGGTGTAGAGATCCAATGCGTTTTTCCTTTCGAGCCACTGCTTCAGGGCTTCAAAATCCATCTGAAGATACTGTGCGCGGTAAGTCGAAACGCCCGACATTACCCAGAAGGACGCCGCAACATTGCATACCGAAGATATACCCACGGCAATATAATTGCCGATATAATATTTCCTGCGCGAATGGGTGCAGGTGATAAACAGCAGTATCGCTGCAATGATAAGAACGATGCCGACGACTGTCAGCTGACCGTTAAACTCCTGAATATCATAATAGATACGCGCGCCGGCTACTCTTGAGCCGTCGAGGTCGCTTACATCTCTTATTACAGAAGTGGAATAAATACATTGAAGGTCTGTCATAAGACCTAACGAGTACACAAATATGAGCGCGGAGGCAACAAGCACCGCAAAACATATCACGCGCTGAAATGTCATTTGTTTTTTATACATACTAGACCTTCCTTTTATGTTGAAGGGGGAGGGTCGCTCCCCCTCGTTGCAACATAACTTGGTTTTCTCGGAGCGGGAGCGCCGCCCCGAGTTATTTCAGATTAAAACTGCCTTATCTGCCGGAATCAAAGGCTCTCGAAGTAGGTTACGAGATCCTCCCATGCGAGCTCCTTGAGGTCAAGGTACTGTGCACCGTGCCATGTTTCGGAGATCGTCTTGATGGTTTCGGAAGCGGAGGAAGTGCCCTCGCCTGTGAAGCCCTTTGCGATGATGTCAACGAACAGGTTTACCTGATCCTTGCTCTGACCGAACTGACCGCTGGAGCCGAGCTCTGTGTAGCCCTTGATCTCGTCGTTCTCTGCCTTTGTGTTGGGGAGAACGGTAGGAACGGAGGTGTACCAGGGGTTATCTGCGAGCGCGAGCTCGGGGTGCTTGATGGTGCCGTATGCTATTGCGTTGGAGATGTAGCCTGCGCCTTCCTTACCGATCTCGTGAGTGCACTGGTACTCGAATGCCTGGCTCTTTACGAAGCTCAGGGTAGAACCGAGGTACTGACGAGCGTAGTTGGTGTAGTTACCGGAAGCCTTATCCCACAGCTCAGCGTAGGTAGCGTCTGCGATAACGGGCATTTCCTGACCGTTGAACATGAAGGTCTCGCCTTCCTTGATGAATGCGGAGGGACCGTAGGACATCAGGATCTGACCCTCGGGGCTGTATGCGAAGTCGATGAGCTTGAGAGCTGCGTTGAGCTTGTTGGTGTCGTCGCCTACGCCTGCCTTGGAGATGCCCCAGCCGTCGGTCTTAACGGAACGCCACGACTCGGTAAATCTCATGAACTGCTCGCCTGTGCCGTCGTTCCAGCGGGCAACGGGGATCATAGCTGCCATGTACTTCTCGCCGTCCTGAAGCTTGGTCTTGTTCATGACGGTCTGCGTCTGGTTGTAGTCATAGGACATGAAGCCGAGGTCGTTCTCGAGCATTGTAGCGGAGGTTTCCTCGGACTGATCCATGAAGGACTTGGAAAGCAGACCCTCTGCCGCCATGTCGTTCATTCTCTGGAGAGCAACGTATGTAGCCTCCTCCTGACGAGCGTCGTGGAGCTGGTTGTCGTTGCCTACATAGAGGTAATCCTGTCTGGACTCAAGACCGCGAAC
>JBJFHP010000238.1:0-6544 GCA_051893715.1 Oscillospiraceae bacterium
GGGGCTGTTCGACGAGGTGTATCTTTTCCCGTACCTTAAAATACCGCACGTTTACCGCACGGTGGTAAAGGATACGCTGAAAAGCTACGACGAGGTGATACCATACCCCATTGACTTGTTCGACAGGGTGTATGTGGCGGGAAGTCACTTCTATTTCTCGCTTGTTCCTATTATGAGGAATGTGGATTTCACTGCTTTCGAGGACAGCGCGGGCATGATAAACGACCCGATGTTCCTGCTGAAGCCGCTGAAAAAGGGGTTCCCCGTACACGCGCGCTTCGTGAAGAAATACGGGCTGCTCTCGTTTGAAAACGAGCATATACAAGAGGTCATCGTAAGGCGCAGAAACCCTGCGGTAAAGGCTGTCCAGACGGAGTTTTCGCTCTGTGATGCGCTTGGCGGGCTGGACGCGGGGACGCGGGGGGGGCTTATCGAGCTGTTTGCGGGGGGAGTGACCGAGGTCAGGGAAAACACGGTCATGCTGCTGACGGAGCAGCTTTCTAACCTCAACATGATGACCGCGCAGCAGCAGGTAAAGCTGTACGACTATGTATGCAACACCGTTTACGCGGGGCGGCACATAATAATCAAGCCTCACCCCGACGATAAGACGGATTACAAAAGCTTTGTGCGGGACTGCACGCTCATGCAGAGGGTGTTCCCGTCGGAGCTGCTTATATATACGCTTTCGGCGCCGCCCGCGCTGATGGCGACGGTGAGCTCTACGGCGATACTCGCGTTTGAGGATTACTGCCCGACGGAGGTGCTGTGCAGAAATGCGGAGTTCATTAAGGCTTTGAAGAAGCTGGGCATTAACACAAAATACCTTATCAGAAAATAAGACAAGTATAAATTGTTTTTAACGAAAGGAAATCAAAACTATGAAGATCATCGGTGTTATTCCTGCAAGGTATGCGTCCTCCAGATTCCCCGGCAAGCCTCTTGCCGACATCTGCGGAAAGCCTATGATATGGTGGGTCTACAACCAGTGCAAGAAGGTAAGCGACTTCGACGAGGTGTACATTGCGACAGACGATCAGAGGATCGCTGACGCGGCGGATAAGTATGGTATGAAGTGCGTGCTCACCTCCGACAAGCACAAGACCGGTACGGACAGGATCGGCGAGGTCGCAGAGAAGATACCTGCGGATCTGTATGTGAACATTCAGGGCGACGAGCCCATGATCGAGCCGGAAACCATCAGGGCGGCGATCACCCCGTTTTACAGCAACCCCGACCTTCAGATAACTAACCTTATGACAAAAATTCACGATCCCGTTGACGTTGTGAATTTCACTGTCCCCAAGGTTATCGTAAACAAGGACAACATCGGCGTTTACCTCACCAGAAGCACCGCGCCCTACCCCAAGGGAAGCATTGATTACAGCTACTACAAGCAGGTGTGCGTTTACGGCTTCAAGCCCGACACGCTGAAATTCTACTGCGACTACGGCAAGAAGTACGGCAAGGCGAGAGTTGAGGCTATCGAGGATATCGAGATACTGAGATTTATCGAGAACGGCTACAAGGTACAGTACGTTGAGGTAGATTCCTGCACAGTCGCTGTCGATACGCAGAACGACCTTGAAAGGGTACGCAAGCTTGTCGCTGAAATGACAAAGTGATTTTCGCCGTGCAAGCGCGCATTCGGGGCGGCGCTCCGCTTTGCGCGCCTTTGCGTTATTCGGGCAGAACGGAAAAATACTGTAATAAAAGAGGAAAATATGGGACACGTCAGCATTCTTGACTGTACGCTGAGAGACGGCGGGTATTGCAACAACTGGAAATTCGGGAAGAAGAACATTGCCGAGATCATAGACGGGCTCGAGATGTCGAAAATCAACATTATCGAGTGCGGATATATAACGGACAAAATATCGGAGTATGACCCCGATTACACCAAATACCGCAATTTTTCCGACCTTGAGGGAATGATACCCGAAAACAAGCGGGCGATGTATGTCGCGATGATAAACTACGGCGAATATGACGCGGATATGATCCCCGAGAACACCTCCGGCAGGATCGACGGCATACGCGTCGCGTTCCACAAGAGAAACCTTGACAAGGCGCTGGAGCTTTGCCGCAGGATAAAGGAGAAGGGCTACAAGGTCTTTGTTCAGCCCATGCTCGCGATGAGCTACAGCGACATTGAGTTCATCTCGCTAATCACAAAGGTGAACGAGCTTGCTCCTTATGCAATGTATATCGTGGACAGCTTCGGCTCGATGAAGAAGAACGAGCTGCTTCGGCTTTACTACCTTATGGAGCACAACCTTGACGCGGGCATTCTGCTCGGGTTCCATTCGCACAACAATCTTCAGCTTGCCTATTCCAACACGCAGACGCTGCTCAGCCTTGCGGAAAACAGGAGCCTTATCATTGACTCCAGCATAATGGGCATGGGCAGAGGCGCGGGCAACCTCAATTCCGAGCTGATAATACAGGGGCTGAACGAAAGCTCCGGCGCGGATTATTCCATTGTTCCCATACTTAACCTTATCGACCGTATAATCGGCGATTTCTACAAGCAGAACTACTGGGGCTATTCCCTCGCGAACTATCTCTCCGCGACATATAACCTGCACCCGAACTACGCGAACTACCTCGCCGACAAGGACACGCTTTCCTTTGAGGCTATGAACGCGATATTCGCCGCGATGCCCGACGAGAAGCGGTTTGAATATGAGAGCAGCTATATCGAGAAGATGTACCTTGAATTTATGGAGAAAAATTCCTCCGAGGGCACGGGGGAGGACAGGCTGAGCGGGCTCATGGCGGGCAAAAAGGCGTTCATAATCGCGCCGGGCAAGTCCATAGACAGCTACAAGAACAAGATAGCGGAGATAGCGGGGCGCGACGATGTGGCGTCGTTCTCGGTGAACTTCGTTTATCCGTTCGTTGATACCGATTTCATTTTCATCGGCAACAGGAAAAGGCTCTCCGAGCTTGACGCGGGGAATACTCCGCAGAAGTCCCGCGTTATCGCGGCGTCGAACGTTCCGTTCCCCAATCCGTTCGCGCGGCTCTCCTATTCCGAGATAATCAACGACAACGAGGCGGTAAGGGACAATTCCAGCCTTATGATACTGAAATATCTCATCGGCATAGGCGTAAAGGAAATTTACATTGCGGGCATGGACGGGTATTCCTATGACTCGCTCGGGAACTATTCGCAGCTTCAGCACAGCTTTATAAAGAGGTCGGAGGATATTGACCGCATAAACAAGGGGCTGACGGACGCGATAAACAAGATGTCCGAGAGCGCGGATATCCATTTTGTAACGCCGAGCATTATCCGCTGATTTTTTTCGGCGGTAGGGTTATTTTGCTGCACAAAAGTATTGACAAATCAATTATTTTGGTATAAAATAACTGTAAGGCGTTTTTTTGGAATGGAGGATATTATGGCTCTTGTAAACATGATGGAACGATTTGTTGACGAAAGGCTTGAGGATCTGCTCAGGTCGGAGGACTGCTGCAAATGCGAGCGCTGCATTGAGGACATGAAGGCGATCGCGCTGAACAAGCTTCCCGCAAAGTATGTCAGCACGCATAACGGAGAGCTTTTCTCCAAGCTGGACTCGACTATTCGGCAGAACACGGTAGACCTCAATTTTGCCGTTGCCTCCGCGATAGAGGCTGTGGCGAACAATCCGTCGCACAAATAATTGCACAAATGACAAAATATTCCCCGTGATAAGCTATCACGGGGATTTTTCTGTGTTCAATACGGTATCATAGCTCGTTGCGGTTTTCGAGCGCCTTCAGCAGCGTCACGTCGTCGGCGAACTCCAGTGCGGAGCCTGCGGGCAGACCGTAAGCAAGGCGGGACACCTTTATTCCCATCGGCTTTATCAGCCTGCCGATGTACATTGCGGTCGCTTCGCCCTCAACGGTGGGGTTTGTCGCCATGATGACCTCGCGCGCGCCGCCCAGCCTTGCGAGAAGCTCCTTTATTTTCAGATCCTCCGCGGTCACTCCGTCCATCGGAGAAAGCAGCCCGTGGAGGACGTGATACAGCCCGTCGTAGCCGCCCGCGCGCTCGAACGCGGAAACGTCCTTAGGCGACTCGACAACGCAGATAACGCTTTTGTCGCGGTTGTCGTCGGAGCAAAGCTCGCATACCTCGCGGTCGGTGAAGTTCTGACAGCACCTGCACAGCTGCACCCCGCGGCGCGCCTTTATCAGCGACTGCGCGAAATCCTCGACCTCCTCGGCGGGAAGATTGAGCATATGGTAGGCAAGCCGCTGCGCGGTCTTTATGCCGATTCCGGGCAGCTTTGCGAATTGTTCCGCCGCAAGAGCGAGCGGCGCGGAAATAAATTCTGACATAGTATACCTCTTTTATCTCAAGGTCAAAGTAACCTCTTCATTTTTATCGAGCGGGAGCGTTAACACCTCTAGCTCCGCTATGTTGATCCCGTTTTCGGGGAGCAGCTTCTGTGCGGCGGAGAAGTAGACGGCGAGCCCTGCGCTGTTTTCGGGGACGCTGCGCTTGTACCCGCTGAACAGCACGATATCCTCGGAGCAGCTGCTGCCCGCTTTTGCGGCGGCGAGCGTTGTTCCCGAAATAGCGAAAATCCCCTCTCCGACGGTCACTTCTGCCGCGGTATCGCTGCGCCGAAGGGCGTCTGCGGCGGCTTGCGTGGTGACAATCTTTTCCGCGCCGAACAGCTCGGCGAGCGCCGCAATTGAAGATGAACCGTTGTAATCTGCCTCGGGTGCGGAAATAATGCTGATGTGCATTATCCCGTTTTTTCGGAGATATTCCGCCGCCGTTCGGGTGATACCGCTGCCGCTGCCGCTTATCAGCAGCGCGGCTTCGTCCTTCATGCAGACGAGCGCGGCGGCGCTTTTTCCGCTGCTGACGAAGTTTATCTCATGGCGGTTTTCGCGGGAGAACAGCGACATTGCCACCGAAAAGGCAGTCAGCAGCGCGAACATTCCTGCGCACAGCCTGTGAAATTCGTCACCGAAAAATGCAGCCGTTATGACCACAACCGCCGACAGCCCCGCGATATAGGCGGCGCCCTCGAAATCCAGCGGCAGCCATAACTGCCGCACCTGCCCGAAAAACAGCGGAACATAAGTCAGCACAGCCGCGGACGGCAGCGCAAAGAGGGCGAAGAACGCCTGTCCCGTGAAGCCGAGCAGCATAATGAGCACCATTCCCGCCGACAAAAACGGCAGCAGTATCGGCGCGAGCAGCGCCCCGACAAGCGATATCCCGCCGAACAGCGAAACGCTTACGGGAGCGGTGCAGATAACGGCGCAGGCGGAGATAACGAAAGCGCCTGCCGCCTTTTTGATAATGGGGCGGTTTATCCTGCGGCAGAGGACGGCGCTTATTCTCGGACCGACTACCGCCGCGCCGAACACTCCGAGCACGGACATTGCGAAGCCCGCGTCGAGGGCGGTCAGCGGGGAGAACAGCATTATTGCCGCCGCGGCAACGCAAAGGCTGTTAAGACATTCCGAGCGGCGGCAGAAAAGCGGCGCGGAATTGAGTATCAGCAGCATTATCCCCGCGCGGAGAACGGACGGAGCTGCGCCGAAGAACAATATCCCTAAGGGGACAAGCGCAACGGAGATAAGCGCGCCGACGCGCTTTTTCTTCTTAAAAAGCAATTCGGGCAGTATTGCGGCGAATATCGTGAAATGTGTTCCCGAAACGACGGTGAAGTGCGAGGTGCCGCTGACTGCGAACGCGTCCTCGAGCCGCGCGGTGAGCTGCGAGCTGTCGCCGAACATCATTGACAGCAGCACAGCCTCCATATCCCCGTCAAAGCAGCTTTTCACGTTGGAGATGCAGTATTTCCGAAGAAATGCAATCGCTGTTTTAAGCGAAAGGCGGCGCGATGTGCGGCTGACATTTTCGGCGGTGCCGTAGAGCAGTACCCCGTTGGCAAGCTCTGCGGAGCGGTATTTTTCGGGCGGGAGGGAAAGCGTGATGTCCGCCGTGACGATATCGCCGACGAATGCGCCGATTTGACCCGTAACGCGCACCGAGGTCTTTCTTCCGCCGAGATTTATTTCGGCTACTACCCGCTGCGTGTTCTGCGAATTGCTGCTTATTTCCTCAATATACAATTCGCCGCGCACGGTCTTTCCGCCGTACTCGGTTATCGGCGCGATGTACAGCGCGGAATACAGCGACATCACGAGCAGACCTGCAAGCAGTCCCGCCGCCTGCACAGCCGCTTTTCTGAACTTTATCATTGAAACCGCGAATAACCCCGCAGCGACAATAATGAGTATCCACACCGACAGAAAATAATATCCGGCGAGAAGTCCCGCCGCGAAAAACGGCGCAAACCTTACGGCAGGGAGGGAGAGCAGCGCTTTTGTGTTTTTGTCCATCTGTCAAAAAGAGCGGTCTTTCCGTTTACCGATCGACTCGGCGGCAAGACCGCTCATGTATTCTGTGGATAATATCAGATGAAGCCGGGGAAGGAAACGCCGCCGGTCACCTTTTCCATTTCTGCCGCGCCGTAGTCGTCAACTTCCTTGAGTATCTCGTTTACGCCGCTAATGATGAGGT
>JBJFHP010000239.1:0-6501 GCA_051893715.1 Oscillospiraceae bacterium
CACCACTCACGAGAAGCTTGACAAGGACCGCTTCCGCAGAGATATGGGCGGCGTAGAAGAGGCTTACAACGAGATCATGCACCGTATCTTTGGCTGATATCATGTGTTTCGGTTACGGGCTGCCGTAACGAAAGGGGTATAGATGTTCAACAGTATCCATGAGGAATGCGGCGTTTTCGGCATATATACAAACAAGCCCACGAACGTTGCAAACTCGGCATATTACGCGCTTTACGCGTTACAGCACAGGGGTCAGGAGAGCTGCGGAATAGTTGTCAACGACCGCGGAGTTTTCAAGACCCACAAGGGATTGGGATTAGTTAACGAAGTATTCACACAGAGAGTTCTCGACGAGTTCCCCGAGGGCAAAATAGCGGTAGGTCATGTGCGTTATTCCACCACCGGAAACGTCAACACCGCCAACTGCCAGCCCATGACGGTGCGCCATGTAAAGGGCGCGCTCGCCATCGCGCATAACGGAAACCTTGTCAACGCGCTCGCGCTGCGCCGCGAATATGAGCTTAAAGGAGCAATATTCCACAGCACAAGCGACACCGAGGTCATTTCCTACGCAATAACGCAGGAGCGCCTCGTCAGCGGCTCGATACAGGAGGCAGTCGAAAAGGCAATGTACCGCATAAAGGGCGCGTACAGCCTTTGCATAATGTCCCCGAAAAAGCTCATTTGCGCGCGCGACCCGCACGGGTTCAGACCTCTGTGTCTGGGCAGACTGCCCGACGACGGCGGCTATGTTGCGGCAAGCGAGACCTGCGCGCTCGACAGCATAGGCGCGGAATTTATCCGCGAGGTCGAGCCGGGCGAGATCGTCGTTATCGACGAAAACGGTATGCAGAGCATAAAGACCCACTGCGGCGGGAAAAGCTCGATGTGCGTTTTCGAGTTCATTTACTTTGCACGTCCCGACAGCGTTATTGAGGGCGCAAGCGTCCACCGCGCAAGGCTTCGCGCAGGGCACTACCTCGCGCTGGAGCACCCTTGTCAGGCTGACGTTGTTATCGGCTGCCCCGACAGCGGACTTGACGCCGCGCTCGGTTTTGCACAGGAATCCGGCATACCCTACGGGGTCGGATTTATCAAGAACAGGTACATCGGGCGCACGTTCATACAGCCCACGCAGGGAATGCGCGAAAATTCCGTCCGCATAAAGCTTAACGCTATAAGCGAAACGGTACGCGGAAAGCGCATAGTGCTCGTCGACGACAGCATTGTAAGAGGAACGACCTCCGCGAAGGTGGTAAAGCTCCTGCGCAATGCGGGCGCAAAGGAGATACACATGAGGATATCCTCGCCGCCGTTCATCAGCGAGTGCTTCTTCGGCACGGACATCGACAGCAAGGAAAACCTTATCGCGAACAAGCATACCGTTGAGGAGATAGCTAAGATAATCGGCGTCGATTCGCTCGGCTTCCTCAGCACGGACAGCGTTGTCAAGCTCGCGGAAAACGCGAAATGCGGCTTCTGCACGGGCTGCTTCACGGGGAAATACCCCATAGAAGTACCCAAGGAAATACCCAAGGATAAGTTTGAAAGCAAAATTGATGAATAACATTGTATTATAAGGACGGTAAAACATGAAAAGTTACAGCGAAAGCTACAAGGCGGCGGGCGTTGACGTTACCGCAGGTTACGAGTCCGTGCGTCTTATGAAGGAGCACGTTGCGCGCACCAACACCGCAGGCTGCATATCCGGTATCGGCGGCTTCGGCGGTCTGTTCATGCCCGATCTTACGGGAATGAAGGAACCCGTGCTCGTCAGCGGCACGGACGGCGTCGGCACCAAGCTCAAGCTCGCAATGCTGATGGACAAGCACGACACCATCGGTATCGACGCGGTGGCAATGTGCGTTAACGACATCATCTGCTGCGGCGCAAAGCCCCTGTTCTTCCTCGACTACATCGCTATCGGCAAGGTAGTCCCCGAGAAGGTCGCAGAGATCGTCAAGGGCGTGGCTGACGGCTGCGTTATGGCAGGCTGCGCGCTTGTCGGCGGCGAGACCGCCGAGCACCCCGGCATGATGCCCGACGACGAATACGACATCGCGGGATACAGCACCGGTATCGTCGACAAGTCGAAGATACTTGACCCCTCCACCGTAAAGGCGGGCGACGCTGTTATCGGTATTGCGTCAAGCGGCGTTCATTCCAACGGCTTCTCGCTTGTCAGAAAGGTGTTCAACGTAAACGAGCAGAACCTCAAGACATTCTATCCCGAGCTCGGAACTTCCCTCGGAGAAGCGCTGCTCGCGCCTACAAGAATTTATGTGAAGCCCGTTCTTGACGTTATTTCCAAGATAAACGTAAAGTCTATCAGTCATATCACGGGCGGCGGATTTTACGAGAACATTCCGCGCGCGCTGCCCGACGGCATTGCCGCGAAGATAAGCAAGGACAGCTATGAGGTGCCCGCGATATTCAAGCTGCTTCAGAGCACGGGCAATATCCCTGAGCACGATATGTACAACACCTTCAACATGGGTATCGGCATGATGCTTGTTGTTGACAAGGCTGACGCCGAAAGAGCTGTTGAGATACTCCGCGAAAACGGCGAAACAGCGTACATCATCGGCGAAACTGTCGCAAGCGACGAGGGCGTAATTATAGAATAATCAAACATACTGCGACCGACAGCGGGCTTATGTCCGCTGCCGGCTTTGCAGTTTTGACGGAGGAAGGTCTATGAAGAATATCTGCGTGCTCGTTTCGGGCGGCGGCACGAATTTACAGGCGCTCATCGACGCGGAAAAACGCGGCGAGATAAAGGGCGGAAAAATAACCTGCGTCATTTCCTCGAAGGCGGACGCCTACGCGCTCACCCGCGCGGAGAACAACGGCATTAAAACGCGCGTGCTCGTCCGTAAGGATTATCCCGACGTTGCGGCGTACAGCAAGGCAATGTGCGAGGCGCTGACCGAGGAAAAAGCGGATCTCGTCGTGTACGCGGGCTTTATGACCATACTTGACGAGCAGGTGTGCAATGCGTTCCCGAATAAAATGATAAACGTTCACCCCGCGCTTATCCCGTCTTTTTGCGGCAAGGGCTTTTACGGGCTGCACGTCCACGAGGCGGCGCTTGCAAAGGGCGTAAAGGTGTCGGGCGCAACGGTGCATTTCGTCACGGCGGAATGCGACGCGGGTCCGATAATCCTGCAAAAAGCGGTCGAGGTGGAGCAGGGCGATACCCCCGAAACGCTTCAGAAGCGCATTATGGAGCAGGCGGAGTGGAAGATACTCCCGCGCGCCGTATCGCTTTTCTGCGAGGACAGGATAACCGTTGAAAACGGAGTTACGGTGATAAAATGAGCCTGACGGAAATCACGGAAAGCGGCTATTACAACGCCGTTGAGGGCGTGCTTCACTCCGACAGGTTCGGCTGTGACATTCATCTTTTGGGTCGGAAAATCGGCGAGGAATACCTCATTCGCTGCGCGGAGCATTTCGAGGCGCTGCCCGATGAGCTTATGGAAACACTGAAAGCAGCTTCGGCGGCGTATCTGTCCGATTTCCTTGAGGAGCATGAGGGCGAGCTTGACGTGGGCGTGCTTGAGGTAACGGAGGAAAACGTGCTGACGCTGCTTGTCCCCGTTCAGCTCAACGCTGCGCCGCATGAGCTGCTGTCCGAGGAGGACGCTCCGCCCGCGTTCGGCGTGAAGCTTATGTTCACTCCCGTTTCCGATGAATATGCGGAATGGGCGGTGCGCGGCGATACTGCCGTTTATGTCGGGGAATACCGCGAGGTTTCGCCGTGGAACGATAAATTGTTGACCAAAAAGTGGAATTATCTCAACATGATTTGAAAGGCGGCTTATGAACGAGGAAAAATTCACGGGCAAGGCGGCGCTTTACGAAATGTCGCGCCCGTCCTACGCGCAGGGAGCAATTGACCTCATACGAAGCGAAATTCCCCTCGGGGAAAAGGTCGCGGATATCGGCGCGGGAACAGGAAAATTCACGCGGCAGCTCCTTTCGGCGGGCTACAAGGTGTACGCCGTTGAGCCTAACGCGGATATGCGGGAAAGGCTGCTCGACTGCGGCGCGGAGGTGGTCTGCGCGCCTGCGGAGGAAACGGGTCTGCCCGATAATTCGGTAGCGCTGGTCACGGCGGCGCAGGCGTTCCACTGGTTCGACAGGGAGAAATTCCGCGCGGAATGCCGCCGGATACTTGTCCCCGGGGGAAAGGTGCTGCTGCTTTGGAACAGCGAGGACGGGACTTCACAAATTATAAAAGACATTGACGCGCTTTGTCGGCGTTATTATCTGAAAGATGAACCGCGCCGCAAATCTGACGACGACACAGGCGTTTTTTTCGCAGAGCATTCCGTATTCAACTTCCGCAACGACCTTGTAATGGACAGGGAACATTTTATCGCGAACAGAATGTCGAGAAGCCATGCACCGCGCGTTACCGATAAGAATTACGGCGAGTTTGAAAACGCATTGTCGGAGCTGTTTGATAAATACAGCCACGACGGAACGGTAACTATACCGAATATCACAAGGGGTTATTTCGGAACAGTATAAACAGGAGGAAAAAATGGACTACATTGCACTTGACAAGGAACTCAACTCCCTTGCATACCACGGCAGGGGAATAATCATCGGCAGGTCTGCCGACGGAAAGAAAGCTGTAACCGCCTATTTCATCATGGGCAGAAGCGAAAACAGCCGCAACCGCGTTTTCGTTGAGGACGGCGAGGGTATTCGCACGCAGGCGTTCGACCCGTCGAAGATGGTCGACCCGCACCTCATCATCTACGCTCCCGTTCGTGTCCTCGGGAACAAGACTATCGTAACCAACGGCGACCAGACCGACACTATCTACGAGCTGATGGACAAGCAGATGACGTTCGAGCAGTCGCTCCGCACGCGCGAGTTCGAGGATGACAAGCCCAACTTCACGCCCCGCATTTCGGGAATAATCCACACGGAAAACGGCGGCATGAACTACGCGATGTCGATACTCAAGAGCGCGGACGGCGACGGCTCCTCCTGCCGCAGATACACCTACGCATACAGCGACCCGCTCAGCGGAAAGGGCAGCTTTATCCACACCTACGCGGGCGACGAGATAACCACCGCAGAGGGCGTGCGCAGACTGCCGAGCTTTGAGGGCGAGCCGAAGAACGTTATCATTCCCGATATGGATATCGACGCGTTCACCGCGTTTGTATGGGAGAACCTCAATGCGGACAACAAGGTATCTCTTTTCACAAGATACATAGACATCGAAACAGGCAAGTACGAATCCCGCATAGTTAACAAAAATAAGTAAAAGGAGCTTTTTATGAACGAGTTAGAGTTAAAGTACGGCTGCAACCCCAACCAGAAGCCCTCGCGCATTTTCATGGAAAACGGCGCGGAGCTGCCTATCGAGGTGCTCAACGGACGTCCCGGCTACATCAACTTCATGGACGCTTTCAACGGCTGGCAGCTTGTAAAGGAGCTTAAAGCTGCGACAGGCTACCCCGCCGCGACTTCCTTCAAGCACGTTTCCCCCGCGGGCGCGGCTATCGGTCTGCCCCTCACGGAAACGCTTGCAAAGATATACTGGGTGGACGACCTCGGCGAGCTTTCCCCGCTTGCCTGCGCATACGCAAGAGCGCGCGGCGCGGACAGAATGTCCTCCTACGGCGATTTTATCGCGCTGTCCGATGTATGTGACGCTTCCACCGCAAGGATAATCCAGCGCGAGGTATCCGACGGCGTTATCGCTCCGGGCTATGACGACGACGCGCTCGAGATACTCAAGTCCAAGCGCAAGGGCACCTATAACATCATCAAG
Organism: Oscillospiraceae bacterium; assembly: GCA_051893715.1. Classification (GTDB taxonomy): domain Bacteria; phylum Bacillota; class Clostridia; order Oscillospirales; family Ruminococcaceae; genus CAG-115. The sequence continues at coordinate 5,801 of JBJFHP010000239.1, forward strand.
ATAGACCCGAATTATGTTCCCGCGCCCATAGAGCGCAAGCAGGTGTTCGGCATTACCTTCGAGCAGGGGAGAAACGAGCTTGTCATCAATGACGAGCTGTTCGCAGACCGTCCCACAAAGAACAAGGATATCCCCGAAAGCGCAAAGCACGACCTCGCGATCGCGCTCATCACGCTGAAATACACGCAGTCCAACTCCGTAGCATATGCCTGCGGCGGTCAGGCTATCGGTATCGGCGCGGGTCAGCAGTCGAGAATACACTGTACGCGCCTTGCGGGTCAGAAAGCGGACAACTGGTATCTGCGCCAGTCGCCCAAGGTAATGGGGCTTCAGTTCGTTGACGATATCCGCCGCGCCGACCGCGACAACACGATAGACCTGTACATCGGCGAGGATTACATGGACGTGCTTGCCGAGGGCGAGTGGCAGAAGTTCTTCAAGGTAAAGCCCGAGGTTTTCACCCGCGAGGAAAAGCGCGCATGGCTCGACACGATGAAGGGCGTTTCGCTCGGCTCGGACGCATTCTTCCCGTTCGGCGACAATATCGAGAGGGCGCATAAGAGCGGCGTTGAGTTTATCGCGCAGCCCGGCGGCTCTATCCGCGACGACAACGTTATCGAAACCTGCGACAAGTACAATATCGCAATGGCGTTCACAAAGATACGCCTGTTCCACCACTAATAATAGAAAACGCACCCGTC
>JBJFHP010000240.1:0-1721 GCA_051893715.1 Oscillospiraceae bacterium
TTTAACCCTAAAAGGAATCAACAAAATCTACCCTAACGGATTCCATGCCGTACATGATTTTAACCTTGAGATCGAAAAGGGAGAGTTTATCGTTTTTGTCGGCTCCTCGGGCTGCGGTAAATCCACTACGCTGCGTATGATCGCGGGGCTTGAGAACATCAGCAACGGCGATTTCTATATCGACGGCGTAAGAGTAAACGAAAAAGGTCCGCGCGACAGAGGCGTTGCAATGGTATTCCAGAGCTATGCGCTGTATCCCCATATGAGCGTGTATGAAAACCTCGCGTTCGGTCTTACTCTTCAGGGCGTCGACGACGACGTTATCGAGCAGAAGGTTCTTAATACCGCAAAAATACTCGGTCTTTCGGATTACCTCGACAGAAAACCGCGCGAGCTTTCGGGCGGTCAGCGTCAGAGAGTTGCGGTAGGCAGAGCGATAATCCGTAAGGTAAACATCTTCCTTATGGACGAGCCGCTCTCCAACCTTGACGCAAAGCAGCGAGTTACGATGCGCTCGGAAATAACGCAGATCCACCGCGAAACGGGCGCGACAACGATCTACGTTACCCACGATCAGACGGAAGCAATGACCATGGCGGACAGGATCGTTGTAATGAAAGAGGGATATATCCAGCAGGTTGGTACTCCGTATGACCTTTATTTCAACCCCGTGAATATGTTTGTCGCAGGCTTTATCGGAGAACCGCCCATGAACTTTATCTCCGCAACGGTAAAGGACGGCAAGATCGAGATCGCCGATACCGAGCTTGACCTTTCGAAAATCGTGGATAAGGGCATACTTGACAGCTACGAGGGCAAGGAGATATCGCTCGGCTTCCGTCCCGAGTCGGTTAAGCTCGGAAACAGGGAAAACATCGCGAAATCCTTTAAGATACCCTGCTATGTCGAGCTTACGGAGCTTCTCGGCGACAACACCAACGTGTATATAGATATGCACGGTATCAAGGCTATCGCTAAGGTTGACCCCCACGAATCGCCCGACGTCGGCGACAAGCCCGATCTGATAATCCCGTATGAGAGCGTTTACCTGTTCGACAACCATACGGAAAAGCGTATTCGTTTCTGATATGTCACAGTTTCCTGCGGAGCTTATTCTTCGCAGGAAAAAGCTGTTTAGCCGCTATGTTACAGGGCAATGCGGCGGATAAATGCGGCGGTCTGCCGCAGAAAACTTTGAGGTGTTAATATGAAAGAATTGAACCGAAGCAATTTTTCCGCAAAAGAAAGACCGATAAAGATCCTTCAGTTCGGCGAGGGCAATTTCCTGCGCGCGTTTGTCGACTGGATACTTCAGGATCTGAACGACAAGGGCGTTATCAACTCGAACGTTGCGGTCGTTCAGCCTATGCCGCAGGGCAGAATAAAGGAGCTCGCTGCGCAGGACGGTCTTTATACGGTTTGTCTTGAGGGAATAGACAACGGCGAGAAGGTTCAGAGCCGCCGCGTTATTGACGTTCTGGGCGATTTTATCAACCCGTTCGAGGATTACGGAAAATTCCTGAAATACGCCGAAAGCGACGAGCTTGAAATAATAATTTCCAACACCACCGAGGCGGGCATTGCCCTCGACCCGACAGACACCGATCTCACCGTCTGCCCCAAAAGCTTCCCCGGAAAGCTCCTCGCGCTGCTGAAAGCGCGCTATGACAAGTTCGGCGGCGATATGTCAAAGGGTCTGGCGATAATCCCCTGCGAGCTTA
>JBJFHP010000241.1:0-29892 GCA_051893715.1 Oscillospiraceae bacterium
GAGCAACGCCCTGTGCCACGGGACACATGTTTTCAACTTCATGAGAATAAGTCATACTTGTTTTGTACTCCTTTCAGAATTTATTGAGGCCGACGCGATATATCGAACAGCCTCAACCATACATTTATATTATACATCACTTTCTTTTTTTTTTCAATAGGTTATGCAAATTTTTTTCGGAAAACCGAACAGTGCCGAAAAGTAATCAAAAATCACAGTTAAGGCAAAGTCAGGCATTGCTCCGACAGAATGCAGGGAACACCTTCTGCGGCATTCCCGAAGGCCGTCCGAAAAAAGGCACGGCTGAAAAGCTTGCCGCCATTGGCAATTCCGCCTCGCCGTCAGCTGATTTGCCCGACGGGGGCGGAAACTGCTTTAACGGTGACACGCTGCAGCCATGCCCGTTCTGTTTGTTAAGCCGTGGGTCATCTCACCCTGAACCTGCCCACCTCGTCGCTGAGCGAAACCGCAAGCGCAGAAAGCTCCTCGCTTGCCGCAGCGCTCTCCTCGGCGGTCGCAGTGGTGTTGTGTATTGCGGCGTTGACGTTCTCCATGCCCGCGGATATCTGGTCAACGGCAAGCTTCTGCTCAGCCGACGCCTGCGAAATCTCGTTCATAACCTTCGCAACATCATCGACAACCTGAACTATTCCGTCAATTGCAGCCGAAGCCTCCTTCGCCAGCTCCGTACCCCTGTTGACCGTTTCGATGGATCTTCCGATAAGCTGACCCGTCTGCTGAGCCGCCTCGGAGGACTTTGACGCAAGGTTGCGCACCTCGTCTGCAACGACTGCGAAGCCCTTGCCTGCTTCGCCCGCACGAGCCGCCTCTATCGCCGCGTTCAATGCGAGAATATTCGTCTGGAAAGCAATATCGTCAATGACCTTGATGATGTTCTTTATCTCCTCGGAGGAACGCTCTATCTCAGCGATTGCGTCGAGCAGGTCGTTCATGCTGCGGGTACCGTCCTTTGCGCGCTCGTTCGCGTCGGTCGTTGCGCCGAGCGCCCTTACAACATTATTGTTGTTCGCGTCGGTCTTTTCGGCAATGGACATTACCGTGGAGGTTATCTCGTCCACAGCGGACGCCTGCGTGATCGCGTTCTGCGAAAGCGACGTCGAGCCCTCGGCGAGCTGACCCGCGCCCTCGCGAACCTCGCTTGCGGAACGTCCTACCTCTGTCATGAACCCGTTTAGCGAATCGAGTATCATGTTCAGAGAGGTCTTTATCCTAACGAAATCTCCCTTGTAATCGGCGTTCGTCGTCACGGTAAGGTCACCCTCGGAAACGCCCTTAATTACCATATGGATATCGCCGATATACCCGCCGATATTCTTCACCATATACCTTAAAGAATCGGTTATCAGCTGTATCTCATCTCCGGAGTCGCACTCGGGAGTCGGCGACGATATATCGCCCTCGGCAAACGCCTCAAGGCGCTTTGCGCTTTCAACAACGGGCTTTGAGATCCGCCTGATAAGCCTTATTATAATAGGAATGACTATCGCTATGCACACTATGAGATAAACGGCAAGCTGGCAGAACGAAACAATTATAGTGCGCTTCAGCGGTCCATACGGAGTTGCTACAGCGATAGACCAGCTCTCGTTGCCCTCAACGGGCGCGTAGCCTATGTAATAATCGGTGCCGTTTATATTCGCGATCATCTTCCCTGTTTCCCCTGCGGTCATTGCCGCAGCCACGGGGGCAAGGTTTTCAAGTCCGTTCTGCTCCGAGCCGTCAGCCATAGCCATCATGGGCACAATGTCACTGCTGGTTGCGATGACCTCGCCCGTCTTGTCGAGAACGAAGCATATGCCGTTATCACCGAAATGCACATCGGAGATGACATTGTTGAACAATCCGCTGTCAAGTCCGCCGTATGCGACGTAGGACTGCCCGCCGACGGTGAAATATCTGCCCATCATTATAGTGACGGAATTGTCCGTCATGCGGATAACAGGGCTTGATACATAGCTCGACCGGTTATCCAGCGCGTAGCGGAAATATTCTCTCTCGGAGAGGTCTGTATCGTTGTAGGTAGTGCCATCGGCACGCGCGACGGAGAAATCCTTGAACGTGCTGAGGGCCGCAAGCTCGCTGAGCATCGCCTTTCTTTCTTCCATGGGAATACTATCGTCTACTATGTCGGAATCGGCAGCGACCATTCCAAGGTCCTCCTCAAGCTGATCGACAAAGCGCACCGTCGCCGCGGAATACGACCGCGCAAGCGCGACTGCCTCGTCCTCGTAGCAGGCGGAAATATTGATGTACTGCATAATGCAGGCAGCCATTGCCATGATCACCGCGAGGCATACCATAGGCACAAGACACATAAGCATCATGCGCTTTGTAAGCCCCATTCGTTTCCTTACCTTTTTTATTCTGTCATCGGCTTTGATCTTAACCTGATGTAATTTTGCGTCCGCTTTTTCCCTTGCGTTCATTTCTATCACCCCAAAAGAGATTTTTTGTTAAGGCAACACCGCATAATTATTGTCGTTCGATTGCGCCGCAGATTTTTCGTCAGATTGTACAAAAGCGGCGCAGGCGGGCTGACGCCCGTCAAGCCGATTTTGTGCAATATGACGGAAAAGATGCAAGCAAGCGGACGGCAAAGGCGTAGCCGGTAATTGTGCGGTGTTGCCTTAATATTATTTTAGCATTTTGTGAATGAATTGTCAATATATTTTTCAATAATAATAATAATCATTATTATAGACAAATATAGCCCGCAAAAAATATATAAAAAACCGAAAAGTCAGTATTTCTTTCCGAAGCTTAAAAGTTACCTTATATACGCAAAAGCGGCTTCCCTGCCCTGCTCCGCAGGCATGGCGAGCGGCTTTTCGGGAAGCCGGGGGGTGTGGACAGCGCGGCTCTTTCCGCCGGTCACGCCCGACAGCACGGTATCGATCGTGTACCCGCCAACTTTTTTCAAAAAGCTAAAATAAAGTATTGACATATATATATATATATATATATTATAATAGAAATGAGCATCAACAAGGATGTATCATTTGTTAGGAGGATTATATGAAACTGAAACACAAAATAATTTCGGCTGTGCTGTCTGCTGTTCTGCTGGCAGGCTCAGTAAGCGTGCCGAACACACCTGTCGGTGTAACTGCGTCGGCAGCTTCTTCCACAAAGCTGGCTGCGCCGACGGACATTAAAGCCACAAAAACAAGCAGCTCTGTCAAGCTGAGCTGGAGCGCAGTAAGCGGCGCAGGCGGCTACCGCGTTTATATGTACAACGCTTCCACCAAAAAATACGAAAAGTACAAGGACGTTACAACCACTTACTGCACCGTCAAGGGACTGAAAGCTTCCACCACATACAAATTCAAGGTAGCAACGCTTAAATCAACAACGCAAAGCTCAAGCGAAAAGATTTCCAAAAAGACATCTTCCTCCGCCACTTCCGTCAAGCTGACATGGAGCGCAGTAAGCGGCGCTGACGGCTACCGTGTTTACAAGTATAATCCCACTACGAAAAAGTATGTGAAGTACAAGGACGTTTTAACGACCTCCTGCTCCGTCACAAAGCTTAAGGCTTCGACTACATACAAGTTCAAGATTACCCCTCTGAAATTCACCGTGCAGAATACATCCGGTGTGATTTCTGCAAAGACAAGTTCATCAAGCAGCTCAACTCCCGAAGCTTCGGCAAGCGATTTTGAATATAAATACAACGCTGAACTTGGCGGAATAGAGATAACAAAATATATAGGAAAAGGCGGAAATGTTGTTATTCCTTCAACTATTGAGGGTAAAAAGGTTGTAAAAATAAGTTATTATATGATACAATCATGGGGAGTTAATTCGCCTCGCGGCGCATTTTATTACTGCAACAACGTTACAAGCGTAACAATCCCCGACAGCGTTACAAGCATTGGAGATGGAGCGTTTTATAACTGCATAAACCTTACAAGCATAACAATCCCCGACAGCGTTACGAGCATTGGAAGAGATGCGTTTGATATCTGCATAAGCCTTACAAGCGCCACCTACAAAGGCAAAACCTATTCCTACTCCGAAGTCAATGAGCTTTACAAAGCAATCAACAATCCGAGTTCTTCGAACAGCGGTTCAAGCTCGTCTTCTTCCAATGTTTCCGAGGCAGATTTCACTACCGCATTCGACGATAAATTCGGCGGTACGATGATTACCTCATACACCGGCACAGCAAGTGTGGTTGAATTCCCGCAAAAAATTAACGGCACCACTATCGGAATGCTTTCAAACAAGAGCTGCGTTGAAACCTACACACCCAAATGTGCATATCCGAGCATTAAAACCGCAATAATCCCGGATTCTATCTCCCAAATTGACGGCTACACTTTCTACAACTGCACGAACCTTACAAGTGTTACGTTTGGAGAAAATGTGTACTGGGTTTCAAAGGAAGCGTTCAGCGGCTGCACAAATCTCACCGATATTGCGATAAACAACAGCATTTACCACATCGATTCCGATGCATTTAAGGGCTGCACCAAGCTTAAAAATGTGACCTACAAGGGAAAAACATACACATACGCAACTATCAATGAGCTGATTAAGGCAATCAACGGCTAAAACCCCGCCCGAGCGCCCCGCGCGTTCGGGCGTTTTTCTGCCCAAGCGCAGCTCTGCTTTATTCCTACGAAATTGTCCGCAATAACCCCTGCAAAAAGCGCCCTGCGGCAAACGCAAGGCGCATTTAATTCATAGGTGACCTTTATCAATATTCCTTCCCCGCCTTAATTAGCCCTCGGATATACGCGAACGCTGCGTCCTCGCCCTGCTCCGCAAGCATTGTGAGCAGCTTTTCGAGAAGCTCGGAGGTTTCCGGGTGGATAACTCGGCGGCTCTTTCCGCGCAGGAAATAATCCAGCGCCGAACGGTCGGTGTATTTGTCGCCCTGATAGATCATGCTCGCCGCGACCCTGTCGCAGAACATCTCCACGACATATTTCAGCGGCATTTTTACGGGCAGCACCTTTTTCTCCGCGGGGAAATAGTCCGTCCAATACTCGAAGTGGTGCTTGTTTCTGCCCTTGTGGTGCATCCACGCGAGCGAATAGCCGTACGCCTCGCGCTCGCCCTCGTTCGGGCTGCGTGTGCCGGTGTAGAATTTCGCGCCGGGAATAAATTCCGTCGGGGAATATTTGGACAAATCATGCTTCAGCCCCTGCATCAGTATCCCCGCCCTGCGGCAGTTGGCAATGACCCTGTGCCTGTGGCGGGTTATTGTCCGAAAATGAAGAAAAGCCGACTTTATAAACATGATCTGTCCTCCGAAAACGTCCGCGCGAAAGCCGATCAGCCGACCTCTCCCCCGCTCATTTCTCCGCGTAAACGGAATTGAAGATCGGGCGCAGCCTTTTGTAAAGCGGAACGGAAATGCAGGACGCTATCGCGCCCTTGACAAAGGTGAACGGCATATTGAATATTACAAGGCATTCAATAAGCGAATTTACGTTGGGGTTAATTGCCTTGTACATACCGATTATCGTGTCCATCGGCATTATCGCCGTGTAAATGGGATATACAACGAAATAGTTTGTCGCAATGCTTATCAGCGCCATTGACACCGCGCCGACAGCGCAGCCTATCACCGCGCGGGAGGTCTTGTGGGTATTGCGCGCAATTAACCCCGCGGGAAGAACAAGGCTCGCCGCAAGCAGGAAGTTTGACAGCTCGCCGACGCCGCCTGTCCCCGAGGTGAAAAGTCCCGCGAGATTTTTCACAAGGCACACCGCAACGCCCGATACCGGTCCCATCGTAAGCGACGCGAGCACCGCGGGAACATCGGAAAAGTCGAAGCTGAGAAAGCTCGGCATGATCGGCACCTTAAACGAGAGGAACTGCGCAAGGACCGTCGAAAGCGCCGCCATGAGCGCCGTAAAGACGAGCTTCTTGACATCGAAGGTGTGTGTTTTCTTTGCTGCTGAAATGTTCATGTTTTCTCCTTTTGTCTTAGGGGAAACAGAAAACCCCTGCGTAAATACACAGGGGGCGCAAATATGTTCCGATATAACGATAAAACAGATATAACGAGCACATTTGTTTCTGATTCTTTCATCCGGACTATACCGTCGGTATCGGAATTGCACCGATTCGACCGCTCTCGCGGCTCGCGGACTTTCACCGCCGGTGGAGAATTTCACTCCGCCCCGAAACAGATAAATGTATTCAGACGCATTGCGCCTGTATAGCTATTATATACCATTCCCGCCGATTTGTCAATAGTTTTTTTCAAAAATCGCAGTATCACTCGATATTCTGTATCTGCTCGCGTATCTTCTCTATCTCGCTCTTCTGGTCGACAACGACGCGCGTTACCTCGATATCCTGAACCTTTGACCCGATGGTGTTGGTCTCGCGGTTCATTTCCTGAACAAGGAAATCAAGCTTTCTCCCGACAGGCTCCGCGCTTTCCAGCATGGTGCGGAACTGCGCGATATGGCTGCGCAGGCGCACCGTTTCCTCGTCAACGGCGGTCTTTTCCGAGAATATCCCCGCTTCGATAAGAATGCGGTTCTCGTCAATCTCCTTGCTTTTCAGCACCTCGCACATCTTGTCGTAAAGGCGCTTTCTGTAATCCTCAACGACCTGCGGCGAACGCTCCTCAACAAATCCGACCCAATCCTCAATGCGGTCAAGTCGGGAAAGGATATCCGCCTTCATGCGCTCTCCCTCGATTTCACGCATGGAAATGAACCGCGAAAGCGCTTCCTCCGCAACGCTGCGAACGTCCTCCCAAAGCTGCTCCTCGTCGACGTCGGTCTTTATGACGGTGAACGCGTCGGGTATGCGCAGGATATCGCTTACCGACAGATCCTCCTCAAGCCCGAACTGCTCGCCCGCGGAGCGCATTGCTTCTATGTAGGAACGGATCACCTCGGTGTTGAGGGTTATCTGCTCGTCATTCACGGCGGTGTTGCTTACAAGGACGGAAACCTCGACCTTGCCGCGGTTTATTTTACCCTGCAAAAGCGATTTCAGCCTTTCCTCCGCAAAGCCCATGCTGCGCGGTATTCGGCAGCTGAACTCGTAATATCTGTGGTTCACCGCGCGTATCTCTACCGTGATATCCCTGCCGTTGAGAACATTATGACCTCTCCCGAAGCCTGTCATACTCTTTATCATAAAAACTCCTTATTCCTTATCTTATATAAGCCCCTTGTCCGCCATTCTCTGCGCGGCGAGCATTATCCCCGTTTTTCCGGTGGGGTAAGTCAGCCCGCCCTGAAGCCACACGGCATACGGCTCTCTCAGCGGAGCGTCCGCCGAAAGCTCTATCGAAGCGCCCATCGTGAACGCTCCCGCCGCCATGATGACCTTGCTGTCGTAGCCGGGCATATCCCACGGCTCGGGTGCAGCGAAGCTGTCCACAGGCGAGCCGCTCTGAATGCCCTCGCAGAACGCGATGAGCTGCTTTTCGCCGCCAAGCTTCAGCGCCGCGATAATGTCCGTGCGCTTTTCGTTGTACCGCGGGAACGCCTCGTACCCAAGCTGCTCAAAGAACGCCGTCGCGAACACGGAGGTCTTTAACGCCGAGCACACCGCCTCGGGCGCATGGAATATCCCGAGGAACATTCCGCGCAGCTGGTTAAGCGTTGCGCCGACTTCCTTGCCCGTTCCGGGGGTAGTCAGCCGATAGGCGCAAAGCTCCACCGCTTTCGCTGTGCCCGCGATGTAGCCGCCCGTTTCGGCGATACCGCCGCCGAGGTTCTTGATAAGACTGCCGATTATGAGGTCAGCGCCGACCGCCGTAGGCTCGCGCTCCTCGACAAGCTCGCCGTAGCAGTTGTCAACCATGACGATACAGTCGGGGTTGACCGCGCGCACCGCCTTTATTATCTCCCCGATAACATCAACGGTGAGCGAAGGGCGGAGCGAATAGCCGCGCGAGCGCTGGATATACGCGACCTTGACATTTGCCGCCTTAGCCTTGATCCCCTCATAATCGGGCGTACCGTCGGGGAGCAGGTCGACCTGATCGTACTTCACACCGAAGTCCTTCAGCGAGCCGATGTTATCCCCGAAAATGACCGACTGAATTGTATCATAGGGCATTCCCGTCACGGAAAGCAGCGTGTCGCCCGTTCTTAATATTCCGAAAAGGGCGGTGGTTATAGCGTGGGTGCCGTTGACGAAGCCGTGGCGGACGAGCGCGTCCTCCGCGCCGAGTATCTGCGCGAAAACCGCGTCAAGCTTGTCCCTGCCGTCGTCGCCGTAGCCGTAGCCGTTGGTGCCCTTCATGTGGATATCGCTTACCCTGTTGTCAATAAACGCCCTCAGCACGCGCTGACCGTTGTATTCCGCAAGGCGGTCAAGCTCGGCGAACTGCTCCCTGCAAAGCTCCTCCGCCTTTTCGGCGGCGGCGTTTATCTTGGGTGAAAATTCAAAAAATGCCATGTTATTTCCTCTTCCGTTGTCAATAGAGAATGCGGAGCGTGCCGCATACATATTCATTATATACTCTTTATAAGAGAATGTCAAGGTGTTTTTCGCAGAGAAAACGCCCCGCCGAAGCAGGGCGAATATCACTTACAAAAAAACATCGCGGTTTTTCCTGCGGCAGTTCTGCCGACCGATTTTGCGGGAGCGTACTGCCTTTGCCGTCGGGCATTCCGGCTCAACGTCCGCTTTTCCTGTCGAATTTCAGGACAACAAGCTGATCGTCGGGCAGCAGCCTTATCACACCCTCGTTTATCGCCGAGTCCTTGTCCGAGTCCTCGGGGAGAAGCACGCAGGTGTCAAGCCCGTCCGCGCGCCCGTCCGTCCGCGAAAACAGATAGTTGACCCCGCCCCTTATTATGCCTATCGGGAGATAATTCCTGTCCGTCGCCTCGTAAGTCCACATAATAAGCTCGCGCTTGCTTGAGAATACCGGTATCTCGGGGAGAGCGCCATAGAAATCGCGTACAGCGATACCGAAAAGGTTGCAGCGGTCGGAAAGAACGTTTCTGCTGTCCTCCGAGAAGCTGTCATTCTTAAACGTCAGGATATCCTTGATAACATCGAAGCGCATGGGCTCTTTTCCGAGCTGCGCGAACATACAGCTTATAAAATTGTCGCTCACGATGACCTGCTCGCGGTTGCAGATGTTCTTGTTCTGAATGTCGAGTATCTCAACGATACAATCGCCGGGCTTTACCCTGCCTATCTGACTCCAGAACAGAAGCGGCTTTTCGTCGATATGGCGCGAGCCGCTGTTTTCGTCGGAGAGGAAAAGCACGGAATTCATTCTGCCGATAAATTCCCTGTCAATATCCTCAAAGGGCTTATAGATATTGTTTACAAGCAGCGGCTTGTCCGAGAGGATAGCCGAATACTTAGGGTCGCGGCAGTAAGCGCTGAGCGCCTGCTCCTGCTCCGCCGTATCCATAAGCCACACGCGCAGGTTCACCGCGGGGTATTCCGCCTTGAAGCAGGAAAGGCTTTCGAGGATATAGGGCAGCTTGCTGTTCATGCCGACAATAACTATCTCGGACTTGTCGCCGCCTAAGCGTATCGCGGGGGCAATGCTCTTCTCGGGAAGCGGCTTTGTAAGCCTGAAGCCCTCGGGGGCAAGCGCGCCAAGCTCGCCCTCGTCCTCCGCAATGTACACCCTCTTACCGTTAAAGTCAAACAGCGGCATTACCGTTCTCTGCCGCGCAAGCTCGTCCTCGGCGGAAAGCCCCTGTGGCGCGTCGCCAACATACATCTCAACGCCGCGGAAGCTTATCATGTGCATGATGACGTCGTTGAGCAGCGGGTTAATGACTATCATTGCCATTATCTTGCCGAGTACCTCGTTGACGTTGACGGGTATTGAAAAGTGATTTTTGTTTTCGGTGTGATATTCCCTGACCATATTTTCGAGCTGCTTATCCATTGTTTCAACGATGACATTGGTTTTACAGCCGCTCTCCCCCGCCGAGAGATACCACTTGACGAACATAAACAGCTTGGACACCGCGAAGCTGTCCGCGCTTTCGGCAATGTCCTCCTCGGGGGTCATCAGGAGCACTGTTTTCGCCTTTGAAAGGCTTACATTGTCAAGGTCGAACCCCGACAGGGGGCTGCCCGTGCGGATAATGATGTTTTTGAATTTCTTCTTAACGCCGCTGCTGCTGTAAAGGTTATTTATGCTCTGCTCTATTTCTTCCTTGTCCTTTTCGGCAAGGATAACGATATATGTGCTGCCGATATCGTCGAATATGTAATCATAAAGCAGCGACGGCACCTTGTGGTTGTAATTGAGGATAACGATGTGGTCCTCAAGTCTTAGCTTATGCCTGCTTTTCGCGGATCTTCTCAATATATCGCTTATCAGGCTCGTTATGTAGCCGACAGTGCCGCCCGTGAGGGATACCATGCCGATAAGCACGACAACGGTGGTGACGATAAGGGAGATGGGATAATCGCTGTACTGATAGCGTCCGCTCGGGTTGACCATAAGGGTGAACGCAAAGCGCATCATCTCGAAGAAGTTCCTGTCCCTGTTTTCGGGAAGAAACAGCAGCAGCGCCGACGACGCTACCACCGCCGCTAAATTTGCGAGAATGATCATCAAAAAAACGAACGCGCTCGGGTTGTTCTCCCTGAACACCGAAAGCTTGTTTCTTAGCCTGCTTTTTAAGCCCATTTCGGAATTGTCGTTATTCATATTTACCTTATTTACCTCCGCACCAAAATAATAACAAAGCATCTGTGCAATGTTTATTATATCATAAAAATAACATTTTCGTCAAGACTTGCGGGTTAAAACATTTTGCAGCGGTTGAAATTTTCCGGGTAGGGGCGATGATTTTCGGTGCTGAACGGGTCTCGGATTTTCGGGGATAAAATGAAAAAACCGCATAGCAATGCGGCGTACAATATCATTTCTTCGGGTTACAACGTAAAACAAAAGAGCCTCAACGCGCATAATACGCGTCAAGGCTCTCGACTGTCTATGGTATACGAAATAGATTATTAACGCGGGTGAAAACCCGAAAAACAAAAGAGCCTCAACGCGCAATAACGCATCAAGGCACTCGACTGGTGGAGATAAGGGGATTCGAACCCCTGACCTCTTACATGCGAAGCAAGCGCTCTCCCAACTGAGCTATACCCCCGTCACGCATGATATTATACCACTAATTTGGTCGCTTGTCAATAAGTTTTTTGGAAAAATCTCAAAAAAATCATGCGTTATCAAGCATATTATCCGCCGCGGCAAGGCTGCTCTCGCTTTTTCCGTCGCCGTCGATTATTCGGGCGAGCTCCGCGCGCCTGCCGTCGCGGTCGAGCTCGGTCACATTGGTGAACGTCCTGCCGTTTTCGGTGTGCTTCTCGATGAGGAGGTGAACGTCCGCGCGCGCCGCTATCTGCGCGAGGTGCGTTATGCACAGCACCTGCCGCTTCCGCGCCGTTTCCGCAAGCTTTATCCCCACCTTCTGCGCCGCTCTGCCGCTTATCCCCGCGTCAACCTCGTCGAATATCAGCGTCGGGATATCGTCCGCGTCCGCAAGCACGCTCTTAATCGCAAGCATTATCCGCGACAGCTCGCCGCCGCTGGCTATCTTGTTTATCGGCTTCGGCTCCTCGCCCGCGTTCGCGGATATCAGCATTTCAACGCTGTCGCGGCCGTTTATCGTAACCTTGTCCTCCCGAACATCTATGACAATGCGCACGTTCGGCATATCAAGAAAGGCAAGCTGCCCGCATATCTCGGCGGAAAGCTTCTCCGCAGCCGCCCTGCGTTTTTCGGTTATAACGGCGGCAAGCGACTTTACCTCCTCGGCAAGCTCGTGCTTCTGCGCGGTCAGCCGCTCTATCTCCCCGTCCATGCCGTCAAGCGCCATAAGCTCGCTGCGGCATTCGTCGAGATATTCCACAAGCGAATCGCTGTCCATGTTGTACTTGCGCTTCGCGTGGCGCAGCGCGGACACCCTGTCGGTGAGCGCTTCCTCGCGCGTCCCGCCCCTGTCCGCGTTCATGAGAGAGGATATTTCCATGGCAATATCCTCCGCCTCGGGAATAAGCTCGTCAAGCCGCTCCGCAAGCCCCGCGGCGGCAGGCTCCTTGTCCGCAACTCCCTCGAGAAGCGAAAGCGCGCTTTTTAACATATCTATCGCCGCGGGGCGTTCCTCCGCGTCAAGCGCCGTATAAGCGCCGAACAGCGCGCCCTGTATCTTCGCGGCGCTGCGGCAGCGCTCCAGCTCCTGCTCCAGCCTGTCGCCGTCGCCCTTGCCGATATTCAGCGCCTCAAGCTCCTCAATTACCCCCGCGAGATGCTCCGCCTTGAGCGCGCGGGTGCGGCTCTCGTCCTGCAATGCTTTAAGCTGCCGCGCGGTGCGCGAAAATGCGCGGAACTTAACGCGGTATTCCTCCAGCTCGGGCGTTATCCCGCCGTAGTTGTCGAGGATATCCCGCTGATTGTCGGCTGACATGAGAATGCGGTTCTCGTGCTGCCCGTGAACGTCGACAAGCATACTGCCTATCTCGCGGAGCATTGCAGCCGTGGCGGGTCTGCCGTTAACGCGGGCAACGCTTTTTCCGTCGGAGGCAATAGTTCTCGAAAGGATAAGCTCGTCGCCTGCCTCAAAGCCCATCTCCGTCGCCTTTTTCGCAACAGCGGCGGGAATATCGTCAAACACCGCCGTGATGACCGCCCTCTGCGCTCCGGTGCGCACGATGTCCTTTGTCGTCCGCTGTCCGAGTATGGCGTTTATGCCGCCGATAAGTATGCTCTTGCCCGCGCCCGTTTCACCCGTGAAAACGTTGAAATTCGCGCCGAACTCCGCGTCCGCCTTTTCTATGACGGCAAGATTTTCTATTGATAGCTCGCGCAGCATTGCCTTCCCTCCTTTCGCGTTACTGCCTTGTCATGAGCCGCTTCAGCTGCTCGATGAGCTGTACGGCGTGGTTTTCCGACCTCGTAAGTATAAACACCGTGTCGTCCCCCGCGATCGTCCCGACGACAAATCCGAGCTCCTGCTCGTCGACCACCTTGCAGGCGGCGTTAGCCATGCCCGCGTGGCATTTTATCACGACGGTATTCATCGCGTAATCAAGCGCAACAACCGACTGCGCGAAAATGCTGTTGTACGCGGCGGGCTTGCCGCTGCTGCCCGCGTAATAGCAGTTGATGCCGTTTTCCGACATTCCCTTGCGTATTTTCAGCTCGCGGATATCCCGCGACACCGTTGCCTGCGTTATGCGAAACCCCGCCTGTTTCAGACGTATCTGAAGCTCCTGCTGCGTTTCTACCTCGTTTTCGGAGATAATGCGCAGTATCGCCGCCTGCCGCCGTTTCTTTTCCATTTCCGCCTCACCGCCTTTCGTCCGCCGTTTCTTTCGGGGGCAATTCACCCCGCCTTTTCTTTCGGGAGCAATTCACCCCGCCGTTTCTTTCGGGGGCAATTCACCCCGCCGTATTTAAGCAAATTTCAGCCCATATTCCGCAGTTTAAGCAAAAGCCCGAACCGCCTGCCGTATTGACCCCAAAAAACAACAGCCCGCCGTCATTTAAGCGGCGCCATTAACTTGTTATGCACCGCGCCGAAAAATCCGCTGCCCGCCTCGATTATCGAAAGCGTGCGCTCCGAACGGCTGAGGCGCAGCTCGTCCTCCTCGCCGAATACTATCCCGCGCCCCCCGTCAAGGCTCACCGTGACGGTGCTGTCCTGATAGCTGCGAACGCGCGCGGTCACAAGCTGCTGCGCGGAGAATATCATCGGTCGGTTGAACAGCGTGTGCGGGCAGAGCGCCGTGAACTCGATACATTCAAGCTCCGGCGCGAGGATAGGGCCTCCCGCCGAGAGGGAGTACGCCGTCGAGCCTGTCGGCGTGCTTAAAATAACGCCGTCGGCGCGGACGCGCGTCACCTCGTATTCCCCGCAGAAAATGCGGAACTCGGGCAGCTTTGAATTGCTCCCGCGCGATATCACCGCGTCGTTGAGCACGCTCTTTTTCAGCAGCGTCCTGCCGTTTCGGACTATCTCGCAGTCAAGCAGCATTCGCCTGCTCACGGGGTATTCTCCCATGAGTATATCGGGTATGCGGCAAACCTCCGACGGCTCTACGGTCGCCATGAAGCCCAGCCGCCCCATGTTGACCCCGAGCAGCGGCAGCCCGTATTCCGCCGCGAGTTTTCCCCATTTGAGGATAGTCCCGTCGCCGCCTATCGTGACGATGTGGGTGCAATTCTCGGGGGACAATGCGATAGACACCTCTATGATCTCCGCAAGGTCGTTATCCTCGCCCAAAACGCACGGTTCTATCCCGCGCCCGCGAAGCAGCCCGCACAGCTCTTCCATGACCTCGATAGAAGCGCGATCCATTGAGTTGCAGCCGATAATGACCCTCATTCCGCCCATTTTCATGCCTCCTTGCGCAGCCCCATGAGATACTCGGTGTTCCCGTCGCCGCCCTTAATGGGCGATTCGGCTGTCCCGAGGACGGTGAAACCGTTGTCCGCCGCGCAGCTTTTTATCTCCTCAACGACCCTCAGCCGTATTTTTTCATCGCGGACTATCCCCTTTTTGTTCAGCGCAGACCTGTCCGCGCAGAGCGACTGACCCACCTCAAACTGCGGCTTAATCAGCACGCAGGCAGTCCCGCCGACGGCAAGCAGCCGATTTATGTGCGGGAGTATCATTTTTAAGGAAATGAACGATACGTCCGTCCCGATGAAATCCGCGCCGCCTATCCCGTATTTTTCGGGGTCAAACGCGCGTATATCCGTCTGCTCGAGCGACACTACCCTTTCGTCCGCGCGCAGCTTTTCGTCGAGCTGACCGCGCCCGACGTCCACCGCGAACACCCTTGCCGCGCCGTTTTGGAGCATACAGTCGGTGAAGCCGCCCGTGCTCGCGCCGATGTCGATACACAGCGCGCCGTCAAGCTCCACCCCGAATATTTCCAGCGCCTTTTCCAGCTTCAGCCCGCCGCGCCCGACATAGCGCAGCCCCTCCCCTACGACCTCGACCTGCGCGCCGCCGACCTCCGCCGAAGGCTTTTCGCAGACCTTTCCGCCGAGGATAACGCCGCCGCTTTTGATGAGCGACTGCGCGGCTGTCCTGCTTTTGCATATTCCGTTTTCCGTAAGATAGATGTCAAGGCGCATATTCAGTCCTTTAGAATTTTCAACATATTTTCCGCGTCAAGGCGGTACATTTCAAGCTGCTCTGCGACCGTTGCCGCGGGGACAAATTCCCCCGCAACGCCATAGCACTCGACCCGCCCGCGGTATCCCGCCCGCGCGAGCGCAGCCGAAAGCCCCTCGCCGACGCCGCCGTTAAGCGAGCCCTCCTCAAAGAAAACGACCCGCTCGTAGCCCATTGCAATGCCGAGAACATTCCCGGGCAGCGGGTTGATTTTCACGAGCCGCAGCATATCCGCGCCCGCCTTTTCCGCCGCCTGCGCAAGCCCCGCCGAAATCCGCCCGTAGGTCACCGCGAGCGTTGCGGAGCGCTTTCCCGAATAGAAGAAGTCCCTCGCGGGGAGCAGCGCAGCCCGCGCCGCAGGCTCTCCCGCGGGCATTTCCCGACCCTTGGGATAGCGCACGCAGGCGATACCCGCCGTGTCGTATATCGCGCGCCTGAGGCAGCACCGCAGTTCCTCCGCGCCTGCGGGCGAGAATACCGTTGTGTTGGGGATAAGGCGCAGCATCGGCACGTCGAAAATGCCCTGATGCGTTTCGCCGTCCTCCCCGACAAAGCCCGCGCGGTCTATTGCCAGCACAATATGCGTGTTTTCGATGGCGCAGTCATGCAATATCTGATCAAAGCCGCGCTGTAAAAAGGTGGAATACACCGCGAAAACGGGGAGCATTCCCTCTGCCGCAAGCCCTGCCGCGAACGTCACGGAATGCTGCTCGGCTATTCCCGTGTCAAAAAAACGCGGCGCGCAGGCGTTTCTGAAATAATTCAGCCCCGTCGCGTACTTCATCGCGGCGGTTATCGCGCAGATACGCCCGTCCGAGCAGCCGAGCCGCGCAAGCTCCCGCCCGAACACCTCCGAAAAGCTCTCGCCGTCCGTGTTATCGCGGACATTTGCGGCTGCTCCCGCGCGATCGGCGGTTTTTTTGGGGTCAGAGCCGCTCCTCGCCACCGCGTGGTATTCGCCCGGATTTTCCTCGGCTGGCGGGTAACCTCTGCCCTTCTGCGTAAAGGCATGGACAACACATGGCTTCTTCATGAGCTTTGCAACAGAAAGCGCTTCGATAAGGTCCTCTAAGTTATGCCCGTTGACCGGTCCGATATAGGTAAACCCGAGGTTTTCAAAAAGGTTGCTCGAGTCGTACATCGCGTCCTTTATTATATTCTTCGCGGAGCGCACCGCCCTCTCCAGCTGTTTGCCCACAAGCGGAACAGAGGAAAGCACGCTTCGGAAGCGTTCCTTCGCAACATAATACCGCCTTGTGGAGCGTATCTGTGCGAGATACCGCGCGAGCGCGCCCGTGCTTTTGCTGATGGACATTGCGTTGTCGTTAAGGACAAGAGTGAGGTTCGCGGCGGTTTTTCCCGCGTTATTTAACCCCTCGTAAGCCATGCCGCCCGTCAGCGCGCCGTCGCCTATCACTGCCGCGACAGACCCGCCGCTGCCTTTAAGCCGCATTGCCTCGGCTATTCCGTAGGCGGCGGAAACCGACGTGCTGCTGTGTCCCGAAATAAAAGCGTCGGCGGGCGACTCGCTCCTGCGGCAGAAGCCCGATATCCCGCCCTTGCTGCGAAGCGTTCCGAACCGCGAATAACGCCCCGTGAGCAGCTTGTGCGCATACGCCTGATGCCCGACGTCCCACAATATCCTGTCGTCCCTGCCGACGTCATAGACATAGTGCAGCGCGACGGTAAGCTCAACTGTCCCGAGATTTGAAGCAAGGTGCCCGCCGCTGCGCATGACCGTGTGAAGGATACAGCCGCGAAGCTCCCTGCACAGCGCTTTCAGCTGCGGGAGCGTCATTCCCGCTATCACGTCATGGTCGATGTTGTCGTTAAGAAAGGTGTTCTGCTGCATTTATCCTCCGATATCACGCGGGAAGCGGGAATACCATCGCGATGAGTATTCCGAGAAGCGAGCCCGCAAGCACTTCTATGGGAGTATGTCCGAGAAATTCCTTGAAGTCCTTCCGATCCGTTATTTCGTCGATGTCAATGTCATCGTCGCCGCTGAGCTGCGAAAGCTCGTCGTCTATCTCGTCGATGACCCTGCGGAGCCTGTTCAGCTCCTTTGCGTGCAGCCCCGCGTTGTAGCGGACGCTCATCGCGTCATATATGACAACTCCCGCGACTATCATTGAAATCGCGAACGCGGGGCTTTGAAACCCCTGATATTTAAGCGTGTAAATTGCCACCGAAACAACGAGCGAGGAGTGCGACGAGGGCATTCCGCCCGCGCCTGTTATGCGCTCGGGGTTAAAGGTCTTGTATTTGACGGAATAGTGTATCGTCTTGAGTATCTGCGCCGCAAGCCACGAGATTATGCCGACGGTCAGGATAGGATTTGCCATAAGTATTTTTTCTATCAAAGTCAAACAACCTCCGCTCTTATCAGAATTTCCGCCTGAGCAGCAGCTCCGTCAGCCCGCGCAGGAACTCTGTATCCTCAAACGTATCAAGGCAGCGCTCCGCCGTTACGGTGAACCGTTCCGCTTCCTCCCGCGCGCGGTCAATGCCGACCTCGCTGACGTAGGTGAACTTCCCGCTCTCCTCGTCGCTGCCGACCGGTTTCCCGAGCAGCTGTTCGTTCGCGGTGACGTCAAGTATATCGTCAATTATCTGAAACGCCAGCCCGAGGTTGCTGCCGTAGCTTCCCGCGGCGGCTATCCTTTGCTCGTCCGCCCCTGCGGCAATGCACCCCGCACAGCAGCAGAAGTTCAGCAGCGCGCCTGTTTTCATGAGGTACATATCAAGCAGGACATCGGTGTCGAGCCGCTTTCCGACGTTTTCGGTGTCAATGACCTGACCGCCGATCATGCCGAAAATTCCCGCGCGCTCGCCGAGCAGCGAGATGATTTTCAGCGCGGCTTCCTGCGTTATCGTTCCCTTTAAGCCCGCCTCGGCGATTATCTGCGCGGGGAGTATCGCCAATGCGTCCCCCGCGAGCAGCGCGTTAGCTTCTCCGAATGCCTTGTGGCAGCTCGGCTTTCCGCGGCGCATATCGTCGTCGTCCATGCAGGGCAGGTCGTCGTGTATGAGCGAAAAGGTGTGCAGCATTTCTATTGCCGCCGCAGCGGGAAGAGCGCTCTCCGGCTTCCCGCCGCAGACGCGGCAGAACTCCATGACCAGCGCGGGGCGAATGCGCTTCCCGCCTGCGGTAAGGCTGTGCCGCGCGGCTTTTATGACGTTGTTTTGCAGGCAGGGCGTGTCGGGGAGATATTCCTCAAGCGCGCGCTCCGTCATCAGTGCGTACTCCGCGAGCCGTTCTCTGACCATATCCGACATATTACTCCGCCTCCAGCTTTTCCACCGTGAGCTTCGCGCCCGCGATGTATTCCTTGCAGAATTTCACAAGTCCGACCGCCTCGGTGTAAAGCTTCATCGATTCCTCAAGCGGAAGCTCCGCGCCGTTCATCTGCTCGGATATTTCTGTGAGCCGTTTCATTGCCTGTTCAAAATCCATTTATCGTCAGTCCTTTTTTATTTCCGTTATCTCTGCGGCAGCGCCGCCCTTTCCGAATGTAAGCTCTATCCTGTCCCCGACCGAAAGCTGCGCCGCGTCGGAAACAACGCGCCCGCCCGCTTTCGCGACGGAATAACCCCTCGAAAGCACGCCGAGCGGATTGAGCGCGGATATCATGTCCGCATTTGCGAGAAGCCGCCGCTCCGACGCGTCAAGCCTTCCGTGAAGCTGCCGCTTTATCAAAGCGCAAACGCTGTCCAGCCGCTGCTCCATCGCGTTTATCCTGCTGTGCGGCGAAAGCGCGCGGATAAGCTCCGCCCGCGCCGAAAGCATTCTCTCCTCCGACGACAGCTTTTTCATCACTGCCGCACGGGCGCGCCTGCCCATGCCGTCCACTGCGCTGTATATCGCGCCTATCTCCGGCACGGCAAGCTCCGCCGCCGCCGAGGGGGTAGGCGCGCGCATATCCGCCGCCATGTCCGCTATGGTGGTATCGGTTTCGTGTCCGACCGCGCTTATCGTGGGGACGCTGCTCGCGAATACCGCGCGGGCAACTGTCTCGGTGTTGAACGCGCCGAGATCCTCCGACGAGCCGCCGCCGCGCCCGAATATGATGACGTCCGCGCCGACGCGCTGCGCCCTGTCAAGGCTGCGCGCAACAGACTGCGGAGCGCCCTCGCCCTGAACGAGCGCGGGTATCACCACGAGCGTTGCGATAGGGCAGCGCCTGCCTATCACCGTCATGATATCCCTTACCGCCGCGCTGTCGGGGGCGGTTATCACTGCGATCCTTTTCGGCATTGCGGGCAGCTGCCTTTTCCGAGAGAATACTCCCTCGTCGAAAAGCCGCTTTTTCAGCTCCTCAAGGGCAGCCGCCTGCTCGCCCTCGCCGTCGCGCTTCATTTCGGAGCAGTAGAGCTGATACACGCCGTTCTTCGCGTACACCCTGACCGCGCCGCGGCATACCACCTTATCGCCGTTTTCGGGGTCAAATCCCAGCCCCGCAGCCTTGTCTGCCCACATCATGCAGCTGAGCTGCGACTCGCCGTCCTTCAGCGTGAAATAAAGGTGCCCGGACATATAGTGGTTCTTGAAATTCGATATCTCGCCGCGCACCGCAACGTTCGCGAGCCGCTTGTCGCCGTTTATCAGCATTTCCGCCACGCGGTTGACCTGCGACACGGTAACGACCGGCACGCGCGGAGCGTTACTGCTTGTTTCCATGGAGCTCTTCCTTGCAGGAGTTGAGTATTCCGTTGATAAAGCCGCTGTCCGCCTTGAGGGAATACTTCTTCGCAAGCTCGACCGCCTCGTTTATCGCCGCCGCGTCGGGCACTCTGTCGCAGTATTTCATCTCGTATATCGCAATTTTAAGTATCACAAGGTTGACCTTTGCAATGCGCGCAACGGAGCGCGTTTTCGAGAATTTCGCGATGAGCCCGAGAAGCTCCTCGTCATGCTCCGCAACGCCCTTTACTATCTCGTCAGTTTCCTCGTTCTTCGCCATGTCGAACGCCTCGGCGTTGAGCTCGTCGATCTCCTCGGGAGTTGTCCCGAACATCATCTGATAAAGTATCAGGAATGCGCCCTCGCGCACTTCGGGTCTGCTTAACTTTTCCATTATTTACCTCTGTTATTCCTCTGTTTTTACCTCTGCGGGGGCATTGCCGTTCATGAATTTTATCCCCACGACGTCAACGTCCACCTTGGTGACGGTAAAGCCCGTCATGCCCTGTATTGCGGATTTAACGCTGCGCTGAACGCTTTCCGCGACATTCACCGCGTTATAGCCCTCAAGGACGATTATCTCTATCCCGAGCGACGCGGTATCGCCTATAAGCCGCGCTCTGACCGCGCCGAGGAGCTTAGATTTCGCGCCCGTTACGGCGAGCCTGCTCCCGTCGGACACAACGCCCTCTATCTCGCAGGCGGCGGTTTCCGCGATCTTGATGATAACGTCGGTGGACACCTTGATGCTCCCGACGGCACGTTTTTTCTTATTATCCATATTCTCCCTCCGTTAGTTAAAGAGCAAGTGAGCATAAATATACGAGTATAGTATATCACATTTTCTTTAAATGTACAAGTACTTTTTTTCGGTTACGGCGTGTATAATGAAATTTCTCATGTTGCCGCGCTTTTCCTTGCTCCCGAGTAACACTTTTCACCGTTCGGAATATCATGTAGCAGACGGCTCGCGAAAGGAGGAACAGGCATGAGAAAACCGAAAAGGAGGCGCTGCGTCACGGGCGCCGTTCTCGCGGCGGCTGCATTTTTCGGCGCGGTGATGTGCATTTCGTTCTTCTCGGTCAAGGTGCTGCTTTTCGCGGTCGCCGCGCTGCTCATAATAATAGGCATTTTCCTGCTGAAATGCTGAAATGCCGAAACATCAAGCCATGAAAGGAGCGCTACATAATGAAAGTCGTTGTCTGGAAAAGCCCGAAATTCTTCGCGGGGCTGCTTAGATTATTTTTCGGGATAAAAAAACAGGACGTTTCCGAGTGAGGAAAATAAGTTTCGGGGAGAAAACGACTGTTTCCTCCCCGAAAATTTTTCTCACTTGACCTCGACAATGGTTATTTTGTCGCTGCTGACCTCTACCTCGGAAAGCAGCGTGCTCTTTATTTTCGCCGCGCCCGCCGCGTCAAGTCCTTCGGTCTTGACGATGATATTCGCGCCGCTGTCGCTGAGATAGCAAAGCGCGTCGTCAAAGCCCTGCGCCTTTAACAGCGTTTCTATCTTGTTCTCGCTTTCGATAATTCCGCTGAGGTTAAGCGCGTCGTCAGCGACCATTCCAAGCTCGTCTGCGGTGAGATCTCCGCCCTGATACATACTCGCAAGCACCTCCGCTGCCTCGTCACGGCTTGCCTGCTTGTCAAGCCTTGCCTGCGCGAAATACGCGCTGCTGTCCGTGTTGTCGGACACATACGCCGCCTCGCCGTAGGTGCCGCTGACCTCCGTCGACGGCTCGGCAAGCTCGCGGCCCTTTGCGCCCGACCAGATGAAATTCACAGCCACCGCCGCGCCAAGCAGCACGGTAAGCGACGCAATGACGATCTGCTTTTTCCCGATGATAAGATTAAGTCTTTTCATAAAATACACCCTTTCTGACTGTCAGCAGGTAACATATACCCGCGATATCCCTATGTCAAGCACTCCCGCCGCCGCTTTCGCGAGCTTTTCCCTTACGACAGGGTCGGCGGCGCCCGTGCTGACGATCGCCGCGCCCCTTACAACGGGCTGAATTACGCTCTTTTCGACGGGAGTTTTCCCGCTTCCCGCAAGAACGATCTCCGACTGCGTGCCGCTCTTGCCGTCCGCAGAGCGCTCCGTGCGTTCGTCCTCGGCGTAGACCCGCTCCGACGCGGTGTCAAGCGTTATCATCACCGTGACCTTTCCCGCGCCCTCTATCTCGGACAGCAGGCTCTCCAGCCGCCGCTCCAGCCGCTGCTCGAACTCTGCGGCGCTTTCCTCCCGCTCCGCCGCCTCTCCGCCCGTCCCGAAGGACAGCGTGCTTAAAAGCAGCAGCGCCATTGCCGCTATCCCCGCGATGATAAGCGCCTTTCTTCCCTTGTCGCCGAGGAAAAATTCCTTTATCCGCTCAAGCCCGAATGTCATTTCAACAGCCTCACTCCTTTACGGCAACACCGCATAATTATTGTCGTTCGATTGCGCCGCAGATTTTTCGTCAGATTGGACAAAAGCGACGCAGGCGGGCTTGCGCCCGTCAAGGAGTTTTTGTTCAATATGGCGGAAAAGATGCAAGCAAGCGGACGGCAAAGGCGTTAGCCGTTAATTGTGCGGGGTTGCCGTATCTCGGTGACTACCCCGATGTCCTCCGTAAGCTCGCGCGCAAGCAGCTCCGCCGCCGCTTCTGCCGCCGCCTGCTGTCCTGCGCCGAATACAAGCTTTACCTGTGTAATATCTATGCTGTACAGCCCCGAAATATTAACGATAACGTGTATCTCCTCGGGATAAATTCCGTTTTCGTTCAGCAGCGCGTACAGCTTTTCCGACATATCCGAGCAGATCTTCTTCTGAAGCGACTTGTTGACCTCGCCCGAAAAGCCGATGTATTCCTCCGAAACGCCTATGTCGTAAGCGTCCGCGTCAAGGTCAAATTCCGCGCCGCACAGCGCCGTTATGCCGTTGAGCAGGAATACGCATACTATCAGCAGCGATATCTGCTTTGAAAATTTGTTTTCGGGGACAAGCAGCCGATATAGCGCCGCCGCAATCGCCGATATACATATTGAAGTCAGAAATCCCATAGGCTCACCCCGCGTTTCCCGTCATCGCGAGCAGTATCACCACCGCTATGGTGTTAAGCAGCAGAAAACAGCATATCACCGCAATGATTATCGACATTACCGACCCGCAGCAGGAAAACAGCCCCGAAAGCGCCTTGCAGCCGAAAATTTCCCCCGCCGCCTCTGCGCAGGCAAGCGCCGCGCGGTAACAAACGACCGTTATCAGCACCGGAAGTATTATCGCAGCCGCCGCGGCAAGCCCGTAGGTGCCCGCGCTGCTTTTCAGCATGATAAGCCCGCCCTGCACAGCCGCCGTTGCGTCGGAGATAGTCCCGCCGACAATGGGCACGCCGGAGCTCACCATGAATTTCGCCGTGCGGAGCATTACGCTGTCCGAGGCGCTGGCAACAAGGGTCTGAACGGAAAGCACGCTTGTGAACACCGTCATCAGCAGCGTCAGTCCCCACACGACAAATTTCCTTATCAGCCCGCCCAGCCGCGACAGGTCAAGCTGCGGGCAGACCGCGCCCGCGACCGACAGTCCCATTATCGACCCGCACAGCGGCGCGAGAAAATTCACCGCGAGCTGCGAGAAAAGCTGCGTTGCCGCAAGGGTAGTCGCGTTGACCGCCGAAGCCGAGGCAGCGTGCCCGAGCACCGCCGCTATCCCCGTGAACACCGGAATAAACGCAAGCATGAACGCCGCCGCGCCGCTAAGCAGCGACAGCGTGTCCGATATCACCTCGTACACCGCTCCGACCGTTATCCCCGCCCCCGCGAGTACGCACACCGCGGAAAACGCGCCTTTTGACCCGCTGTCGCCCGCAATGCTGTCCGCAAGCGCGCTCAACAGCACCACCCCGCACAGCGCCGCAAGCAGCCTTATAGGACCGACAGCGCGCTCCTTCAGCATTTCCCACAGCGTATCAAGCACCCCGCCGAGCGTGAGCGCCGCCGCGCCGCCGTTGTCGGGGGTCAGCCCCTGCTCGTCAAGTATGTCAGCAGCCTCGTCGGGCAGCGCGTCCTCTATCCGCTCCCGCCCGTAATCGAAATCGGGAGTTTCCGCCGCAGCGAGCGTTCCCGCAAGGAAAAACAGAAGCGCGGCGGCTATCAATGATATTATTTTCGGCATTAAAGTATTCCCTTATGTATTCAGAAGTCCCGTCACGCCGTCCGCGAGCGCGGTGAACACGGGGAGCGACTTCACCGTTTCCCACAGCGTATCAAGCACCCCGCCGAGCGTGAGCGCCGCCGCGCCGCCGTTGTCGGGGGTCAGCCCCTGCTCGTCAAGTATGTCAGCAGCCTCGTCGGGCAGCGCGTCCTCTATCCGCTCCCGCCCGTAATCGAAATCGGGAGTTTCCGCCGCAGCGAGCGTTCCCGCAAGGAAAAACAGAAGCGCGGCGGCTATCAATGATATTATTTTCGGCATTAAAGTATTCCCTTATGTATTCAGAAGTCCCGTCACGCCGTCCGCCAGCGCGGTGAACACGGGGAGCGTTATCAGCGCCAGCGCCGCGCGCCCCGCAAGCTCCAGCTTCGAGGCAATAGCGCTCTCGCCCGCGTCGCGGCAGGCGTCGGCGGAAAGCTGCGTTATGTAGCAGACGGCAAGCGCCTTGAGCATTGCCGCCGCGAGATCCCCGCCTATTCCCGCCGAATCGGCAAGCGCCGAAAGCGTTTCCACCGACGGCGCGAGCATTTTCACCACCGCAGCGAGCACGATAAGCCCGCAGGCAATGCTCACCCCGAGCGCCGCGTCGGGGCTGTGCCTGCGGAGAACGACGCAGAGCGCCGCCGCGATGATCCCTACGCCTGCAAGCGATATGATATCCATAGCGTCACCACAGCCCGAAAACGGACTTTATCTCGGAGAACAGGCTGTCTATCGCGGGAATTATCATCATCAGAACAATAACAAGCCCCGCCACAGTCAGCATCACCGCCTGCTCGTCATGGTCGGTCTTTTTTAGTATCAGATTGAGCACCGCAACTATCATTCCGACTGCGGCGATCTTGAAAAGCAGTTCTATATCCATTCGTTTTCACCGTTAGCCGTTAAATCAGCAGCACCGCCGCGCCCGCTCCGCACAGCAGACCGACCGAGCGGAAGAGCTTCCCTTTTTTCGTATAATCCGCCGCCGCTTCCTCGTAAAGCGCGGAAAGCCGCTCTCCATGCAGCGCGAGAAGCGTTTCCTGCCCCGCGACGTCGCTCGTACCGAGGAATTTTCCAAGCTCGCGCAGAAGCTCCGTTTCCGCCGCGCCATAGCCGCTTCCGCGCATTTGGGAGCAGGCGCGCTCCCACGCCGAGCGTATGTCGGGGCATTGCTCCCGCGCCGCGCGGACAAGCTCCGCAAAGCGCCCCTCCGCCCTCTCGCACAGCTCGTCCAGGGGGTAAGCGCAGCAGCGTATCTCTATTCCGAAAAGCTTGAGCATTACCACGAGCTCGCCCAACAGCTCCGCGCGCCGTTTCAGGGCGGCGCTGCGCCTTAACCCCGCCGCAAGGCACAATATGAAAGCAGCAGCCGCTGCCGCCGCCCTCATGACGCAGCCCTGCTTTCAAGCAGCCGCCCGCGCCCGCCGATCACCGCCGCGCAGTCGAAAAGGGGGAGCAGCCTGTCCGTTCCGTGCCGCCGCGAAAGCTCCGAAAGGCTGCCCGCGTGCGCCGCCGCAATGACCTTAACGCCGCAGAAAAGGCAATGCTCCACCGCTTCATAGTCGTCGCCTATCTCGTCGCAGATAATGACGTCGGGGCTTAGCGAGCGCAGCGCGGTCATTATTCCCGCCGATTTTGTGTAGCCGCACAGCACGTCGGTGTTCTCCCCGACGTCAAGCGTCGGAAGCCCGCGCACCGAAGCGGAAAGCTCGTTCCTGCTGTCAATCAGCGCCACGCGGCAGCTTTCCCCCAGCATTCGCGAAAGATCGCGCAGCACCGTTGTTTTCCCGCTCATCGGTCTGCCCGCAAGCAGCAGCGAGCACAGCCCTCCCGCGAAAAATCTGCCGTACAATTCCTCCGCGCAGCCCTTTACCTCCCGCGCAATACGAATGTTCAGCGAGGAGATGTCCTTTACCGAAACGACCGCCCCGCCGCTCATGACCGCCGTGCCGCACAGCCCGACGCGGTGACCGCCGTCCAGCGTTATGAAGCCCTCCGCGATCTCCCGCGAGTAGCTGTGGACGGAATAGCGGCACAGCTCCGCGAAGCAGTCGGCGATGTCCTTTTCGGAAAACGGCGCGGAGCAGCGTATAATTTTCCCCGAAACGGTCACAGCCGCCGCGCACCGTCCCGCGCGCAGCCGTATCTCCGCGATATCCGCGCCCGCAGGGAGCCGTATTTTCGCCGCCGCCGTTTTCAGCGGTATGTCCTGTGTTTTTGCGTTTATCATAAAGATATACCGACCTCCGTTCTTTTACGGTAAATTCTATGCGGGGGCTGTCCGGTTTAGTACAAAAAACAGGGCGGAAAAACCGCCCCGATTTGACCCCAAAAACAAAAAGAGCGGCGAACCGCCCCGTTTTGACCCAAAAACAAAAATGGCAGAGAACCGCCCCGTTTTGACCCAAAACAAAAGGACGGCGAACCGTCCCGTTTTGACCCCAAAACAAAAAGGGCAGAGAACCGCCCCGTTTTGACCCCAAAAACAAAAAGGCGGCGAACCACCCCCCGATTTGACCCAAAACAAAAAGGCGGCGAACCGCCCCGTTTTGACCCAAAACAAAAAGGGCGGAAAACCGCCCACTATTATTCTTTCCCATAATGCTCAATTATAAGCGCCGTGCCCTCGTGAACGGTAACGACCGCCTTTTCCGAGGTCACCTCGTTGCTCACGCCGAGCGGGAAGTCCTCCGTCAGCCTGTGCCTGTCGAGCGGGTATTTAACGCCCGCCTCGCTCACCACGGCGCTCCCGCCGAACGCGAAAACCGAAAGATACCCGTCAAACCGCGCAATATCAACGCTCCCGCCGCGGAGCAGGCAAACCTTTTCCCCCGCGCCGAAAAGCGCCGCCTTAACGCCGCGCCGCATGAGCCCGTTAAGCATCTGAATATTCGCTATGGTGTGATCCAGCCGCCCGCCCAGCGCGCAGAAGAACCTCAATTCATCGCAGCCGCGCTCTATCGCCGTTTCGGCGGCAAGCTGCGCGTCGGTGTCGTCCTTTATCGGGGACACGCGAATGCACTCCACTCCCTCGGGCACCGCGACCCGCGCGCTGTCGAAATCGCCCACGGCAATATCGGGAGTTATCCCCGCCGAAAGCGCGTGCTCAAGCCCCCTGTCCGCAGCGATGACAAGCCCCGCTATTTTCCCCGCGGGGATAGTCCCGTCGGGCGCACCGCATATTATCGACCCCGTTTTTGTGCTCATAGGCTCACCTCCGCGTTATTTCGGGCGCTCCCAGTCGTTAATTTTAGCCGCTTCCTCGTACATTCGAAGGTAGCTGTCATAGCGCGAGCGCGCTATTTTCCCCTCGTCAACGGCGGCGCGCACCGCACAACCCTTTTCCTTGATATGCGCGCAGTCGCCGAACATACACTTCCCCGAATATTCCGCAAATTCGCGGAACGCGCCGTCAAGCTCCTCCTTCGGGATACGGCAGTAGCGCTCGGTGTCCACCGTCGAAAAGCCCGGTGTGTCCGCGACATAGCCGCCCTCAAGCTTGTACATTTCGACCTGACGCGTCGTGTGGCGGCCTCTGCCGAGCTTTCGGCTGATGTGCGCGGTTTCGAGCGAGAGCTGCGGGAACAGCACGTTCATAAGGCTGGACTTGCCTACGCCCGAATTTCCGATAAGCGCAGTCGTCTTTCCTCGGATAAATTCCAGAACCTCCTCCGCGCCGCTTCCGGTGGTATTGTCAACGGTGCAGACCTTAATGCCGATATTTCTGTATAACTCGGGCAGTTCCCCCGCCGCGCCTATGTCGGTTTTTGTGAAAACAATGAGCGGCTCGATACCCTTGCTGTCCGATATCGCGACAAGCTTGTCGAGTATGAAGCGGTTCGGGGCGGGCTCAACGCAGGAATTGACGAAAACTATTCCGTCAAGGTTAGCGAGCGGCGGTCGGACAAGGTAATTCCTCCGCTCGTGTATTTTCGTTATGACGGGCTCGGCGCTTTCCTCCGCTTCAACGGTCACGTTGTCGCCCGCGCAGGGGCTCACCCCGTCAAGGCGGAATATTCCGCGCGCGGCGCATTTCACCGTTTCGCCCGCATATATGCCGCTGAGGGCATCTACATAGTAGATACCCCCAACCGCCTTTATTATCTTTCCGTTAAAGATTTCAGATGAAATAAAGATTACCTCCCGCGGCGGGATACCGCCGTATTTCGTATCACGCTACAGGTATTCCGCCGGTGGGGTCGGTCACCTCGCCGGTGGGCTCGGACGTCGTTTCGGACGTATCCGTGTTGTCGGGCGCGCTCGTTTCGCCGTTATCGCCCGTTTCTGCCGTTTCCGTTGTGTCGGGAACAGTTTCGGTTTCGGGCTCAGCAGGTGCGCCTGCGTTAAGCTCGTCGAATACCTTGCTGTTCTTCGACTCTTCCTTAGCGGTTATCTTCTCCTCGCCAAATTCAACGTTGACAACGATATAGTTGTCGCTTCTTCCCGTTATCTTGGACATTACCTTGACAACAAGCTGCTTTACATCGCCGACCTTACCCGTAATGGTGTACTTGATAGTCTTTGCTGCGGAAAGGGTGATATCGCGTGTTTCGGTGCTTTCGTCGTCGAG
Organism: Oscillospiraceae bacterium; assembly: GCA_051893715.1. Taxonomy (GTDB): domain Bacteria; phylum Bacillota; class Clostridia; order Oscillospirales; family Ruminococcaceae; genus CAG-115. Next base: position 28,556 of record JBJFHP010000241.1, read on the forward strand.
AATGCCGTCAACGTAATACCTGAACTCAAACTCGCCCGTTGCCTTCTTCGGCAGCGTTATGGTGATCGTCTTGGACTGCTCGGGTATCTCGCCGGAGCTTACCTTGAGCAATATCTCGGTGCCCCTGTCGACAAGCGTGTTGGGGTCAACGCTCTGCTCGAGGACAGTGCCCTCCTCTTCCTCGCTCGCTACATATTCTACCTGCGGAGTGAGGTAATATTCCTCGCAGCGCTTGAGCGCCGTTTCAATGGGCAGGGAGATAAGCTTCGGAACATAAACGGGCGTGTCCTTCGCGCCAAGGCTTACGACAAGCACGACTGTCGAGCCCTGCGGAGCCATTTCATGCGCCTCGGGGATAGTTCTTATTACATAATCCTTTGTTACCTCGTCGTTCTCCTCGAACGTCCTCGAAACAACAAAGCCGTCCTTCTTGAGCTGACGCTCCGCAGCGTCCTGCGTGCGGTTGGAGAGATCCTGTATCTCGATCTGCTTTATGCCCATGCTTACCTTAACGGTAACGGAGGCGCCGATCTTGACCTTTCTTCCCTCGGCAAGATCCTGCTCGAATATCTCGTCCTTTGTATAGGTAGACCACTCCTGCTGCGCCTGAAGGTCAAGGTAGGACGAATACTTCGTCAGCGCGTCCTCCCATGAAAGTCCCACAAGATTGGGCATGATGAACTCGTCGTTGTCGGTGACGCTGATGTTAGAGCTGTCGCCTATCCCGAGAACGCTTCCAAAGTCGCTCTCCGTCTTGTTGAGCTTGGTGGAAACAAGCGTCAGGACAAGGAAAACCGTCGCGATGATGAAAGCCGTTCCCACCGCGAAAAGGATAGGGATAAGCGGCGAGCGGCGCTCTGCGTACTCGTCGTCGTCATCGTCGTCATCATACTCGTCGTCATCGTCGTCGGGATCGTCATATTCCTGCTCGGGCTCGGGCTCCGCCTTTCTGCGGCGCGCTCTCTCCTGCTCCGCTGCGGGAACGGGTCGGTCGAAATACTTCGTGGAGCCGTCGGTCGAATTGTACTTGTAATCGAATACGATGCTCGGGTCCTTCTTGAAATCCTCGAGATCCTTTATCATCTCGCCCGCGGTCTGATAGCGCTGATAGGGCTCCTTCTGCATTGCGCGGAGAACTATCTGCTCAAGACCCTCGGGTATCGTTTCGTTTATCTCGGTAGGCTTCTTCGGCGCGCTCTGCATATGCTTGAGCGCAATGGCAACGGGAGTGTCGCCGTCGAACGGCTTCTTGCCCGTCAGCATTTCATAAAGCGCCACGCCCACGGAATATATGTCGCTGCGCTCGTCGGTGATGTCGCCGCGCGCCTGCTCGGGGC
>JBJFHP010000242.1:0-6474 GCA_051893715.1 Oscillospiraceae bacterium
TTTTTCGACAGCCTGAGCCGGCACCGTGAAAAAGCGGCGCCGGTCATTATTTTATGTTAAGATATGTAACGGGGAATTTCCGTATAATGCATAGCAGTCACGCTGCAATATCCTTTTTAAGATACCTTAAATACCCCGCAGCAGCGCCAACAGCGGCAATTCCCATTCCCACCGCGATAAGTCCGTATTCAAGCTTTGCCTCGGAAATGATATTGCTTGCTTCTGCGTAGGCGTAGGGGGTTACCCGGCGGAGAAATTCGGCGCTGTCGCTGATGTTGCAGATTATATTCATGAAATATAGGGCAAGCGAGGTCCCAAGCCCGACGCCGATACTGCCGCGCTTTATGAATGCCGATATACCGAAGCACACGCAGGCTGTTTCTATCTGCATGAGCAGATACGCAATATGCAGGAGAATGAACTTGTTCATTTCAAGCTGTTCTCCGATAGCCGCAGCCGCCGCAATGTTCACCGCCGCCACGATAATGTTAAGCAGCACCACCTGCGTCAGCACCGAAAGCAGCTTCTGGGTTACCACCGAAAAACGGCTCACAGGGTGCGTCAGCAGAAATTCGGCTGTCCTGTCCTTTTCTTCCTTTGCGAGAGCGGAAACGCCCGTAAGCGCCGCGAAAAATCCGCCGCCCAGCCCGATTATGTTGCCGCATTCTATTCCGTAGAAGCCCATCAGCTCGCCGAAGCTGAGCCTGTCCATACCGAACGCGGCGGTAAATCCGCCCATGTTGGCGAAAACATCGGTCACGCTGTCCATTTCGTTCTTCATTTCGGGGAACATCATTATGCAGACAAGCGTCATGAACGCTATCGACGCTGTCCAGATACAAAACGCCTTAAAGCCCTGTTTAAGCTCCTTTATACAGATCGTCATACGTTATCGCCGCCTTTCTCATAATAGTGCATGAATATCTCCTCAAGCTGCGGCTCGGTTATCGTCATGTCATAGACAGGCAGGGCGGCTGCCGTATTGAGAAGTGCCTTTATGTCGCCGTTATAGAGGAAAGAAACGCTGTCCGCGCCCGTTTCGACCGACCTTCCCGCAATTGTTTCGGGAAGCCTGTTCACGCCGTGCAGCGTTACGCGCTTTGCATTTGTTTTAGAGAGATTTTCCACGCTGTCAAGAGCAATCAGCCTGCCGTCTTTTATTATTGCCGCGCGGGAGCAGTTTTTCTGTATCTCGGAAAGGACATGCGAGGACAGGAAGATCGTTGTGCCGCTGTTGTGACGTTCGCTCAGTATATCGAAAAATTCCTTCTGCATGAGCGGGTCAAGCCCGCTTGTGGGCTCGTCGAGAATGCACAGCCGCGGGTCGTGCTGCAAAGCGCAGACTATCGACACCTTCTTCCTGTTTCCGAGGGAAAGCTCCTCGGCGCGCTTGTTCTTGTCCAGAGCCAGCCTTTCGCACAGCCTGTCTGCCTCGGCAGAGCAGTCTTTACGGCGCATTTTCGCGGAGAGCGCGATTATCTCCCTGACCTTCATTCCGCTGTAAAAGGTTGCTTCCGAGGGCATATAACCGATGTCGGCGAGAATATTTGTCCTGTCGCTGACAATGTTTTTTCCGAATATCCGCGCTTCGCCCGAGGAAGGGCGGATAAGTCCGAGAAGAGTGCGGATCGTGGTGGATTTTCCCGCGCCGTTAGGACCGATAAATCCGAAAAACTCGCCCTCGCCTACGCTCATATTCAGATCGATTATCCCGCGGCTTTTTCCGTAATATTTTGTGAGATCATGCGTTTCGATCATGCCCATTTTATTTCTCCTTTCGCAGATATATCTTCTTCCAGAAGTCGATCATTCTCTCAAATTCTTTTCCAACCTCGTCGGCGTCAAAGTTTTCCCGATTTGTTTTCTCCCAAAGATAACCGACGGAGGCAAGGTACATATCCGTATACATCATATGCAGGTCTATCCCCTCAACAAATTGTTCGGGGTTGATTTTCAGAAATTTTGCGTTGGTGTCAAAGGACGCAATTCTCCCGATGATATTCTGTATATCGCCGCATATCTCGGGGTCGGTTTCGTAGTACGCTTTGAGCGTGAACAGTGTCAGGTCGGGGTATTTTTTCATAAGAGCTACCTTAGCCTTTAACCCTCGGTACATTATCTCGAAAAAATCATCTTCCTCGCCGCAGCCGAACTCGTATAGGTATTTGTAGGTGATATCCGCGGCATTTTTTATCAGGAACAGATAAAGCTCCCGCTTGTTGCGGAAGTAGTAAAAAAGCAGCGACTTGCTTATTCCCGCCTCGTCTGCGATCTCGCTCACGGGGCTTTTCTTGTAGCTGTTCTGCGAGAACACGCGGTAACCCGCGTTGATGATCGCAAGCTGCTTTTCCTCGGGCAGGCTGAAAAATTTCTCGTTCATTTTTACCTCCTGACTGTATCGGTCAATGCTATTATAAACCCGCTGACCGTTTTTGAGAAGACCCTTTCGGAAATTATTTCACAAAAAAAGAAAGCAAAAACCGTCAACGCAGAGTATCGCGCGGAAATTTCGGAAAATTTCATTTTACCTATTGACAAATGATAAAACTAATGCTATACTGTGTATAGTGTATATATACAATTTTCAGAGGTGCTTCATGAATATTATTTTGAGCAATTCATCGGACGAGCCGATCTATCAGCAGATAATTGCGCAGATAAAGGAGCAGATAATGAGCGGAGAGCTTGCCGCGGGGGACGCCCTGCCGTCAATGCGAACGCTTGCCGCACAGCTTCGTATCAGCGTGATAACGACCAAGCGCGCTTACGAGGAGCTTGAGCACGACGGGTTTATCGAAAACTTTGCGGGCAAGGGCTGCTTCGTAAAGCATCAGAACACCGATTTCCTGCGGGAGGAAACGCTCCGCAAGACCGAAGAGCTGCTTGCAAAGGCGTGCGATACCGGCAGAATGTGCGGGCTGACGCTTGAGGAAATGAAGGAAATACTTGAACTGGTTTACGGAGGGGATAAGAATGAGTGATTACGAAAACGCTATTGTGATAAACGGGCTGACAAAAAAGTACGACGGCTTTACGCTCGACAATGTTAGCTTCAGCGTGCCCAAGGGCAGCATAATGGGCTTTATCGGGCAGAACGGCGCAGGCAAGACCACGACCATAAAGGCTCTGCTGAACGTTATCAGACCCGACGGCGGAACGATAGAAATGCTCGGCATGGACAACAGCACCCACGAGCTCGAGATAAAGGAGCATATCGCGGCGGTTTTTGATGAAATACCGTTCCACGACAGCTTCACGGCGGATATGCTGAGCGTTATGTTCAGGGGAATGTACAGCACATGGGACGAAAATGCCTACAGCGCTTACCTCGAGCGCTTCGGGCTTCCCCGCAGAAAAAAGCTCGGCAAGTTTTCCAAAGGCATGAAAATGAAGCTTCAGATAGCGACTGCTCTTTCCCACGGCGCAAAGCTGCTTATCATGGACGAGGCGACGACAGGTCTTGACCCCGTAGTAAGAAACGAGATCCTTGACATCTTCCGCGAGTATCTTCAGGACGACGAGAACTCCATTCTGATGTCCTCGCATATCACGAGCGACCTTGAAAAAATCGCCGACTGCGTGACCTTTATCGACAAGGGAAAAATACTGCTGTCGGGCTATAAGGACGAGATACTTGACAGCCACGGCGTTATCAAATGCACAAAGGACGACTTTGCCAAGCTTGCCCGCGAGGATTTCGTCAGCGCGCGGGTAAATGATTTCGGCGCGGAGGCAATGGTGTCCGACAGAGCCGAGGCAAAGCGCAGATACCCGGGAATGATGATCGAAAAGACGACCCTTGAAGAGATCATGCTGTTCTATGTGAACAGGGATAAAAAGGAGTGGTCATGATGGGCGGATCGTTCGTAAACCTTGTTAAGCGCGAATTTTATATTTCCAAAAAGGGACTGATCGCGGGCGCTTTGATTTTCGTTGCAGCGGTGACGGTGTTCCTGCTGATACTGTTAAGTACATACCACGGCAATGTAAAGACTGTTTTTGACAGCATCGTCAATTCAATGGGAAATACTGCTTCCAAATCGGAGGAATTTCAGGAACAGGTCAGGGAAACATGGGAGTCCATGGTAAACATCGTGGTGTATGTCGTAAAATACATTCCGCTGTTTTACCTCGGCTGTCTTGCCGATACCGTTGCAAATACCGCAATAAACGACGATAAAAAGCTGTGGACATATTTCAGGCGCTCCACCCCTGTTCCCGCGTGGAAATACTCGCTCGCGAATGTGGTATTGTATGCTGTTGTCGCCGTGCTGAACTTTGCGGTCGGCACTGCTTATCTCGCGGTAATTTCCGCTATTACGGGAACAGCGCTGCTTGCGCAGGATATTGCGGTGCTTCTGTCTTTTCTGGCGGTAGGGCTGCTTTTCGGGCTGGTCTTTCAGACGCTGATAAAGCTTCTTCACTCCGTTGACAAGGCGGGAATTGCATTGGTTATCGTATTGTTCGGCACTATTATTCCCTACAATATCATTCATACCATCGTTGACCCGGAGGGCACAAAGCAAGCCGCCGAAGGCTTTGAGTTTCAGGGCTTGCTTGACTTTCTGACAAATACTCTGCTGCCGTTTCTGCCGTTTATAATTGTGGGAATACTTGCCCTGATGTTCGTTGCAAACTACTTGCTGCTGATAAGGAGGGAGAAGTAATGAGCGGTCATATTTACAAAAACTTCTGCCTCTGCAAGGGAAATGTTATCTTCATGGCAGTAATGCAGGCGATCGTTTCCGCGACGATCATTGTTGTGGCGATACTCGGCGGTGCAACGCTCGACGGGGAATTTACAATATTATCCACGCTGTGCTACGGCTTGATTTTCTTTATGGCGGGCTTCTCGAACACGGAATTTTTCAAGATCGACGAAAAGCCCACATGGGTAAGCTTTGTCGCTTCAACTCCGCTGTCGGCAAAGGGTCAGGTAGCGGGAAAATACTACACTATCCTGATATTGAACACCGGTATATTGTTCTGCTGTTTTATCACGGATCTGGCTGTAGTCGGAATATTAGGCGATGGGAGCTATTCCGTGATGTTCGTGCAGATGATGCTGTACAGTGTGGAAATGATCGTCTGCGCGTTTGAGATGGTGTTCTACATACGCTACGGCTCAAGCGTGGGAACAAAAGTCAAGGGGCTTGTGTTCGGCATATTTATTGCGCTTATTCTGATATATTTTCTTTTCGGCGATATCTCGTTTATGCTTTCGGACGACCCCATTAAGGCTTTGATAGAATTTCTCGCAGGACCTGTCCCTATGTGGATAACGGCAGTGCTGCCTTTTGCCGCTGTCGGTCTGTATGCGGCGTCCTATGCGCTGTCGCTGAAGCTTTATCGGAAAGGAGCGGAGAACTATGGAGATTAACAAAAAGCTGACGGTAAAGCGGCTGATAATTTTCATTGTGCTTGCGTTCGCACCGTTATGCATCATTACGCCGATACTGAACGCCTGCTGCGGCGGTCCTATCTTCGTAAGCACCGACCCGAAGGTTTCGGTGGTCGTTTTCGTTTTCAGCGCAGCGGGAATGTTCGCCCCTGCTGTTGCCAACCTGCTCACAAGGCTTATCACAAAGGAGGGCTTCTCAAATTCCCTGCTCGGTCTGACTGCCGGAAAGCACCCGGGCTGGTATGCCGCTTCGGTTGCGGTAAAGCTTGCGGAAACGGCGATAAGCGTTGTGCTGCTCTGCGTGATTTTCCTCGGCGATATGGGCTTTGATAAAACCTTCGCAGAGTCCGACACAAGCTCGTTTATCATGGCGCTGTTAGTACAGCTTGCCTACTCGCTGATAATATTCTTCCCCGCATTCGGCGAGGAATGGGGCTGGCGCGGCTACATGATGCCGAAGCTTACGGAGCTTATCGGCAAGCCCGCGGCAGTGATCGTCGGCGGTGTGATATGGGGTCTGTGGCACGCTCCGCTCACGATATCCGGTCACAATTTCGGCACGGACTATGACTTCTTCCCATGGCTGGGTATTCTTATCATGTGCCTGCTCTGCACGCTTGAAAACGCGTTTCTCACTCTGCTTACCGAGCGCACGAAATCTATCTACCCCGCGTCGTTTGCGCACATGGTAAACAACAATATTTCGGCGTCAAGTGTGCTGACTGTGTTAGCGTCGGGGGACGCCATAGGCAGGCTGGAGAATGTCGGCTCGATCGGTTTAGCCCTTGTTATGATGATCGCAACGGCTGTTACGGGAACGGTAAGCTTTATTCTGCTTATGAAAGGGTCAAAAAAAGCAGACTGATTGTGCATATTGCCCGAATGGGTAGTGCATTTTAAACAAATTTCGGCGTGGGCTGTAACCTTTCGTATTTTTGCGATGTCATATAGGCAGCGGGGCTGATAAGGCGGTTCCCAAAACCATAGTTCACTTTAACCTCTCAATCAGCGCTTTTCACTCAACACTTATCATTCATTTTCCTGCCGCCCTGCCGTTCATGTCCCCCCTCTCT
>JBJFHP010000243.1:0-6454 GCA_051893715.1 Oscillospiraceae bacterium
TGCTGTTCAAAATCGCTTCCATCTCCTGTTCATTCAATATCGTTGGCATTTCAGGTGCATTTTTTCCCGTTTCCACCGGTTTAATAAAATAGAATTTGGAGTTTGAATTTCCAAAACATTTCTCGACTATATAAATGGCATTTGAACGGAGATGAACTATTCTTGTGCCCATTTTCACCGACTTATTATCCCCGCCGATGTAATATCCTCCCGAAACCGCTTCCAGCTTCTCGTCGGAAAGCTCACCGCTTGCCTTCGACTGTTCACGCAAAAAATCATTGAATTGCTCTACCGTCCCCGAAACCTCGTTTTCTTTGAGGAACGCTTCAAGCTGCTGCTCGTTTGCCGCCTTTGCGAACTTTTCCGCAAGCTCCGTGCTGGCGGTGATCTCATTCCAGAACTGTTCTATTGTTTTCATGATATGCACCTTTCCTTTCGGCATTTTTAGCTATTAACGACATCAGACATTCTTTGCGCATTTTATGTAGGCATAATAAAAAGCAATATAAAGCACAGACTGACATACCGAGCTAAAATCATTGCTTCCCTTGATAAGACCGTATACTCCGACTGCCGCCATCAGGAAGTTTATTACAAACATGATCTCTGCCAGCACTATATTTACTTTGCCCTTGAACTTTCCGTCCGCCTGCCGAAACCCCATTATCCCTATAAATAAGGTAACAAGTAGAACAACGGAGTTTGCACAGATAAATGCAGTCACAGATATCTCAGCAATTTGCTGCGTTGTATCTGCAAGCTCCGATATTTTCGCAGCACTCAGTTGATCAGCCATTATCTGACCTATCATAATTACAGTATCAACAATTGAAAGTATTATCAGCACAAGGCTGTTGATCCTAAGGTTTTTTGCGTCATATTTCATATTGGTTTTCCTTTCATATTTCTTTCATTTTGTCAATGTTGAATATTTCGCTCTCCGAATGGATCTCATTGATACCGCTGCCGCCTGCCGCCTGTTGGAGCAAGCAGTCGTCAAGCTCCGTTCCGTAAGTGCGACCCGGCGGTGAGAGCGAGCCGCTTAAATTCATCACCTTCAACAGCTTATCTTTAGTAACAGGGTAGGGGACAACTCCGTCGATCCCGTCCTCGCAGACATTGCCGTCCTCGTCGATGACGTCCCATTCGTACAGGTCACGGGGGCTGCCGCAGAGGTAGAACCTTGCTTTCGGGTTTGACCTGCGCACAAAATCTCTCATTTTCAGCCCGTCAAGCCGTCTGTCGTCCAAGTCGGCAAAGGCTATGTCAAACGCTTCGTAAAAGCAGATCTTGCCCGCCATGAGCGAATCCGGTTCGGCGGTTATTTCTCCCTCCGGAAAGATTTCCGCTATATACCCGTACAGTACATCAAGGCGATTTTTGTCATGGTCTGCCAGTAGTATTTTCATATTATCACCTCGCTCTGAAAAAATTATAACATAACAAGCGCAACATAAAACGCAACAAAAACATTCAGTAATCCCGTCATAATATACAATAATTTCCGTCGTTATCTACAATTTTTGTTTTACTTGTTGTATCTCACTTAAAAAAACTCCTTTCTCGGATAGGGTATTGCAAAATTCGGCAAAACATGGTAAAATAGAATAAACCGAGCAAATAAGCGGGGGGTTACTGTAATGAATTTGTTTGTCGTTGATGATGAGATACACGCGCTGAACTACCTTTCCTCAGTATTGAAAGAAACCTACCCACGTTCGCAGGTCATGTCATTCAGCAAAACAAAGGACGCCCTTCTCAAAGCAAAGGACGTCAGATGTGATGTAGCATTCCTGGATATACGAATGGACGAAAAGAACGGTATCCAGCTTGCGCGGGAGCTTAAAGACATAAACGGCGACACAAACATTATTTTTACCACGGCATACAGCGAATACGCCCTTGAAGCATACCGGGTATACGCCAGCGATTATCTGATGAAGCCGATAAGCAGCGACGCTGTTGCAAAAGCTATGGCGAACCTTAGAAATCCTGTCCTGCCTGACGCTGAAAGCAAGCTGCGCATACAGTGCTTCGGGAACTTTGAGGTGTTTTACGGGGGCAAGCCTGTCATGTTCAAGAGAGCGAAAACAAAGGAGCTTTTTGCATATCTCGTGGACAGGAAAGGCTCGACCTGTACAATAAACGAGCTTGCCGCAGTATTGTGGGAAAATGAGCCGGATTCCTTGTCGCTGCAAAGCAATCTGCGCAATCTGATCGCCGATCTGAAAAAGACCCTCGCCTCCATTAAAGCGGAGTCGGTTCTGATAAAGGAAAAAAACACCCTCGCCATAGCTGCGGAGCAGGTGGTGTGTGATTATTACGATTTTACCCGTCAGATACCCTACGCCGTAAACAGCTATCATGGGCAATATATGGCACAGTATTCATGGGCGGAATTTACTTTGGCGAATATCGAAAACAAGCGGTAAAAATAAAACAGGGCAGAATAAAGCCCTGTTTTTTTATGCCTGTTCCGCCCTTGATTTTATTTTCGGAAACTGATAGTAACAACTGTTCCTTTGCCTATCTCGCTTTCGACGGTCAGCTTGCCGCCGGGGTATTTTTCAACGCGTTTTCTTACGTTTTCCAGCCCAATGTGTGAGCGCATACCGCCCTCTGTTCCGACGCTGTTGACATCAAAACCAACGCCGTCATCGGCTACGGTTATCGTTACGGTTCCGTTTTCCTCCGAGGTTTTCAGGGTTATCGTGCCGCCGTTTTCTTTCACACAGATACCATGCTTTACGGCGTTTTCAACTATCGGCTGGACAGTCAGCGGCTGTATCTCAAAATCCTCCGCCTCAATGTCGTAAACCGCATTTATCTTGTCGCCAAATCTCAGCTTTTCCAGCCTGAGATAGGTATTGATATGGGAAAGCTCCCTGTAAAATCTCACAGGTCTGCTGCTTATGGAATCCATATTTTCGCGGAGATACACGGAGAAATCCACCAGCGCGTCCCGCGCTTTCAGCGGTTCGGACCCGCACAGGTCGCATATCGCGCTCAATGCGTTGTACAGGAAATGCGGCTGTATCTGACTAAGCATAACGGACATACGGTTTTCCTGCAATTCCAGCTGTAATTCCTTTTCCCGCAGTCCTGCGTTGATATTCTGCGGGATAAATTTCAGCGAATAGAACAGAGCGGGGACGAATACCGCCGCAAACACCAGCTTTGAAGCCGCCGCAGTATGCCATACACCCATGAACACGGCGACAATATCGACCGCAAGCGCCGACAGAGCCGCAAGGCATACCGCTGTCATGATAACCTGCCTTAAATCCGAGCCTTTTAAGCTCACCACGCACAGAACGATAAGCGCCAATGCCGCCGCAAGCTGTATCATCAGCATATAATAATTCAGGTTGTAGATAAGCATTTTTCCGGTAAATGCAATGATAACAGCGGCGACCGAGAACACCCCGCAGACCCCCGCGACAATTCCTCCCGCTTTTTTCAGCTTATCCCTAAGGCAGTTCTCGGTAAGCAGGAACATGAACTCGGGATACAGAATTATGCACAGCAATTTTACGATGGAGTTGAACACCGAGGAGCTTCCGCCAATGCAATAATTTGGCAGATCAAGCACAAAGAAGCCGCCGGCGAACAGCAGCATAAACCCGAATATCCATATCACTCCGCTGTACGGAACCTTGAGTATCGTAGAAAAAATCGCCACGCCCAGAATGATAAACGAAATCACTGTTATCACAATGCCGAATGTTTTCTGCGGAGCGTTCTGTCGGGATAAAAACCGGTCAAAGGCTGCGCCGGAATAGGTGTACATTGACCCCAGAAAGGTATCGACTGCGTTTCCGTTTCCGTATTTGTGGGGGTTTTTGAGGACAATTTCCACAATTTCATTTTCCTCTGTCGGGCAGTCGAAGGATATCCAATCTGCGCCGCAGGAGCTGTATCCATACAGCTTGTTTTCCATGTCAAACTCGTGCACAAGCTGACCGTCGACATATATTTCCCCACCGATGTGGTCAAAATATGTGATCAGTGATATTCCCTTCGGAACTCCTCCCAAAACCGTTCCGTCAGTAAATTCAAGCTGAAAATAACCTTTCAGCCGAACCTCTCCGTCCAGACATATTATCCTGGTGTCACTTTCGATCGGCTGCCAGTTTCCGCTGCCTGCTTTGTATTCCCCGTGAAAGGTCACTATCGTGGGCGAAGCTGCCAAAGCATGATTATCGTTATGTACCATAACAACGATCATAACAACAGCTATAACCAATAACGCAAGACAAATCACTGAATTAGGCTTAATTTTTTTCAATATGACACTTGCTTATTCTATGTTGACAGAGGGATATTTCTTCAAAAAATCAACAGATTTATTTTGTATTGAAATAACGGTGCCGAAATTGTCCTTTTCCTTGTCAAATTTATCGGGAACAAGCTCGCTTAACCGCTCTGTAAGTTTAACGATCTCACCGACAAGCTCACCGCTTATCTGCCCTTCAACATAACGCTCCAACCGCCCTGAGGTATATTGTCCGTTCCGAATACCCAGAAATCTAAGCGCAAGCTCCTTATCGTAACGCCCTGTTGCGCAAATAAGCCCGTAAAAATCCGCAAGCAGCTCGTCCCAAATCGGATTTATTTTTTCGGGGAATAAATGCCTGCAAACAAAGTGCGTAAGCTCGTGATATCTGCGTATTTCAAGGGAAATACGCAGCCATTCTTCCTCGCCGTAGGGGGTATCTTCATAACCGATATTGCTGTAGCAGCCGTCGGACAGCAGAATTATCGAGGTCTTGTAGTTTGCCTTGTCAGCGGTGAAACGTTTAAATTCACCGTCCGCGTCCGTGCCGCCGTTTTTCTCGTATTCCGCCATGTGGGCGTGAATTTTTGACCAGTCGTTTATCCCGCCAATGTAGGAAGCTCCCACCGACCGCAAAATCGGAACAGGCTCGCATTTTTCAGCCATTATCCGATAAAAACACTCGAAATCCCCGCGGTTTTTGAGGAAGATAACCTCAACAGTTCCCGCAGGAGTTTTCGCAATAGTGAGGCTGTCCTCGTCCGAGCCTGTGAAATGCGACAGCCCGCCCGAATACTGCTCGCCGCGGCGGACTATCCCGCGGTATAACTCGCTCTGGGAAGCGCCCTCCTTCGGCTCAATGTAAAGCTGCGGAAAGCGCTTTGCAAGGTCACTTATCACCGACATAATTCACACTCCGATTCTATACGTCAACTCTCTGCCGTTCAACAAGCTCCGCAAAGAACCCGCCCTGCTCGATAAGCTGCTCATAAGTCCCGTCCTCAATGATTTTCCCGCCGTCAAGCACGATTATGCGGTCGCAGTGCCGTATCGTTGACAGCCTGTGCGCGATGACAATTCGGGTGCATTTCAGCGAGTCGAGCGAGTCGGCGATTTTTTTCTGCGTGATGTTGTCAAGCGCGGAGGTCGCTTTGTCGAGAATGAGTATCTTCGGCTTCGGGGCGACAGCTCTCGCTATCATAAGGCGCTGCTTCTGACCGCCCGAAATTCCGCCCGAGCCCTCGCAAATCATTGTCAGCATTCCCATGGGCATTTCGCGGATATCGTCCGCAATTCCCGCTAATTCAGCCGCTTCCCACGCCTCGTCAAGGGTAAGCTCCGGTGCGGAAATGCTTATGTTCTCGAACATACTGCCCTGAAGCAGTTTGCCGTTCTGTATAACCGTGCCTATGTTGTGCCGCAGCGATTTCGGGTCAAGGGTCTGCATATCCCGCCCGCCGTAGTAGATCGCGCCCTTCTGCGGCTTCTCGAAGCCAAGCAGCAGCCGCACCAGCGTGGACTTGCCGCAGCCCGTCTTGCCGACTATCGCGACGTACTGCCCGGGGCGAATTTTCAGCGTGAGGTCGTCGATTACGTTCGGCATACTGTCGTTGTATCGGAACGAAACGTTGTTCAATTCAATGCCGCCCGAAAGCCGTTCAACCATCTGCTTGTCCTCGGATATTTCGGGAACAGCGTCAAGAATAGGCTTCGCCATGTCAAGCACGGGGCGTATCTGCGCGGCGTTAAGCGCCATTCCTGCAAGCGACATGAACGCGCCCGAAACCATGCCGTTAGCCGCCGTGAACGCGTAATAATCCGCCACGGAAACGCCGCTTTCTATCGCAAAAAAGTACATCACAAACGTACCCAGCAGCGAAATTGCAAGACCTATCGTACCGGTTATTATCATGTAGGTCGGCTTGCCGTAGCTGTGGCTTATTTCCTCGTTGTAATGCTTCGCCCAGCGGGTGAACGCGCGCTTTTCCGCGCCCGCGAGCTTTATTTTCTGTATACCCGTTATGAGGGAATAGGTCATGCCGTTGCCCTTGCTCGAGGTCATCATTTCCGCCTTGCTTTCCCGCATCTGGGTCAGCGTGCTGAACACCGAATAACCGATTGTCAGCAGCGTAATGCACAGCGACGGAATAACAAGCGTCGGCGCATAAATAAACACCT
>JBJFHP010000244.1:0-29745 GCA_051893715.1 Oscillospiraceae bacterium
TATATTCTGTTCGTGCATCGTTTCCCCACCATGAAAGAGAAATCTCCGTGTACTCCTCCTGATTAACAACCACTGGAGCAGAAGTGCAGGATGAAAGCATTAACAAGGAAAGCGAAAGGCACAAAAGCTTCTTAATGAATTGTGTTTTACGCATTTTTGTCAGCCGCCTCCTTTACATCACTGTAAAATGTATAGGTATCCTTGCCCTTATGCTTTGAGTAATAAAGAGCGGCGTCGGCGCATTTATAGAGCTCCTGAAAGCTTTTTCCGTCATCGGGGAACACCGCGGCTCCTATGCTGGCGGAAATTTTATAGCTGCCGTCCGCGCCCGTATAATTTTCGTGAAAGGCGCTGCAGAGGGCGGCGCATTTTTCGTTAATTAGCCTGAGGTAATTGCTCTGGCTGCTTTCGGGGATATTGAGCAGGACGCAGAATTCATCTCCGCCGATCCTTCCCAGACAGTCCGAGGAGTTGAAGGTCAGGCGCAGTATGTTGCCAATGTCGGCAAGGACCTTGTCGCCGTAGGCATGACCGAGATTGTCGTTTACTCCCTTGAAGTTGTCGACGTCAAGCAGAATTACCGCGTGGCGTTCTCCCGCCTTTGCGTGGGCAAGCATATAAGCTGTGTTTTCCTCAAAGGACAGCTTGTTGTAAATTCCTGTAAGTCTGTCGATATTAGCCTGATCGTCAAGCTTTGACACAATGCGGTTCACGGGATTTGTGACGTGAATTGAAAGGATAGCGCCGAGAGCCACCGCAATAACGCAGGCGATGACGGCGATGATAACGGTGTAAGCAATGACCGTGCTGCGCTCGGCAAGTATTATCCCGGTCGGTGCCGAGCAGATAACATACCAGCTGTCGGCGCAGGAATTAACGGTAATAAGATATTCGTCGTCAATATAGGAAATGGCGTCGCTTCCGTCGATCCTGCTCAGAATGTTGGCAGTAAGCTGCGAGCCCGCGTCCTCGTTCTCGCTGGAGTACATGATCATGTAGTCGGAATTAACAAGTCTGACCGTGGTATCCCGCATATCGGCGGGGCGGACGAATACCTTTTCAAGCTCGGAGGTATAAAAGGACACCACCAGCAGGGCGTTATCGTTGACCTGCTTTACATAGTAGATACGCCTGAAATCGCCGTTAAAGCCCGTTGACCAGCCGTCTTTTGAGCGATGCCTTGTAACGGTCTGCTTCAAATCGCTGTAAAGGTCGTCGCCGTAGAGCTTAACGGTGCCGTTCGACACCTTTCCGACAGTGTGGTCGTCGCTGTACACTATGAAAAAGTCAACATAGTTTTCCATTATGCAAAGGTCGTAAAGCTTGTCGGAGATGCTCTTTTCCGTGCTCAACGCCTCATATTTATCCGCGTTGGTTTCGGAGGAATAGTAGTTCACTATTTCGTCCTCGCCGAAAACAAGGGTAGAGATCGATTCCAGCTTTGAGAGGTATGTATTTATGTTGAGCTTCATTTGAATATTCAGGGAGTAAGTAAGGTCGCTGACCTTTGATTTAAGCACTGCGTCGTTGTTGCTTATCGTAAAGCACGCCATAAATACCGCGGCAATTATGATTATCAGGGCATAGCCGAATATCATGATGAGTTTTATCTGCTTTATCTTAACATTGTTCTCATTTCTGCGCTTATCCATTGCACTGCTCCCTCCCGCAAATAATTACTTATAATTATTATATCACATTATTTTACTTTTTTCAATTCCTTTTTCGGAAAAATCTTGGAGAGAACGATTTCCTCACAAACAGCGAAAAATGAGCATTTAAGCGCTATATTTTTAACCCCGCCGAAAAAACATATTGCAATTTGCGGAATATGTGATATAATAATATCAGGGATATAAACCTGACACTATATCGGAAAGAGGTACCGCAAATGACGGACAAAACCATATCATTCATCTCAGCACGAAAGCACTATGAAATATCCACAAGCGACATACTTTATATATTCATGAAAAAGCAGGACGCATATGTCCACCTTGCTGACGGGAGAGTGCTTAAAACACGGACTACATTCAACGATTTTCAAAAAGAGCTCGGTGAGGATTTTATAAGGATCCACCGCGGCTGCCTTGTTTCGGCAATGGCAATACACAGCGTAAACGAGCTTGTCACCCTTAGCAACGGCGATTCTCTCGAATACTCCGCGCAGCACCGCGAGGAAATTATGGAGAAATTCCGCATCAAACAGCGCATGATTGTCGACGCGCTCGCGGACAACGACAACCCGACCGACGACGAGGAATATCACAACTACTACAAATGCTTCGACACTATCCCCGTCGCTTTCGCGGATATCGAGATGGTGTTCAACGAGGAAAAACAGGCGGTGGACTGGATATTCCACTACGGAAACGAGGCTCTGGCAAAGATCGAAAACTGCCCGCTGGACAATATGATAGGCAGCTCATTCGGCAGCATTTACCCGAATATGGACCCAAAGTGGCTCAAAAGCTATGAACGCTCCGTGCTTTACGGCGAAACGCTTGAGATCATCGATTACAGCCCCGAGATCGATAAATACCTGCGCATAATCTGCTTCCCGACCTTTAAGGGTCACTGCGGCTGTATGCTTTTCGACATCTCCGAAACAAAAATTTCGGGCGACAAATCCCTCGGCGAACACGCTATACTGATGTATTTGAAGAAGATAATGGAATAATTTGCCTCCCCGACTTGGAACAAAAGCACGCTCGTTCCAAATCGGGGAATTTTTGCGCCCGAAATCCTACTCGCCGCGCAGGAAAACGCGGGCGCGCCCCCCGTCCCATTCCACGCGGGAGATAACGCGCCGAATAAAAGCGCGCCTTTCCTCGGCGGAAAGCGCCGCGAACCATTCGCCGCTTTCCCCGGAAAGCTCCTGCGGCATTTCCTGCGGGAGATCTCCCGTGACTGCCGCGGGAGCGTTCAGCTCCGCCTCTATCGCGCGTATCTCGCCGTCAAGCCGCTCTATCTCGCGCCTTGTGTGCGCGACAAGCGCTGCGCTGTCCTCCGACGCCGCAAGCGCAGCCAACAGCCTTGATATCATGCGCCTTTTTTCGGCTATCGCCTTTTCTGGCGTTACCGTTCTCCCGCTGTCGCCGCACTCGTTCTCCCGCCGCGCCGTTAATTTTCTGAGGTATTTCGCCGCGCCCGCGTCGGGTGGGAACATACCCGTTATTTTATCGCAGACAAGCCTGTCAAGGCTGTTCCCGCTGACGTTGGGTATATCGCAGCCGCTTCTGCGGGAGCGCTCCTTGTACTCGCACATATAATAGAATATCGGCGTGCCGTCGGGCAGCCGTCTGCCGCTGTTAACCCTCGGGCGCATTATGCTGCCGCATTTCCCGCAGCGGACAAGCCCCGAAAGCACCGCCGTCCTGTTCCTCGACGGGCGGTAGAAGCTCTTTCCTGCGTTTTCGCGGATCATTTCCTGCACCTTTATCCATTCCTCGGAGGGTATAACTCCCCTGTGCCTGCCGACGGAGATAAGCCATTCCCCGACGGGCAGCCGCAGGTGCCTGCGCCCGCTCTGGGAAGTCCTCCCGAACGGCATCAGCCCATGCTTCCCGTCCGCCTCGCTCCTGTCAAAGCAGACATCGCTGCCGAGCGCCGCAAAATAATCATAAGCAGCCCCGTCGGCGGTGCAGTAGACGGGGTTTGTGAGGATATCCCGAACCGTCCTCGGGCGCATTTCAGCGCCGCCGCGCGTCCTTATTCCGTTTTTAATGCACCACTGTGCGGTTTTCGTAAGCGAACACAGCTCAAGGAATTTGTCGAACAATATGCGCACCGTGCGCATTTCCCCGCCGACCTCCGACAGCCTGTAAGCGGAGCGCTTCTTCCCCTCGCCGTCCCTTATATCCACCCTTTCCCCCGTGAAACCGAGCGGGGTCACTCCGCCGAGCCAGCGGCCCGTCCTCGCCAGCAGCACAAGGTTATCCCTTACGCGCTCGGCGATTGTTTCCCGCTCAAGCTGCGCGAATACGGCGGCAATATTCATCATCGCGCGCCCCATGGGTGTTGAGGTGTCGAACTGCTCTTTTATGCAGATAAACGCGGTGTTCATCTCGCCGAGCTCCTCGATGAGCCCCGTAAAATCGCCGACGTTCCTGCTTATCCTGTCAAGGCGGTAAACGACGATGTAGTCGAACGGCTGCCGCCGCGCGGTTTTCATCATCTGCCTGAACTGCGGGCGGTCAAGGTTTTTCGCCGAGAAGCCCTCGTCCTCGTACACGGTGATATCCCCCTCCGCCGCTTCGGGGATATTCCGCCGTATGTATTCGCGGCAGAGCAGCACCTGATTTTCAATGCTCTCGCCCTTGCCCGTGAATTTCGATTTTCTGGAATAAACCGCGATTCTCATAAGCACACCTTCCCTTCCCGAACAAGCCGCGCCGCTATTTCGGGGTTTTCCCAAAACAGGGCGTTATACTCGGGACAGCAGCTTCGGGAAATGTCATTTTATGGCTGTCCGCTTACATATTATAGCGGGAAAGGAGCGGTAATTATGCCTCGCAGAACTCAGAACATTGAAATAATCGTCTGCCCGCCGACGGACGGCGCTTCCGCTGCGGCGATACGGGACGCGGTGAATGAATATTTCGCGGCGGCAGCCGAAAAGCGCCTGTGCCTCGCGGAGCTACCCCCGCAGGAGCGGGAGCGCATAATAAAGGAACTTATCGGAAAGCTTACATAGCAAATCTTAATGAATAATGAATAGTGAATATTGAATAAATGTGGTGTGCCCTGCGGGCACGGATTTTAAAAATTTCGGTACAATCCTTTTTCGGAACAATCGGCGAAGCCGATACCACCGTTATTCATTCTTCGTTATTCATTATTCAATATTCATTTTTTTCGACAAGATAAGCGGCAGCCCATGTGGACTGCCGCCGCGTTTATTTCTTCGCCGCACCTAAAAGTATCAATATCGGCATAAGAAATACATACAGAAGCTGAAGCATGATAACACCTCCGCAGAATATTTCCTGTCTTTGGGTATATCATACATCATTTCCGCGGAAATAGCAAGGGATTATTGTGCGGTTTACGGGACATTTTCTCGCAGCAGGCAGGATATGCTGTCAGCCGAAAATCCCCCACAGAAACCGAAAGCAGTCAAACCGATAATTTTTTCAGGAAATCGTCCAGCTGTTTTTGGTTCCTGATAACAATGACCTTTTCTCCATACTTAGCCTTTACACTGTCATAACGATTTTTTAAGCGCTTTGTCCTGCCGTCATGTAGCACCCACTTTATAAATTCAAGATCCAGCTTTTCGTTACAGCCCTCGCACATATCGGGACGAGTTGTGTTCCTGAATTTTCTGTAACGACGGATAACACGGTATAAGCATGAAAACCTGTTGAACAGCAGCATGATGATAATATCCGCTTCGTCCATACGACGTTCGTAAAAAAGCTTTGAATAATTCCCGTCTGTCACCCATGAATCATGAGTATCAAGAAATTCCTTTGTTATCCGCGCTTTTTCCTCGTCGTTCCGTATTTCCCAGTCGGGCAGGAAATGCACCTTGTCAAAATGAAATACCTCCGCCTGATAAACAGCTCCGAGCTTTTTTGCAAGCGTTGATTTTCCCGAGCCGCTGTATCCGATGATCGCGATCTTCATCTTCGCTTATCCTCCATATTTTCACGGGCCGGCAGAGCGGGTCATACCTTTTCTTCCGCGCTGCCGCCGTATGCGACGCGGATTATGTCGTCTATGCTCGCCTCTTCAAGGCGGATATCCTTTATCTTCGCCTGCTTTCCGATGTCCTCGATAAGCTCGGCGGCGGAAACATCGTTCTTTATGAACCGATAAACGGTGCGCGAGCCCTCGCCGCCGACTATCTCCGCCTTGGGGTGCTCTATGTGCTGCTCGGTGTAGAAATCAATGACCAGCTGACGGTAGGGCGCTATCCTGTCGACAAGCTCGTCAAGCGAGCCGTCCTCGATAACAACGCCTTTATTGATAATGATTATCCTCTTGCAAAGCTCCTGAATATCGCCGAGGTCGTGCGTTGTGAGGATTATCGTGGTTTTGCGGGTTTCGTTGATTTCCTTGATGAACCTGCGGATAGCATGCTTTGCGTCGACGTCAAGACCGATTGTCGGCTCGTCAAGGAACAGCACGTCGGGCGAATGCAGCATTGCCGCCGCAAGGTCGCCGCGCATACGCTGCCCGAGCGAAAGCTGTCTTACGGGCGTGTCGATTATGCTTTTAAGGTCAAGTATCTCGTCCATCATCGCCATGTTTTCGTTATACACCTCGTCGGGGACGTCGTAGATACGCTTCAGAAGCTCGAAGCTCTCGCCCAGGCGCAGATCCCAGTAAAGCTGCGTCCTCTGCCCGAAAACAACGCCGAGGTGCTTTACGACGGATTTTCTGTCCTTTACGGGAGATACCCCGTTGACAAGTATCTCGCCCGAGGTGGGGCGGAGTATTCCCGACATCATTTTGACCGTCGTGCTTTTGCCCGCGCCGTTGGGTCCTATGTAACCCACTATCTCGCCGCGCTCTATCGAAAAGCTGATGTCGTCAACGGCGGTAACTATCTTCTTTTCGGGTCGGAAAAGCCCCTTTATCGCGCCCTTGAGCCCTTTCTGCTTTCTGACCGACTTGAACTGCTTTTTAAGATTTTTTACTTCTATAACAGGCATATTCTGCCTCCCTTTCCTTATAACAAACTAATATCACGAGCCCGCGCTCTCGTACTGCGCAAATCCCGCGCTGAATATCCTGCAGGACAGCAGGAAAAGCGCCAGCCCCAGCCCCAGCGTAATGAACGCCATTCCGAACGGGAGAGTTATCATCGAATCCTTGCCCATAAACTCCGCCGCGGGGTAAAACGCGACCCAGCTCATCGGCATGATGAACGTGAAAACGAACTGCACCGCGCGCGGATACATGGAAAGCGGGTACATATTCGTTCGGTTGAACAGCTCCTGAAAGAAGCCCGAGATGTGGAGCGGGCTTTTCGTCCAGAACGTTGTTGACCCGAACGCGAGATAAATAGCGCCGCGAATGAGCGTGCCGCCGATTATCGCGCATATCATGCAGACCGTGTTGGAGAACGTCCACCGAAAATCGACCGCAATACAGCCGTAAATGAACAATATAAGCCCCGGGATAAGGTCTGTAATTCCGTAGAAATTGAGATCGCCCGAAAGGAACTGAAACAGCGTATTCATCGGGCGCAGCCGCATTCTGTCAAGCTCGCCGTGGATAATATCCCAGCCCATGTACCACGTTCTGGTGAAAAATATGACCGACAGCCCGTGCGTCAGGACTGCCATTCCGTAAAGAAATGCAAGCTCCTTGAAATTCCAGTCGGCGAGCGTTTCAAACTCCTCAACGACGAATTTTATCGTCGCAAACCCGACAAGGAACTGAATAGGATTAGATATGAGCCAGCCGATGAACGCCGCGGGGTATTCCATGCAGGACTGAAACGACAGCCTGAACGAAAGCGCCGCCACCGACAGATAATGTCTTAGCTTTTTCAAATGATCAACCTCCCTGAACCATTACCCTGCGCGTCGCCCTGTTCTGCGCGAACGCGAACACAATCGCAAGTCCAACGAGCCACGCCGCCTGAATGCCGATCTTCATAAGGCATTCGTCGGGGGCGTATTTGCCGATGTACATACTGAGCGGTTCCTGATACATATATACGAACGGCAGGCAGTACAACGCGTTCCTCAGCCACTCGGGGAAGAACCACAGCGGTATCATCGCGCCCGAGAGCATATTCACAAAATGATACTTGATAGAAAATACGGGACCCAAGTCTATCGCCGAGAACGAAAACATCGCGAATGTCGCGGAGAAAAGCCAGTTTATCGCGTAGCCGAGAATGAAGCTTATAAAGAAAAGCAGGAAATGCAGCGGCGACGCAGGCACGGGCAGTCCGAAAATTATCACCGCGACAATAAACATCGGTATCGTGTTGAAGAACAGGTTAAAGATGATGTTCCCGATGTCCTCGGCAAAATAAAGCGAGAAAAGATTTATCGGCTTTATCATGTCCGTAGCTATGCTTCCCGATTTAACCGCGTCGGCTATCCTGTCCTCAACTCCCATGTAATACAGCGAGGTCATAAGCATTGACACCACGGTGTAGGTTATCATCATGTCCCCCGTGACGCCGTGCGACATTTCCGAATCACCGTACACCGCGCGCCAGAAAAAGCCTACCGCCGCCATGAGCAGGCACTGCATTACCATAAACGACCATGCGTCCACGCGGTACGCCATCATGGTCTGTATCCTCATTTTGATAACGTAAATATACGCTTTCATATAACACCTCCAGAAAAACAAAAAAGAGCCTTTCGGAACCCGAAAGACTCTGCGCAGGCAAAACAACGCGCCGTTATAGCGCCGTTATAAAGGTCCCGCAAAGTTCCGCTCCGAATATACAGTTATTTCTTATGTGCTTGTTCATATTCAACATTTTACGAGACCTCCTTTCATATTTTTCACAAGTTACTTCACAAGTTTATCACATTGCTTCCGATTTGTCAAGTGTTTTTTAAAAAATTTTTCCAAAACATCAAACGCATGGCATTATTTCATTATGCAATTATGCAAGAATATTCAGCACCGACTGCTGATTTTCTTTCTGATTTGCGAGAATATACTCCTGCGCCTGCAATACAAGCTTCTGCCGCGCCGCTTCCGCCGCCTCCGAGGGCATATCCGCGTCGCGAATTGCCGACTCCGAATTTTCGAGGTTTTCTATCGTGTTTTGGTTAGCCGCGTAGGTGTGCTCGGAACGGTTGTGCATTGCGCCGACAAGGGTGCGGCAGCTAAGCAGGTATTTGTTCGCGGTGTCAAGGCGGTCGATAGCCTTCAGAGCGCGTTCTATCGTGGTTACTCCCGTGGTGTTTATCCGCATGAGGTGCTCGTCAAGACGGCTCTTGTTGTACCATATGTAGCTGTCTGTGCGCCTGCCGTAATGTATGCCTATCTCCTCGTCATCGTCGCGCTTGTCCGCGCCGTAAAACAGGTCGTCTGCGGCGCTGCCCGTTATTTTTCCGATGTCATAAGCGCCGTTTTCCGTTGTGTAGATCATAAGGTGTCCCTTATTCTCGATAGTTCTGACCATACAGCCCGCCGCCTCAAGCCTGCTGTTGAGCACCTCGGAAACGCCCTCGCAGGTGTATATTCCTTGTGGAATAGTGACCGAAAAGCTCTCGCCGTCGATATCAAGGGAGAACGTATCGTTCTGCCCCTCGGTTATCGTAACGCCGTTGCTCAGATCGGCGTTGCCTATGACGCGCGTCGGGCGCGGCGACTGCGTTGCCGAATAGAAAAGGCGGTATGCCGCGTTGCCGCGAACGCCGTCGATTATCGCGTCGGCGCGCTTTATCGTTCCGTTATTCGGCGCGGTGTAGCTCAGGATAAGCTTGTCATAGCTCGGTATCGCGACGTTGAGGTCGTCGACAACACCTATCGCGCCAAGACCTATCGAAGCATTGAAGCAGTCCGCGGGGAGCGGGTCGCCGTTCACATCGCTCATGCGGCTCATGGACTCCCTGCCCGCTTTCTGAACAGCGTCCGCTATCTCCTGCGGGTCGTAAGCGCCCGCGGGTATTTCAAGCTCCACCTTGTAAACATTCCCCTGATAGGTGAAGTCAAATATAAGCTGATCGTTGAGCCCCGAATAGACGATCACGCTCTTGCCGCTCTCAAATTCCTCGGGGGTCTCGGGTTCAAGCGTGTTCCTGCCGATTATGTAGGACACTGCGGAGCCCGTCGAGGTGCCGACAGTTTCGCTGTGAGGGGACACGCTGCTGTAATTTGCGTTCTGAAATACCTTGTCGAAAAGCCTGCCCTCGAAATTCTGCATTCGCTGGGAGTTTCCAACCTTTGCGGCGGTTATGGACAAATGTCCCCCCGAAGAACCGACGGTAAGCTGTCCCGAGCCTATCTGCGCGTCTATCTGCGACTGCATCTCCGCAGCAAGCGAAGCCGCCGTGTAATTACCCTCAGGAACGGACAGGCTTATCGTCTGCGTCAGCCCGTTGTCGGAGTAATCGAAGGTCATTTCATTGTACCAGCTTTTTATCTCAACGCTTGAAACATTCGCCCCGCCGATAATGTAGCAGGGATTGGACGTGCGCGATGTTGAAACAGGGCTGCCGCAGCTGACTGCCCTCTTGAAATACGGCGAGGTATTGTCCGCGTTAAGGGATATTGAAGCGCTTGTTCCCACCGCGTCGGTGGTAATTTTCAGCGTACTGCCGCTGTACTCGGCACTGACGCCCGCCGCGGCAAGTCCCGCGTTGAGCTGCGCCATGAGGGACGTGCTCCCCGAGCTGCCCGAATATACCCCGTGGGTCAGGCGGAACTTGTAATCCGCGCCGTTCACCTTCAGGGAAACAAAGTCGTTCGTGTCGTTTATCTCCACGCCCTCTCCCCCGAAAAGCGATGAAAACGCGCTGTTGCGGATATATGCGGGGTATTTTATCTTGTTTTCGGACGGAACGGAGGTACCGCCCGAGGACGAGTTGACTGTCTTGTAGCTCTGAATATTCGCGGTGCCGCCGAGGT
Source organism: Oscillospiraceae bacterium (assembly GCA_051893715.1). Classification (GTDB taxonomy): domain Bacteria; phylum Bacillota; class Clostridia; order Oscillospirales; family Ruminococcaceae; genus CAG-115. Next base: position 10,561 of record JBJFHP010000244.1, read on the forward strand.
TGGTGAGCGAATACCCGTCGCCGCCGTTTACCGTAGTAAAGGTGAGCCCCTTTTTGCTCCCCGAGGAGGAATAGCTCGCGGTTATCTTTCCGCTAAGCGACGGGTCGGCGGCTATAACGCTGTTAAGCGCGCCTGCAAGCTGCGAGCCGCTGCTGTATGTCCCGTCGGGAATGACTATCGTAAGCGCCTGCGTTGTCTTTCCCGAGGGAGAGGACGGGTCGGGCGCTGTGTAGTCCATGGTTATCGTGTTGTTCGTGCTGTCGACTGTCAGCGGGAAATGGCTGTCAATGCCTGTCGAGGTTATGGTAGCGGGCTCTTCGGCGTTGCCGGTTGCGGGGTTATAATACGGCGACGAGGCTACCGAGTTTTTAATGCAGCGCCTTGTTATGTCAAGGGTGCTCGTCGGGTCAATGGTTATACTTCCCGATTCGTTATGCGGGCCGGTAAAAATGAGCGCGTCGCCGCTGACGGTGATCTTTGTTGCGGGGCTGCCGCCGTCCGCCTCGGAAATGCGCGCTCTCAGCTCGTCGGCAAGCTGCGAAAGGGTCTGATAATCCTTATTTGTCAGGCGGAGGTCATAGCTGTGCCCGCCTGCGGTGAACTTGAAGCGGTCGTTGGACGCGCCGACGGTAAGCGGGAAATTTGTCCCCGCATAGGTAAGCGAAAGCGTCGCGGGGACATAAACCCTGTCGTCCTCTACGACAGCATAATCCCTGTTTGCAAGGCTGTTCTTAACCGCATAATAGGTCATATTGCCGCTGACATTGCCGAACTTTACCCCCTCGCCCTTTTCAACCGAGGTGAGAATAAGGTTGGAGCCGTCTTTGCTCGCAGTTACCTTATCGCCGAGGGTATTGTTTATCAGCTGAATAGCCTGCGCTTCGGTCGAGCCCTTGGGAATAACGATACTGTAAGAATTTGTCGTTCCCGATTTGTCGGTGATATCAAAATTGAGGTCAATGTCGCGCAGAGATTTCCCCGCGGCGGTGAACTGCGTCAGCGCGCTGCTTAGCTTTAGCTGCGCGGGGGTGTACTCCATGTTTTCGGGCAGACCCAATTCGCCCTCTTTTTCGCCGTGGTCAATTGTCTTGCCTTCGGTGTAGCCTACGGTGCTTTTGTAATAGCTTAACAGCGCGCCCTGCTGCTGCGCGGACGAGCTCGGGGTATAGTTCCGGTATGTGACCGCCTGCGTGGTCTTTCCCGCCGCCGCGACAACGTTCGGACCGCCTGTCGACGGGTTGGTATTCCCCCACTGAACAAGCGGCTGCTCGGAGCCCGTCCCGTGCGAGGTGTCGATGTTGTCATAGTAATCCGTGCCGTAGACAAGGCGGCTGTAAGCCGTGTCGTTAAGCGCTTCTATGCTCGTTATCTCCCAGCCCTTGTCGCCGTTCGCGCCGAGATACAGATTTGACCCCACGTCGAAAAACAGCTTGTCCCGATACTCGGGATAGTTTGTCCACAGCAGGCTGTTGAGCGTGCTGCGCAGGCTTGTCTGCGTGTACGTCCCCGTCGGTATTTCAAGCTTTATCGTCGTTTCGGTGAGCGAGCCGTTGGGGTCGGTATTTATCTTAAAGGAAAGGCTGTTGTGGTTTTCGGGGATAATTATGCTTGCCGCGAGAGTTTTCCTGCATTTGAGCGTAGCGGCGGAATATGCCGATGTTTCCCTGCCGGGAGTTACGCGCCGAAGCGTCGACGCGTCGAACAGGTCGTACACCATATATTGGCTCGGAACGTCGGATTTATCAAGCTTAATTTTGCATTCGCTGCCGTATTGCAGCGTTGAGAAATTAAGCTTTCCGCCCGGCGTTTCAAGCGTTATCGGGCAATCGTAGGCAGCGAGCTGCTCCCTTATGCGGTCGGCTATCTGATCGGAGTTTGCATAGACCTTGACGTTTTCATCGCTGTCGAGCAGGTCAATGCGCAGCTTCTGCTGCACAGCTGTTCCGTCGGAATTGTACCAGCCCGCGTCAAGCACGAAATAGTCGTTTCTCCCGCGGACAATCTCAACGCCGTTGGTGAGATTTTTTGTTCCCGCAAGGACAGCCTCGCTGTTCACAAGCGTGCTGTAATTGCATATGTCGTAGATTGGCGAATGAATGGGCTTTGTGCCGCCGTCTATCATAAGGAAGTTGCCCGAAAGACCCGTCATCGTCTGCTCGCTCTTTAGCCCGATTATCTTCTTTCCCTCGGCGTTATTATCGAGCACCGCCTCTACCTTGCAGGGCAGAGCGGCGTTACGCAGCTTTTCATTCATGCGGTCGACAAGCTGCGGACGGGTATACAAGCCCGCCTCGAGCTGAATAGAGTATTTTGTGTCGTCGTTACCCAGGCGAAATTCTATAACGTCGTTCTTCCCGGGAACGACCCTGAACGCAGCGTTAACATCATCGTAAAACGTGGTGACGCCGAGCAGGTAACCGTCCGTTGAACCTATCACGGTATCATAAAAAAGCGACGAGCCGCTGCCGCTGATATAGTCGAGCTTTCCGCCCTCGCACTGCATGGTAAGGCGGCTGCTTTCGTCCGAGCCGATTATGAGCGACGGCTCCATGTCCCAAAGCGCGGTGTCAATAACATCGGTGAGCTCGGTCACGGAATATGTTCCCGCGGGAATATCCACAACGCATTCGCTGCTGTTTCCGTCCTTTGTGTAACCGATGACGAGCCGGCAATTTGACCCGTCGATAATAACGCCGCCCTCGTGAACAACGGCGCCGCAGTCCTTTTCATATTCGGATAAATGCCTGTCGAACAAGGGCATACCGTTGAACTCCGCAGAATCGGATATCTGCCCTATCTCGCTCACCAGCTGCCTGTATTCAAGGTCAAGCGCTTTGCGGTCAAGCTCGTCATAGGTGCCGTTTGCAGCCTCGACAGCAAGCTCCTTCATGCGGTGGAGCATATTGTTTATCTCCTGTGCGCAGCCGTCAACGGTGTCAAGATAGTTTATGCCGTCGTTGACATTCCGCAGACCCTGCCTTAGCCCCCTGTCAATAGCGCGGAGCTTTTCGGACACGGCAAGACCCGCCGCGTCGTCTGCGGCGGAATTGACCCTATAACCCGAGGAAAGGCGGCGGGAAGCCTTTGCCAGATTTGATTCCGTGCGCCCCATATTCAATGCGTTGCGAAAACCGTCATTGTTGAAAACATTCATGCGCTTCCCTCCTCCCGACCGCAATGAAGTGACCGTGCAATCGTGCAATATATTTTTATTATATACCTTGTTCCGGATTTTGTCAAGCAACAAATGCTTTTTTGCCCGTGTTACGTCAAAAATGTTTCCGCAGCAGACATATTGCCAACCAGATTAAAATGCACTTCCGCAAGAGCAGGCACCGCCTGACCGAGCTGTACATAAACGAGCCTATCGACTCCGACGCCGAGGGCAACGCCCTGACCATTGCGGACATTTTCAGCAGCAGCGTGAATGTCGAGCGGGAAACGGAGCTGAAACTTGACTCCGAGAAGCTCTACCGCTTTATCGACGAGGAGCTTGACGAGCGCGAGCGGCGGATAATCTGCCGCCGTTACGGTATCCCCGACCGCGACGGCAGCGTTTGCAAGCCGCAGACGCAGCGCGAGATCGCCCGAAGCATGAACATCTCGCGCTCCTATATTTCGAGAATAGAAAAACGCGCGCTGGAAAAGCTCCGCGCGCGCTTTGAAGGCGAATGATCACTTTTTGTCGGTGCTGCCGAAGCCGCCGTTGCGGGTTTCCGCCGCGTCGTCATCCAGCGTTATCCCATACTCGACGAAAATACCCTGCGCAAAGCCCGTGCCTGCGGGTATCTCGAGAGTTTTCCCCTCGTTGGAATCGTTGGTTATCTTGATGAAGATATGCCCCTCGTTGTCCGACAGGTAGTAATCGCTGTCGATGATCCCGACGGTGTTGTTGAGCTGAAGGCGGTATTTGAAGCCAAGCCCGCTTCTCGGGTATATCTTGAGCACCCAGCCGTCCTCGATCCACACACGAATGCCGGTGGGTATCTTCGCGGTTTCCCCGGGGGCAAGCGTCACCGCATACGGCGCGAAGAAGTCATAACCCGCCGAGCCTGTCGTTGCGCGGCGCGGGAGCTTTATCCCCTCATATACCGCGGCGGCGTTTTCGCCCTCGAACCCGCTTTCAAACTGACCGAAGCTTACCTTTTCAAATCTGGCAACACGTTTCATTGACGACCTCCGTTATGTATTCATAAAACAAAATCGCCGACAAAAAAGTCGGCGATAAATCTGGTTGCGGGAGCAGGATTTGAACCTACGACCTTCGGGTTATGAGCCCGACGAGCTACCGAGCTGCTCCATCCCGCGATATTCATTTTGTTAAGTTTTCCTTAACGCTATATTATTATAGCACATTGATTTCGGTTTGTCAACCCCTTTTTAAAATTTTTTTCAAATTTATCGGCGCCTGTTTTTGGGGCGCCGATAAATGGTTGTTATTCCCGTAATTTCCGCAGATTTCGGCGAAAAACAGCTCAAACGCACGCTTTCTATGCCGCAGGATCAGTCGAAAAGCACGATCTTCCCAAGACGGAGCGTTTCCTGAACGTCTATAACGCGCTGGTTGGAGCTGCCTTTCCAATGCAGCTTCCCGTCGAAAAGCTCCTTTACGAACCTCCCGTCGACAAGCACGTTCACCAGCGGAACGATCTCCAGATCGCATATCTCCTCCCACGAAAACCCCGTGTAGAGCCATATCGTCTTATTCGGGAACAGCTCGCGGCACTTCTTTGCAAGGCGGGTGACCTCTGCCCTGTTGTGCGGGTGGAGCGGGTCGCCGCCGCTGAACGTGAGCCCGCTTATATAGTCGGTCGAAAGCTTCTCGAACAGCTCGTTCTCCGCGTCCTCGTCGAACGGGATACCGCCGTCAATGTCCCATGTAATGGGGTTGTGGCAGCCCTGACAGCGGTGCGTGCACCCCGCGACCCAAAGCACGGTGCGAAGCCCGTCGCCGTTAAGCATATCGTCTGTTGTAATATTATGGTAACGCATATTTTCTCCCGTTTATGGCAGTACGCGCAGGGACGCCGTTCGCCCGCTGCGCGGCACTGCCTTAATGTCACATACTCTTTCTGTCGCGTATCTCCGCCATTTTAGCGGCATTGAGCCTTGTGTCGCCCTTGACCCTTGAATAGGAAAGGTAGCCGTTCATTCTGTCTATCTTGGTGAGATTTCTGCTTCCGCATTTGGGGCAGACGTCCATTTCAAGCTGCTGATAGCCGCAGTCGTCGCAGTATGCGAGCGAAAGATTTACGCCCTCGTAAAAACCCTTTTTCATCGCGCGCTTTACAAGCGTTTCAACGGCGCCCTTGTTGTAATCAATGGGATAGCGGACATACTGTATCTTTCCGCCGTTAAAGAGGTTCCAGAAACGCTCCTCGAGATCCTGCTTCTGTATCGGGGTGATATCCTCGCTTACATGGCAGTGGAAGCTGTTGGAAACATATTCGCGGTCGGAAACGTTCTCGATTATGCCGTACTTCTTGCGGAACTGCTGTATCTGAAGCCCGCAGAGGTTCTCGGCGGGGGTGCCGTAGATCGCGTAAAGGTGCCCGTCCTCTTTCTTGAACTCGCTGACGCGCTTGTTGATAAATTCCATGGTCTTGAGCGCGAACTCGCCGCCCTGCGCTATCGATTTCTTGGTGGCAAGCTGTTCCAGCTCATTGAGCGCGGTGATACCGAACGACGCGGTAGCCGACTTGAGCAGCGGCTTTATCTTGTCGTGTATCCCCAGATGACCGCCGAGGAATCCGCCCTCGCAGTAAGCGAGAGGATTGGTGCTCGCCTTCATTTCGCCGAGATAATCATAGGTGCGGATATGGATACGGCGGATAAGATTGAGGTAGTAATCGAGCACCTCAAAGAAATCCTTGCCCTCCTGCTGCGACTTTGCGTATATCATGGGCAGGTGCAGCGAAACGGCGCCGATGTTGAACCTGCCGATGAAAACAGGCTTGTCGTTCTCGTCCGCAGGCTCCATACCTCCGCGCTCGTACCACGGGGAAAGGAACGCGCGGCAGCCCATCGGGCTGATGATCCTGCCGTATTTCTTGTACATTTCCGCAACATAGCCGTCGCCGCTGAGCGAGAGCCAGTCGGGGTACATCGCTTTCTGTGAGCAGGCAATTCCCGCGTCGAAAACGTCCTCCAGCGGGCAGCCCTCTCCATGGAGCTTTTCATCATAAAGGAAGATTATCTTCGGGAAAAGAACGGGCTTCTTGCAGGACTTCTTGCCCTGACCCTTGCGGCGGACGTCAAGCATGGTTATGCTTGCCATTTTTGCAAACCTACCCGTGCCCGTGCCTGTCGACATGGCGATAAAGGGGTAATCGCCGCGGCTTGAGGAAACGGAGTTGAACTTGTACTCCCAGCCCTGAAAGCCCTGCTCAAAGTCATTCTTAACGTCCGCCATTGCCTCGCGGTCGGCAACCTCCTCGGACAGCCCGAGCGATCTGTAACGCTCGTACTGCTTGGTGTAGGTCTTTTCGGCATACGGCTCGAGAAGCAGGTCAACGCTCGGGACGGTGAACCCGCCGTACTGCTGACTTGCCGCGGAAAGCGTGATGTCGCCGATGACATCGAAAGCAACGTTAAGCGTTTTCGGCTCGTTATACCAGAGATTTCCCATTTCAAAGCCGCCCTCCAGCACGTTCTTCACGTCAAAAAGGCAGCAGTTCATGGTATCGCGGCGGGCTGACATATCGTGAACGTAAATATATCCGTCGCGGCACGCCTGAAGCTCCTCCGTTGTCATGAAAAACTTCTGATAAAGCTCCTTGTTCAGCTCATTGAACACAAGGCTGCGCTTTGTGGAAACAAGCGCGCTGTCGGTGTTGGAGTTCTCCTTGTCGCCGATGTACATGATCGACTGGCTCTTTTTATATACCTCGTCAAGCATCTGCACAAAATCCTGCTTGTAGTTGCGGTAGTCCTTGTAGCTCTTTGCTACAGCGGGATTTGTCGCCTCGAGCGCGCCCTCGACGATGTTGTGCATTTCGGAGATGGTTACTTCTTCCCTGCCAAGCTTTTCCACCTTGTCTGTTACAAAATTACAGATATAGTCGATTTCTTCCGGAGAAAACGTGTACATAACGCGCGTCGCCGACTTATTAACGGCGTTAACCACCTTCTGAACATTAAATTCTTCCCGCGTGTTATCCTTCTTTATTACCTGTATCAATTTGTAATGCCCCTTTCACTGACTATATATTGTAGGTTAATATAAATGATAGCACATTTTATAGGGCTTGTCAACCACATTGCCGAAATATTGGATATAAAATTTCGGGCAGCATTTTCGTGCATTTTTACAGTTGACAAACAAACGGCTTTACTGCGCGCTTTTTTGCTGTTCACTGCGTTTATACTCCGCAATGACGTCCATAAATTTCCTGCCGTAGCGCTCCGCTTTCCTGCTGCCTACCCCCGAAACGGAAAGAAATTCCTCGTTCGTCTGCGGCATTTTTGCGCACATATCGCGCAGCGTTGCGTCCGAAAACACAACATATGCCGGTACGCCGAGCGCCGCCGCAAGCTTCGTTCGCAGTTCTTTGAGCCGCCGCATAAGCTCCGGCTTCTCCTCGGCGGGAGCTTTAGCCTCCTTTTTGGGCTGAATTTCCTTCGGAAGCTTCATGATGAGCGTGCTGCGCGATTTTATGAACTCGTTTGCCGCAGGAGTAAGCGAGCAGGTCATGTATTCGTGCTCGATCTCAATAAACCCCTGCTGAACCAGAAAATCAATTATATCCCTGACGCGCGCCTGTGTAACGCCTTTCATTATCCCGTATGTAGACAGTGTGTCCAATCCGCCGTTTACGATACGCTCCTCCCTGCTCCCCGTGAGTATCGCGGCGATAAGCCCCTTGCCGCCGCTGCGCCCGCGCTGTTTCAGGCGGAAAATGCAGGAAAGTATCTTCTGCGCCTCAACGGTTATGTCCACCGTTTCAAAGTTCGTGTTGCAGCTCCCGCAGTTTCCGCAGTAATTCGGCGCCTTTTCTCCGAAATAATCAAGAATGAACCCGCGCAGGCAGCGCGTTGTCGTTGAATAGAACGTCATCTGCCGCAGGCGCTCGCGGTCGCGCTTGCGTATCTCGTTCAGCTCCTGCACCGAAAGCCCCGTGTCCTCGTGACCGTTCTCAATGAGGTACTCCGCCGTCCTGACGTCCTTTTTCGCGTACAGCAGTATGCAGCGGGCAGGGCTGCCGTCGCGCCCCGCTCTTCCCGCCTCCTGATAGTAGCTTTCGAGGTCCTTTGGCATATTATAATGGACAACAAGCGACACGTCCGATTTGTCAATACCCATTCCGAACGCGTTTGTCGCTACCATGACATTGCAGCGGTCATAAATGAAGTCGTCCTGCGCGCGCTTTCTGTCGCCGTCGGAAAGCCCCGCGTGATACATCGCGGCGTTAACGCCGTTCAGCCGCAGCATTGCGCAGACGCTCTCGACCGCTTTTCTTGTGGAACAATAGACGATACTGCTCCCGCCGGAGGAGGCTTTTATTATCCCGAGAAGCTCCGCGTCCTTGTCAAAGGGCTTTCTTACCTCAAAATAAAGGTTCGCGCGGTCAAAGCCCGTCGTGACCGAAAACGGCTCGCGCAGGCGCAGTATCCGCACAATGTCGTCCTTAACGATGTCGGTTGCTGTCGCGGTGAACGCGGCGACAACGGGGCGTTTCGGCAACGACGACACGAACCCCTCGATTTTAAGGTAGCTCGGGCGGAAATCCTGCCCCCAATGCGAAACGCAGTGCGCCTCGTCCACCGCAACAAGCGGTATATCAAGCTTCCCGCACAGCCTTAGGAAGCCCTCTGTTTCAAGGCGCTCGGGCGCAACGTACAGTATCTTATACTCCCCCTCCGAGGCGCCGTAATACACCGCCTCCGACTCCGCCTGTGAAAGCGAGCTGTTAATGCAGGCGGCGCTGACGCCCGACTGACGCAGCGACTCGACCTGATCCTTCATAAGCGAGATAAGCGGGGAAATAACTATCGTCACCCCGTCCAGCATAAGCGCGGGCACCTGATAGCACACCGATTTTCCCGCGCCCGTAGGCATGACCCCGAGGCAGTCGCGCCCCGAAAGGATATTGTCGATAAGCTCCGACTGACCGCTGCGGAATGCCGAGTGACCGAAATATTTTCTTAGGACTTCCGTCTTTTCCAAAGCTCCACCTCATACTTCAAAAATTACTCACAAAAATACCGAAGAGCGGGCTGCCCTCCGGTATATTTTTTAATTGCCGCATTCAATGCTTATCTCGTTGAACTTTCCGAGGATATCCTCAACGGCGAGCCGCTGCTTTTCCTCTCCCGAGATATCCATTACCGCGCTTCCGCCGTGCATCATGAGCAGCCGCGAGCCGTATTCCACCGCGAAGCGGAGGTTATGCGTTACCATAAGCGTTGTGAGCTTCTTCTCGCTTACGACGCGCTGCGTTATCTGCATGAGCGTTTCGGAGGACTTGGGGTCAAGCGCCGCCGTGTGCTCGTCAAGTATCAGCAGGTCGATATCCGCCATTGTCGCGATGATAAGCGCGAGCGCCTGCCGCTGACCGCCGCTGAGCGACCCCGCAAGCACGCCCATTCTGTTCTCAAGCCCCATATTGCAGGTTTCGAGCAGTGTGCGGTAATAGTCCTCGCGCTGCCTGTTTACTGCGGGGGCAAAGTTGAACGGGCGGTTCTTGTTGTCCGCGAGCGCCATGTTCTCAAGTATCGTAAGGCTGCCGCAGGAGCCCATCTGCGGGCTCTGGAGCACTCTGCCTATCATGCGGGCGCGCTTGTATTCGGGCAGCTTCAGTATATCGGTTTTCCCGAAGGTTATCGAGCCGCTGTCGGGGAGAAGCGTTCCGCATATCATGTTGAGCAGCGTTGTCTTGCCGCTGCCGTTCGAGCCGACTATCGCGACGAACTCACCGTCGTTGACAGTCAGGGAGAAATCGCTGAAAAGGCGGTTTTCATCGACTGTCCCCGCGTTGAACACCTTGTTTATCTTATTCAGACAGAGCATTTTTCCCCTCCTTGACAGGTTCGCGGTGGCGCTTCACAAGCCCCTTGAACAGCTTTGTGAGGTGCGGTCCGCCGAGAATGAGCGCGATAAGGAATATGAGCGCCTTAACGAGGTTGTTCCACTCCGTCGGAACGCCGAGCGAGAGCACTATCTGATAGCTTGCCTTATAAACAAGACTGCCGAGTATCACGATAGTTGTCCCCTTCATAAACTTGACGCGCTTGAAAATGCTTAGTCCTATAATAACCGAGGCAAGACCGAGAACTACCATTCCGACGCCCATCTGCTGATCCGCGCTGCCCTTGTTCTGCGCGATTACCGAGCCCGCTAGCGCTGCGAAGCCGTTGCCGAGCATAAGCCCGAGTATCTTAACGGTGCCGGGGTCTTTTCCGAGCATGACGGTGTAGCGGTCGTTATCGCCCGTTGCGCGGAGCAGAAGCCCGCTTTTTGTCTTTAGATAAAGGTCGACAAGTATCTTGCAGACAACAACGATGACAAGCGAGATGATCGCCGTGCGGAGCGCAAAGCCGCCGATTTTCGCGGGGATAAGCTCCGCAAGCCCCGAATTGAATATAGTATTCTTTGTAAAGAAGGAGGCGATAGCCATTCCGCCCGTGCCCGTCTTGATTATGACAAGGTTTACGGAGAGCATAGCGGTATACATAATAATACCGCACAGGAGCGGGATAATATTGAGCTTGACGTGCATTATGCCCGTTATCATACCCGCAAGCATTCCCGCCGCGAAAGAGATAAGCAGGCAGAGCCACGGGTCAACGCCCTGCATTATGAGCACGCCTGTTAACACCGCGCCGAGCGGGAATGTTCCGTCGACCGAAAGATCGGGGAAATCAAGTATGCTGTATGTTATATACATACCCATAGCGAGGAGGGCGTACATCAGCCCCTCCTCAACTATTCCTATTAAAATGTTTATGATTACGTTCATGTCCGCCCCTTAGTCAGTGATGTTCTATCTCCCGCACCTTGCGGCGGGCAAAATCGCAGCGGCTTTTATTCAGCCTCGGAATTGGTTACTACCTGCTCCGCGCCGGACAGGGACTCGGGAAGAGTAATGCCGAATGCAGCGAGAACCTCTGTGTTTACAACGGGTGTGCCCTCGGAGATCTTGCCGACAGGCATTTCGGAGCACTTCTTGCCGTCGAGTACGCTGATACCCATTTCAGCGGTCTTTACGCCGAGCGCAACGTAGTCAATGGAAATTGAAGCGATGCAGCCGTTCTTAACCTGCTCTATCTCGGAGCCGTAAACGGGAACGCCCGCAGCATTTGCCTTTTCAAGCAGTACGGAAAGGTTGTTTACAACGTTGTTATCGGTGAAATTGTTTATGCAGTCAACCTTGGAAGCAAGGTCTGCGGCAGCCTGAGGGATATCGGCAGCGCCGGATACGCCCTGATCGACTACCTCGATACCCTGACCGGAGCAAACCTCCTTGAGGGTTGCAAGCTGGGATACGGAGTTAGCCTCTGTTGTTGTGTAGAGAACGCCGATCTTCTTTACGTCGGGCTGAAGCGACTTGATAAGCTCGACCTGCTTGTCAAGCTCGAGGACGTCGGACGTGCCGTTGCAGTATTCAAGACCTGCGTCGTAGCTCTCGGTAAGACCTGCGGCAACGGGGTCGGAAACTGCGCAGAATATCACGGGGATATCGGAATCCTTGGCAGCCGCGTATGCGGAAAGCGCCGCGGGAGTAGCGATTGCGAATATCATGTCGTATTCCTTGGCAGCCATTGTTGCAGCGATAGAGTCGCAGGTCGCGGAATCGAACGCGCCGTTCTGTGTGTCAACGGTTATCCTGTCGGCATAGCTGCTTGCATTAAGACCCTTCATAATGCCCTCGTAGCAGTTGTCGAGCGAGGGGTGCGTGCCGAACTGAATAATGCCGATGTTCAGCTTTTCGTTGCTGTCGGCATTGCTGCCTGTCGAACCGGAGCAGCCTGTAAGTGCCATTGTGAATGCGAGCGAAGCTGCTAAAATGCTCTTGATACCAAATTTTTTCATGTCAAAAACCTCCGTATTTGCCGCTGTGTACGCGGCTGTATCGTTGTGAGGGACAAAAAAAATCCTGCCCCCCTGCTGAAATCATGGGACAAGATACTGACGTTATCCTGCGATACCACCCAAATTCGCCCTAAGGCGCACTCATGCGTGCTTTCACACGCCTCCGCTTTAACGCTCGGCAGCGTCCTTCCTACAAGGCTTTCGCCGTTCAGTCGGCCCTCGCGGGTCCATTCGGTCATGCATACGCACCGCACTCACACCATCGGCGGCTCTCTGAAACGCAGCGGCAGAACTTACTCGTCCCGTTCATCGGTTTAAGGTCACATCTATGCTGTACATTTTTATGTACGGTGTTATTATAGCACATCTTTCCCCCGCTGTCAAGTGCTTTTTTAAAAAATAAGGCGGCAAAAAACTGCCGCCTTTCCGCCTTGATATATTACCTTGTACCGAAAAGCCTGTCGCCGCCGTCACCGATACCGGGAATGATATACAGCTCGTCGTTAAGGCCGCTGTCTATCGCGCCGCAGATTATCTCAACGTCGGGGTGAGCGTCGTGGAGCGCCTTTATTCCCTCGGGGCAGGTCAGCACGCACATAAACTTGATGTTCGCAGCGCCCGCTTTCTTAACGATGTCGACCGTCCTTACTGCGGAAACGCCCGTCGCAAGCATGAGGTCCATAATAATGACCTCGCGGTTTTTGATATCGGACGGGAGCTTGCAGTAATATTCCGCCGCGGAGTTGCTGTTCGCCTTGTCGCGGTAAATTCCGACATGACCAACCTTTGCCGCGGGAACAAGCGCCAGCGCGCCGTCCACCATGCCGAGCCCCGCTCTCATAATGGGAACGAAAGCAACCTTTCTGCCGCTGATTATCTTGGAATCGGCGAGCGCAAGGGGGGTGTCAATCTTGACCTCTTTAAGAGGCAGGTCGCGCGTTGCCTCGTAGCAGATGAACATGGATATCTCGTTGACAAGCTCCCTGAACTCCTTTGAGCCCGTGTTCTTGTCGCGCAGCAGGGATATCTTGTGCTGCACCAGCGGGTGATCGCATACATGAACGTTTTCCATATTATTTGCCCTCCAGGTTCATTATCTTTTCAACGCGGCGCGCGTGCCGTCCGCCCTCGAACTCCGTCGAGAGGAACACGTCCGTTATCTCGCAGGCAAGCCCCGCGCCGATAACGCGCCCGCCCATGCACAGCACGTTCGCGTCGTTGTGAAGTCTTGTGTACTTTGCGGAATACCAGTCGCCGCAGAGCGCCGCGCGTATTCCCTTTATTTTGTTGGCGGATATTGAAATGCCGACGCCCGTGCCGCAGATGAGTATCGCCTTGTCAGCCCTGCCGGACGTTACCTCCGCGCAGGTCTTTTCGGCAATGTCGGGATAATCCACGCTCTCGCCGCCGCAGCCGCAGTCGTTGTATTCAACGCCCGTTTCCTCAAGGTGCTTTATTATCTCGCATTTAAGGGCGTAGCCCGCATGATCCGAACCGATAGCTATCATATCTTATCCTCTTTCAAAGAAATTTATATTGTTATTATACGACATTTCCGCCGCAAGGTCAAGGGGGATTTGAAATTTATTTCCCCTCAGATTGTCGATAATCCTGAAAACAGTGTTTGTCTTAATGAATAGAGAATAGTGAATAATGAATAATTTTGGTGTGCCCTGCGGGCACGGATTTTAAAAAGGGCGAAATATTCTTTTTTCGGAACAATCGGCGGAGCCGATACCGCCATTATTCATTCTTATTTATTCATTATTCAATATTCATTATCGAAAAGACTTTTTTTGACAGACTGAAAGGGAACATTCAAATTATTTCCCCTGCTCCTTCGCCAGCCGCTCGCGCTCCGCCTGCGGCAGCCTTAAATAGCTCGGCATAAGCGCCGCCGCGTCTATCGGCGACTTTCCCGCTGCCGCCGCGCATACTCCCGCGCCGCGCTGATACCTGAGCGTATACGGAGCAAGCTCGTAATTCTGTTCGGTGAACCTGTGCATAAGCTCCGCGCCGTCGCCCGCGAAAATTATCCTGCCGCTCATTGCTTTAAGCTCCTCGGCAAGCTGCTCGGCGCGTATCGCGCGGTCGCCGCACATACGGGTTACATTCCCGTTTTCGATACGGAACAGCGCGTTGTACACCTGACCGCAACGCGCGTCCATGCAGGCGCAGACAATGCAGTCCGTGCCGACAAGGTTGTATGCTATCGCTTCAAGGGTGGAAACAGGGATACATGGCTTCCCCGCGCCCATTGCCATGCCCTTTACGCAGGCAACGCCTATCCTTAACCCCGTAAACGAGCCGGGACCCGTTGTCACCGCAACGGCGTCAATATCCGCAAGGGTAACGCCCGCGTTTTTAAGCATACTCTCCACCATGGGCAGGAGCGTCTGCGAATGGGTGTGCTTTGTGTTGAGAAATTCCTCCGCGACTATCTTCTCCCCGTCGCAGAGCGCACAGCCCGCCGTTATCGCCGAGCTGTCTATTCCCAAAATCATTCGGATCACTTCTTTTCTGTAGGACAAGCCGTTATTCCCCGAAAACTCCGCCGCTGACGGTTATTTTCCTGCCGTTTTCGGAGAGCTTGTCGATTTGTATTTCAATTACCCCGCCAAGCTCCTCGGCGAGCCCGGGGACGTTTTCGCTCCATTCCGCCGCGATAATGCCGCCGCGGTCAAGGTAGTCGAAAAATCCGATGGCGTAAAGGTCGTCGTAGCCGTCAATGCGGTACAGATCGAAATGGAATATCGGGATATCGCCGCCGTACTCGTTGACAAGCGCGAAGGTCGGGCTTGAAACGCTGTCCTCCACCCCGAAATACCGCGCAATTCCGCGCGTGAACGCGGTCTTCCCCGCGCCCATTTCACCTTTATATAGGATAATATCCCCCGCCTTGAGCCGCGAAGCGACCTCCTCCGCCGCAGCGAGAGTTTCCTCCTCGCTGCCCGTGATAAACTCTTTCATCAGAAAAGACCCGTGATAACGCCGTTCTCGTCAACGTCGATATTGTCCGCCGCGGGTACCTTGGGAAGCCCCGGCATGGTCATGATGTCGCCTGTGTAAACCACAACAAAGCCCGCGCCGTTGCTTACACGAACGTCGCTTACGGTTATGTTGAAGCCCTCGGGCTTGCCGAGCTTGGTCGGGTCGTCGGAGAGGGAATACTGCGTCTTTGCAACGCATACGGGAACCTTGTCAAGACCGAGCGCCTCGATCTCCTTTAGCGCCTTTTCAGCTTTCGGGGTGAATACTGCGCCGTCCGCGCGGTATATCTCCTTTGCGATGATGTTGACCTTTTCCTTTACGGAAAGCTCGGTGTCGTACAGCGGCTTGAAATCGCTCTTTACGTTGTCAATTGTGTCAACAACTGCGTTAGCAAGCTCGATCGCGCCCTCGCCGCCCTTCATGAATACGTCGGAGAACGCAACGCGGACGTTCCTTTCCTCGCAGTATTCGCGTACAACGGCTATCTCCGCGTCGGTGTCGCTGCCGAAATGATTTATCGCAACAACAACGGGAACGCCGAACTTCTTCATATTTTCAATATGAACGCCGAGGTTCACAATGCCCTTTTTCAGCGCGTCAACATTCTCTGCGGTAAGCTCCGCCTTAGGCACGCCGCCGTTGTATTTCAGCGCGCGGATCGTCGCAACGAGCACCGCGCAGTCGGGCTTCAGACCCGCATAGCGGCACTTGATGTCGAAGAACTTCTCCGCGCCGAGGTCGGAACCGAAGCCTGCCTCGGTGATGGTGTAATCCGCAAGCTTCAGCGCAAGCTTTGTCGCTCTTACGGAGTTGCAGCCGTGCGCGATATTCGCGAAAGGACCGCCGTGGATTATCGCGGGGTTATTCTCAAGCGTCTGGACAAGGTTCGGGTTTATCGCGTCCTTGAGCAGGGCGGTCATTGCGCCGACTGCCTTGAGGTCTGCCGCGTAAACGGGCTTGTTGTCGTAGGTGTATGCGACAAGTATCTTTCCGAGCCTGTTCTTGAGGTCGGTGAGGTCGGTCGCAAGGCAGAGTATCGCCATAATTTCGCTCGCAACGGTTATCTGGAAATGATCCTCGCGCGGAACGCCGTTCACCTTTCCGCCCATGCCGACAACGCAGTTTCTGAGCGCGCGGTCGTTCATGTCAAGGCAGCGCTTGAACAGAATGCGGCGGACGTCAATGTTGAGCGCGTTGCCCTGCTGGATATGGTTGTCGAGCATTGCGCACAGGAGGTTATTCGCGGCGGTGATGGCGTGCATATCGCCCGTGAAGTGAAGGTTGATGTCCTCCATTGGGACAACCTGAGCGTAACCGCCGCCCGCAGCGCCGCCCTTAACGCCGAAAACAGGTCCCAGCGACGGCTCGCGCAGCGCAAGGCAGGCTTTCTTTCCGAGCTTGTTCATTCCCTCGCAAAGACCTACCGAGGTAGTGGTCTTGCCCTCGCCCGCGGGCGTGGGGTTTATCGCGGTGACAAGGATAAGCTTTCCGTTGGGGTTATCCTTTACCCTGTTGAAAAGCTTCTGCGAAAGCTTCGCCTTGTAATGACCGTAAGGCTCGGTTTCGTCCGGGCTTACTCCGAGCTTAGCGGCGATGTCGCCTATTTCGAGCATTTTCGCCTGCTGTGCTATTTCAATATCTGTCAGCATTGTTTTTTCCTCCTGTTGTTTTGCACATTATTTTTACCCTTTCGGGATATCAGATAAGCTTTAACTGGTCGATGTCAACGTCCGACGCAGTGCCGCCCGACGGGACGGACTTAATGCGGAACTGCTCGGGGTCTTTTATATCCGCCGTATCCGCGGGATATACCGACAGCAGCTGCGCGCCCTTTGTAAGGCGCATTACCTGCACGCCCTGCGTGTCGCGGGTCGACTTTGCGAGGACGAGCGCCGTGTTGAAAAGCAGCACCCTGCCCGCGTCCGATTTGAGCAGGAAATCCGCCTCGCCGTCCACAACGAACATTCCAACAGTTTCCGACAAATCGGAATAGGCGTTGGCAAGCTTCTTGCGCTTCGTTTTGGTTTCATAGGAGCTGAGCGGTATCTTCGCGCATTTTCCGTTGCGGAAGAATATCACGAGAGTTTCGCGGAATTTCTCGGTGACCGCCATGAAAACGGGTATTTCCCCGTCCTCCATTCCGAGCTTCGCGGGGATATAGTCGCCCATAACGCTCGCCTTTGTTTCCGCGAAATCCGAGCAGCGGGACTTGTAGCACTGGAATTTGTTCGTAAAGAACAGCAGCTCCGACGCGCCCGATACCTCGGCGGAATAAACGATCTCGTCGTTTTCCTTGAGCTTCTGCTCGCCGCTCATGCGGAGCGATTTCGGGGTTATCTTCTTGAAATAGCCCTCGCGCGTGAAGAAAATGTTGACGGGCGAGCTGTCGACTATCTCCTCCTCGGGCTCTGCGGACTCCGTAACATCATAAAGGAACATCGTCCTGCGCGGCTGCGAATACTTCGCGATTATCTCCTCAAGCTCGGAAATGATTATGCTGTCTACCTTCCTGCCGTCCGCAAGAATGTCCTCCATTTCCTTTATTTCCTTTGCGAGATCGTCGGTCTCCTGCGTTCTTTTGAGGATATATTCGCGGTTGATATGGCGCAGCTTTATTTCCGCGACATATTCCGCCTGCGGCTCGTCGATACCGAAGCCTATCATGAGGTTGGGAACGACCTCCGCTTCCTCCTCGGTTTCCCTGATTATCTTTATCGCGTAATCAATGTCAAGAAGTATCTTTTTCAGACCGAGCAGCAGGTGCAGCTTTTCCTTTTTCTTTTGCAGGTCGAAATACACGCGGCGCTTTACGCACTGCCGCCTGAACGCCGTCCACTCGCTGATTATCTCGTAAACGCCCATTACCTTAGGCGTGCCCGCGATAAGCACGTTGAAGTTGCAGTTGAAGTTGTCCTGAAGCGGGGTCAGCCTGAACAGCTTCTGCATCACCGCGTCCGCGTCGTAGCCCTTTTTAAGGTCAAACGCCAGCCGCAGACCCGACAGGTCTGTTTCGTCGCGGACATCGGAAATTTCCTTTATCTTCCCGTCCTTGACAAGCTCGACAACCTTGTCGATTATCGCCTCAACGGTAGTCGTCGGGGGTATCTGCGTGACCTCGATACAGCGCGCGTCCTTGTCGAAGCTGTATACCGAGCGCACCTTGACCGCGCCTATGCCCGTGCGGTATATCCTGTCCATTTCGCGCTCGTCATAGATGATATAACCGCCGCCGGGGAAATCGGGGCCTTTGAGGGTGGAAAGCGCGTTGTGCTCGGGGTTTTTCATCAGCGCTATCGTCGTTTCGCAGACCTCCGCGAGGTTGAACGAGCAGATATTGCTCGCCATTGACACCGCAAGCCCGAAGTTGGAATTGACCAGCACGGCGGGAAATCTCACGGGAAACAGCGACGGCTCGAGCATGGTGTTGTCGTAATTCGGCACCATGTCCACCGCGTCCTTGTCTATCTCCGCGAAAAGCTCGCCGCTTATGCTTTCGAGCTTTGCCTCGGTGTATCGCGACGCGGCGTATGCCATATCACGGGAATACGCTTTTCCGAAGTTGCCCTTGCTGTCGATATACGGGTGGAGCAGCGCTTCGTTGCCCCTCGCAAGGCGAACCATTGTTTCATAAATAGCCTGATCGCCGTGCGGATTGAGCCGCATGGTCTGACCGACGATATTTGCGGATTTTGTCCTTGCCCCCGTCAGCAGCCCCATTTTGTACATGGTATAGAGCAGCTTCCTGTGCGACGGCTTGAAGCCGTCTATCTCGGGCAGCGCGCGCGACACGATAACGCTCATCGCGTAGGGCATATAGTTCTCCTCGAGGGTAGATACTATATCCGTTTCGACAACTTTTCCCGAGCCCTCTATATAAGCCTCGCCGCTCTTTTTCTCGGCGGGCTTTTTCGTTGCTTTTTTCTTCAAATCACTTAACTCCGTTTACATAATATCGGCGGCTTCAAGATAGCGGCTGCCGTTTTCGCTGATGAATTTCTTTCGCCCGTCAAGGTCATTTCCGAGCAGTACGTCGAACATGAGCCGCGTCTGCTCCGCGTCGGTCGGGGTGACCTTTATCAGGCGGCGCGTTTCGGGGTTCATGGTCGTGAGCGACATCATGTCGGGGTCGTTCTCGCCAAGACCTTTCGAGCGCTGAATGGTGT
>JBJFHP010000245.1:0-1693 GCA_051893715.1 Oscillospiraceae bacterium
ACCTGCTGAAGCCCTCCGACGGCCGCCCCGTTACCGTTCCTACGCAGGATATGGTACTCGGCTCCTACTACCTGACTATCGATAAGAAGGGCGAAAAGGGCGAGGGCAAGGTGTTCCGCGACGCGAACGAGGCTCTGATGGCTTATCAGGACGGCGTTATCTCCATTCACGCGGCTATTAAGGTGCGCGTTACAAAGGATCTCGGCGATACAAAGATAACCCGTATCGTTCCCACCACGCCCGGACGCATTATCTTCAATGAACACATTCCGCAGGATCTCGGCTATGTTGACAGAACAGACCCCGATCATCAGCTGGATTATGAGATTGGCTTCAAGGTAAGAAAGAAGGAGCTCGGTCAGATCATCGACCGCTGCCTTAAAATACACGGCACCGCTACCACAGCGCAGGTGCTGGACAAGATAAAGGCAATGGGCTACAAGTATTCTACCCGTTCGGGTATCACCGTTGCGGTATGCGACGCGGAGATACCTCCTCAGAAGGCGGAGATACTCGCGGGCGCGGACGAGAGTATCGCGAAGATAAACAAGCAGTTCGCGCGCGGCTTTATCTCCAACAACGAGAGAAAAGAGAAGTTCATCAGCATATGGAATCAGGCGACGAACGACGTTGCCGACGCGCTGACGAGCAACCTCGACCAGTACAACAACATCTTCATGATGGCAGACTCCGGAGCCCGTGGTTCTGCGGCGCAGATAAGACAGCTCGCAGGTATGCGCGGACTTATCGCGAACACCTCCGGTGCGACTATCGAAATGCCTATCAGAGCCAACTACCGTGAGGGTCTGAATGTCCTCGAATACTTCATCTCCTCCCGTGGCGCCCGTAAGGGTCTGGCGGATACCGCGCTGCGTACAGCGGACTCCGGTTATCTGACAAGACGTCTTGTCGACGTATCGCAGGAAGTTATCATACGCGGCGACGACTGCGGCACGACAAACGGTATCGACGTTTACGAGATCCGCGAGGGCAACGAGCTTGTTGAAAAGCTCGCCGAGCGTCTTACCGGACGTTACCTTGCGGAGGACTTCACCGCTCCCGACGGGTCGTTCACGATCTCGAGGGATAAGCTCATGACCGACTCCGACGCCGACAAGATCGTTAAGACGGGCGTCAAGGAGGTCAAGGTCCGCTCCGTGCTGACCTGCGAGCTCAGAAACGGCGTCTGCGCGAAGTGCTACGGCGCGTCCCTTGCGAACGGTCAGCTCATCAACAGGGGCGAGGCAGTCGGAATTATTGCGGCGCAGTCCATCGGCGAGCCCGGTACACAGCTTACGATGAGAACGTTCCACACCGGCGGTATCGCTTCCGCAGAGGATATCACACAGGGTCTTCCCCGCGTCGAGGAGCTGTTCGAGAGTCGTCACCCGAAGAACGCGGCGATCATCACAAGAATTTCGGGTAAGGTTCGCTTCGAGGAGATCAAAAAGACGCGTCACGCGATAATCACCGCAGACGACGGAACGGAGGAGCAGTACGCGGTACCGTTCGGCTACCGTCCCAAGGTGCACGACGGCGACGTTGTAACGGCGGGCGACGCTCTCACCGAGGGTTCGATAAATCCGCCCGATGTTCTCGCGGTAAAGGGCGAAAAGGAAGTACAGAATTATATCATATCCGAGGTACAGAAGGTTTACCGCTTACAGGGTGTTGATATCAACGATAAGCATAT
>JBJFHP010000246.1:0-29356 GCA_051893715.1 Oscillospiraceae bacterium
GGAGAAATTCATTCATGACAATTATGGCGACAGGGTGCACTACCTTGATTTCGCAAAGCACCTCAAGGACAGCGACGGCAGGCTTAAAGAGTGCTTTAACGGCGGCGACGGGATACATCTTTCTCCCTACGCGTACTATGTAGCCCTGTGGGAAATGAACAGGACGACGATATCGGACGGGGTAAGGTAAAGGAGCGGCTGTGTGAAAAAAGGGTCATTGGGTGCAAGGCTTCCGTTGGTGGTCATCGGCGCGGTCGCGGCAGTGGTGCTTGTCGTGGTGGGAATTGCCGCGGGCATTGGGCTGAGCGGCGGCTCGGGCGAGGGCGAGTTCATTGCAAAGCGCAGCTTCGGCGAGTGCTCGGTCGAAATATACGGGTATAAGCCCGCGCTGTTCCCCGAGGGATTTTTGCGCGTGAAAATACTGTGCAGGCAGGGCGGGAACGAGGCTGTCGCCGATGAACGGACGTTCGCGTTCGCCGAGGGCGGCGATATGTTTTCTTTTTCCGAGGACAGCGCAGCGCTGCACCTTACCGTCCATGATACTCACGGGGATATCGTTTACGATATTATTCCCGCGGAAATATTCGGGTGAGCGGCGGCGTTTGGAGTTAGGAGTTAGAAGTTAGGAGTTAGAAGTTAGCTCACTCCACACTCCACACTCCTAACTATCTTGTTTTTATCAATAGACTGAATGGGACTGCCGTTTGGCGGTCCTTTCAGTTTGTCGAAAAGTCAACTCCACACTCCACACTCCTAACTCCTAACTATTAACTGGAAATTCCATTCCTTTCCGCGCGACATTTTTCGACAAAATATGACAGCATTCCCGCCGCTTTCAAATAATAAAAATGCCGTATTTCCCGATAGTTATCGCATTCGCGGGCAGTGTGACGTGATTTTGTACAACAGGAAAATATTTCAAATAATTTCCAAAAACCTCTTGATTTAATTTACATTTTATGGTATTATATAGTAAACCGAAGAGCGAAAAGCTCTCATAACGGGGAAAATAAAATTATATCGGAGGTAAAGCAAAAATGACAAATCAGATCAAGGTACTTATCGGGAACGACACGGCAGAATGCGGCATGGCATGGGCTGGGGCGCTCAAAAATGCGGGAATGTACGCAATAACGCGCCGCTGCGACGGAAATTCGGTGCTTAATTCCATAAAATCGGAAGCGCCCGATGTTGCTGTTCTGGAGGCAAAAATGCCGTTCTGCGACGCCGTTGAGGTAATTCGCCGCCTTAAAGTCGAGAAGAAATACGTTCCGAATGTGATAATCGTGTCCAACACGTCCGACCCCGCGCTTGAGCGCGAGGCAGTGTCTGTCGGGGCGTCGGTTATGGTCAAGCCGATCGATCCCGCTTATCTTACGTCAAAGATATCGGGTATATGCGGCGTGAACGAGGAAAAGCCCGCTGTGCCGAACGAAACGGATCTTGAGTGCGCGGTCACCGAGATAATCCATCAGGTGGGAATACCCGCGCATATAAAGGGCTACCACTACCTCCGCACGGCGATAATGCTTTCAGTGAACAACGACGAGATGATAAACTGCATAACAAAGCTGCTTTATCCCACTGTTGCGAAGTGCTACCAGACCACCTCGTCCCGCGTCGAGCGCGCGATACGACACGCGATCGAGATAGCGTGGGACCGCGGGGATATTGATGTCCTGACGAGAATTTTCTCCTACACGGTACATACAACCAAGGGCAAGCCCACAAATTCCGAGTTCATCGCGCTTATCGCTGACCACCTGCGGCTGAAATTCAAGGTGCGCGCCAACGCTCCCGTGCCTGCGTACAGATGACGCGGCGCGTTGATAATATATGTTGTGAGAACGCAGTTCTTACAGTCGGCGCTAGCCGACCGACGCGAAGCGGCGAACATATATTTCAAGGTTCGCTCAGCCGTCCAAATCTTTGATTTGGAACACGGCGTGCGGTTCTTATAATATATTATTTCGTCAGCCCGGCAGAAGTGTCGGGCTTTTGTTTTGGGGACAACGTTGAAAAAATCGTTTCTCCGTAATAATTATATAGAATGTTACGCTTGTGCATTCGCGCAGTAACACATCAATATTTCGAAATGTTTATGGCAGTGATAATTGCGGGCTGCGGCATTGTTTTGTCGAAACGGGTGGCGCGGGGGCATTTCGTCTGCGGTGGGCGGGCTGTGGCATTGTTTTGCCGAAACGGGTGCGCGGGGGCATTTCGCCTGCGGTGGGCGGGCTGTGGCATTGCTCTGCATAAGAAAAGCTGACGCGGCGTAAACTCCCATGCGGCGCGTTCATCTGCTTCATATTGCGAGTCGTTTTTCCCGCGAACATCTTGACAAAAGCGGGCAAATGTTATATAATAAACAGGTAAAAAATCAGACCAAAGGCGGCTGCCGATGGAATGAGGTCTCCGCGTTATCTGACGGCGAAAAGTTGATTTGATCCGTAAGGCACATATACTCCCCGCGTGAAAATGCGGTGTTGTTTGTCGTGCGCCTTTAGGGGCGTTTTTCTTTTCGCCGGCGCGGGACGGCATTGCGGCGCCGTTAAGAAAGGACGACAAACAATGACACTTACAAAAACAACAAAATCGCTTATCGCGGCTGTACTCTGCGCGGGGCTGCTTGCAGGCTGCTCCGCGGCGGGTAACTCCGGCTCGGACGTTAACTCCGAGGTTTCCTCCGACGTATCCGAGGTTAATTCCGACGTATCCGCGGTTACTTCCGACGTATCCGAGGTTACTTCCGACGTATCCGACAGCGCGGTTAACACCGAAAGCGCCGACAGCAGCGCTCCCGCCGAGGGCGAGGACAACAGCACGGATAATACTGCGGCTGACATAACGGTGAAAATAGCGGCGCTCAAGGGTCCGACGGCAATGGGCATGACTAAGCTGATGGCTGACGACGAAGCCGACGATATGGGCTATGAATTTACAATTGCCGCAGCGGTCGACGAGATATCGCCCATGGTGGTACAGGGAACGGCGGATATCGTCTGCGTGCCCGCAAACCTCGGTTCGGTGCTGTATAACAAGACGGAGGGCGGCGTTGAGGTGCTTGCGGTGAATACGCTCGGCGTGCTTTATATCTGTGAGAACGGCAGCACCGTCACCTCTGTTGACGACCTTCGCGGAAAGACAATTTATTCAAGCGGCAAGGGTGCAACGCCCGAATATGCGCTGAACTACATACTCACGCAGAACGGCATTGACCCCGAAAAGGACGTCGCCATCGAATGGAAGAGCGAGCACTCCGAGTGCCTGTCCGCGCTGCTTGAGGACGAAAACGGCGTTGCAATGCTCCCGCAGCCCTTTGTTACCACCGCGCAGACCAAGAACGAGAACATAAACGTTGTTCTTGACCTTACAGAGGAATGGGACAAGCTCGGCACGGGCAGCTCGCTCATCACCGGTATAGTTATCGGCAGAAAGGAATTTGTGGAGAGTAATCCCGCTGCTGTCGACCTCTTCCTTGAGCGCTACGCCGATTCCGTTGAATATGTAACGACCAATGTTGCCGAGGGCGCGGAGCTTGTCGGAAAATACGAGATAGTCCCTGCGGCTGTCGCACAGAAGGCTATCCCGCAGTGCAATATCGTCTGCATAACCGGCGGCGAAATGAAGGAGAAGCTTTCGGGCTATCTCGGCGTGCTGTTTGAGCAGATGCCCGCCTCCGTCGGCGGCGCTCTTCCCGCAGATGATTTCTACTACGGCGCGTGACCGATAATATAAAATCAACCTCGGGCGGATAGGGAATATCCGCCCGTTTCGGCAGGTGAAGCAATGAAAAAACGACTTATCACGGCGGGCTGTGTGCTTTTCTGGCTCGTTGTCTGGCAGCTGGGCGCAATGGCGCTTGACCGCGAGATATTTCTTGTAACGCCCGTTGCGGCGGCAAAGCGGCTTATCGAGCTTGTCCCCGAGGCTGACTTTTGGAAAAGTATAGGCTTTTCCGCCGCGCGGATACTGCTCGGGTTCGCGTCGGGAATGCTCTGCGGGACGCTGCTTGCGGTGCCTGCGGGGAAATTCCCTTTTGTAAAGCGGCTGCTGTCGCCGCTGATGACCGCGCTGAAATCTATACCCGTGGCGTCGTTTACGATCCTCGCGCTGATTTGGCTTAGCTCAAAGAACCTCTCGGTGCTGGTGGCGTTCCTCATCTGTATGCCGATATATTATTCAAATATGCTTGCGGGAATCGAAGCGCTTGACCCGAAGCTTACCGAAATGGCTAATGTGTTTGGAATACCCGCTGCGAAGCGGTTCGCGGGGGTGTATCTGTCGCAGCTTCTGCCGCATTTCCGCGCGGCGTCGGCGCTTGCGGTGGGGCTTTGCTGGAAATCGGGCGTTGCCGCCGAGGTTATCGGCATTCCCGACGGCTCGATAGGCGAAAAGCTTTACATGGCGAAAATTTATCTTGAAACAGCGGACCTTTTCGCATGGACATTTGTCATCATCGCGGTGAGCTGGGCGTGCGAAAAGCTGTTCCTTGCGGCGGTCGGGTTTGCTGTGAAGCGGATAGAAAGGATGTAGCATGAGGGCTGAAAATATCTGCAAGGCTTTTGGGGAGAATGCTGTTCTGAAGGATTTTTCGGCGGACTTCCCCGAGGGCAGGATAACGGCGGTCATGGGGAGATCGGGCTGCGGGAAAAGCACGCTGCTGATGATACTTATGGGGCTTATCCCTGCGGACAGCGGGAGGGTGATAATGCCCGAAAAGCGCCGTATCAGCGCGTTTTTTCAGGAGGACAGGCTGTGCGAGAACCTCACCGTATCGGCGAATATCCGCCTTGTGACGGGGAAGCGGCTGTCGCCCGCCGAGCTTGACGGGCAGCTGTCTGCGGTAGGTCTGGGCGGCTGCGCGGACAAGCCCGTGCGCGAGCTAAGCGGCGGAATGAAGCGCCGCACCGCGCTGCTGCGCGCCCTGCTCGCGGAGTACGACGTGCTGTTCCTCGACGAGCCGTTCAAGGGCTTGGACGAGGAAACGCGGCGCGGCGTAATGGAATATACACGGAAATTGACCGCAGGCAAAACGGTGATATTTGTCACGCACGACAGCAGGGAATGCGAGGTGCTTGCGGACGGGGTTATTGAGCTGTAAAAAGGCGATTTTTTTATTAAATCCGGATATATAAGAATGAGGAGATTTTTATGATAAGAAAAGTCGAACGTGAGGATATTCCAAAGTGCGTAGAAGTGATAAAAAAGAGTTTTCAAACCGTTGCCGAGGAGTTTGGATTAACAGCCCGGAATGCTCCGCGCTTTACTGCATTTGCCACCACAGAAGAGAGGTTATATTGGCACTTTGACGGTGAGCATAGACCAATGTATATATTTTATGATGATGAAATAATTTGTGGATATTATTCGCTGAATATTCAGAATAACAGTGAGTGTGAATTGAATAATCTTGCAGTCCTGCCGGAGTATAGGCACAAAGGAATTGGGAAATGCTTATTTGACCATGCTGTAAAAACAGCAAAAGAGATAGGATGTGATATCCTTAATATAGGTATTATTGAAGAAAATGTGGTTTTAAGAAAATGGTATGAGCAGAATGGCGCGATACATATTGGCACAAAAAAATTTGATTTCTTTCCGTTTACTTGCGGATATATGAAAAAGAGTATTTGAAATAAGCCCGAGAGGTTCGCTCCTCCCGGGCTTAAATATTACCCCCAAAAAATACTCCGAAGCCTGATGACCTCGGAGTATATGTGTTTATTCGGATTTTGCGGGGATAAGCTTTATGTTGTCCTCGAACCACTTTGCCGCGAGCATGGGGCTGAGAATTATATCAAGCACCTGCTCTGCGCCTTCGAATACGTTTTCGCAGACCGCATTGCCCTTTTCGGTGGGCTCGCAGACATCGTATGTTGTCTGGCAGCGGTATTTGATACGGCAGTAGAGGAACTCGGGCGGGATATAGTCGATCATCGACATTTCCTCCAGCCACAGGAACGGCGACATACCGCCGATGCTGATGTCGTCGATAAGCCAGCCGCCCGCCGCGTTGACATCGTTAGCGCAAAGGTAAAGCGAGAAGTTGAACTTCTGCTCCTTTTCGCCGTTTATCAGACCGACGGAGAAATTCTTCATTGCGAAGCTGTTGACAACGCCCGTTTCGTAGCCGCAGCAGGGGCAGACGCAGCCGTAACCGAAAAGCTTTGCATTCACGTCGCGCGCGAAGATGTTCTTGTACGCCCTGGACTTGGAAAGCGCCGATGTGCGGCGTATCTCCCCGCGCAGGAACTCGAACTCGCTGCGGCGAATGGTGGGAACGGGCTTGTAGTAATAGGGTATCTGGTCAAGCAGGACGAGGTTGGGCTCCTCTGTGCCGCTGTACAGCGACATGAGGGTCTGCTTGTTATAGCCCGTGAGCAGGAACTCGACGTAACCCGCGAAAACGGGCTTTGTCATGCCGTCGCGGAGTATAACGAATTTCGCGGTCTTTTCCATGTCTGTCGGAGCAATGGGCGCGGAAAGGTCGGTGATCTTCATGAGCTTGTCGCTGCTGTCGAGAAGCGCGATCTTATCCAGCCCGAGGTCGCATACAAACACCTTTGCGAGCATTTTTCCGATATTTTCAACAGAGCCTGCCGCGGGCAGCGCCGCGAGTATTTCCTCGGGGTCGAAGCTGAATCTTCCGGGGTAGAACGGGAAGTCGAACGCCCTGTTGTTGAACATTCCGCTTTCAATGAGCACATAGACATCGCCGACGATCTCGAGGAGGTCTGCGTTGGTGATGTTCGGCGGGATCATGAACTGCTTGCCGTAAGCGGAGAAGCGGTAGCGCTTGTTGATGTCCAGCGCGAGCGTTACCTCGCCGCCCTGCGACTTTATTTCGCGGAGGAACTGCATTACGTCCTTGCCGTTGGTGAAGGAGTTCACCATCAGCGTGATGACCTGATTGTATATCTGGTGGTTCTCGAAGCGCATTTCGTGCGCGGAGAGCACATCGTAAGCCTTTTTGAGGTTGCCGATGTTTATCTTGGATATTTCGAACTGTATCGTCGTTGTGCCCGAGGTGATGACGAACTGGAAGTAGCGCATGGAAATGCGGTAGTCCTCGCCGAACATCTCGTCTATTACGCGGAACGCCTCTGCAAGCGCGTTTTCGTCCGCAACGGCACCGTTAATGATGCAGCTGTTGAGCTTGAGGCTGATTATGCTCTTGAAGCCCGCCGAAAGCTCGTAGTCCTTGACGTGCCTGCTCGCGGCGGAGGACATCAGGAAGCGGCTTCCGTTCTCATAGAAAGCGTAGATATACTCGCTGCCGCCCTCGTCCGTTCCCGCAAGGGACCAGTTGTACTTTGTCATCAGCACATGGTCGTCGTCCCTGCCGTACCAGCGGTTCATCTGCTCAATGTCCTCAAGCAGGACATTGTTCATGCTGCCGCTTTCGTGGTCCTCCTTGGTTATGCCGCTGTGCTCGTTGTAAAATCCGTTCTCGCGGAGTGTTTCAAACTGCACGGGCTCCTCGGAATTGGGGAATTTGACGGAGATACCGTTGGTGAATACTTCCTTCAAGCCCTTTACGAGCTTGCTTGTATTTATGTAGTTGTAGAAGAACTCGAAAACATACTGACGCGGGCGGAGGGTGTAGTGCTCCGGATCGTCGGGGAGCTGCACCAGCTCGAGCAC
This sequence comes from Oscillospiraceae bacterium, assembly GCA_051893715.1. Classification (GTDB taxonomy): domain Bacteria; phylum Bacillota; class Clostridia; order Oscillospirales; family Ruminococcaceae; genus CAG-115. Next base: position 7,648 of record JBJFHP010000246.1, read on the forward strand.
GAACAGGCGCTTGTATTCCTCGACGGTTTCCATAATGCCCTGCTCGATCTTTTCGGAAACCTCCTCAACGCAGTCGTGGCGGATACCCGCGCGGTTGTTGGTGACGTACTTATTGGGCACGCTGACGAAGAACGCGGAAAGCTGCTCGTCCACGAACTGCTGACTGTTCGCCCTGACAAGACCGGTAAGCTCGAATGTCGAGAAGTAGTTGTACTTGGTCATCATGACCTTTGCCGCCTCGCGCTTTGCGCCCGAAATTGCAAAGGGAATGAGGTAAACGAAGCCGTCGCGCTCCGACCAGATGAAGTCGGCGATGCTCTTTCCGTTTTCGGAAAATCTTATCTTGGGGATATCGTTCGCGTCCCTGCGGAACTGCTGTATCTTGTAAACTACCTCGGGCTTGCCGTAGTTTATCACAGCGATATTGAAGCTGCGTTCTGTCGCTTCCTGCTCGTCGCCCGCCTTGAGGTGCTTTTTCCTGATGAAGGCGAAGCAGAGATCCACCATGTTTATGTATTCGCCCTTCTGCGAGGTGAGGGAAACAAGGTTGCTGTGCAGCTTCTGCTGCTCGTCCTCGGGGAGGGAGAACACTATCTCGGTATGGTTAAAGTTAGGCGCGGTGAGCTCCAGCTCGCGCACCTTGAGCGTTCCGTCGTCGTTCACAACGCGCAGGGAATAGCTGTTCGAGCGCATTTTGAACCAGTCAACGTTGGCGAACACGCTCTTTGCGCCAAGACCAAACCTGCCCTCGCGCTCGGAGTTGCCGTCGTTTCTCCCGACGGAGAGGTAATAGAACACCTGTTCAAGGCGGAAGCCTGTTTCGTTATAGGTCAGCTTTACCTGTCCCTCGTCGAGGAACTCTATCATGACCTTGATGTCGTTGGATTCGTAGTCGCAGCCGAAAACGTTCTGCAGCAGCTCGCGAATTATCGACTCGCGCGGGTAATCCTTGATGATACCCTTAACGTTTATCGCGCCTCTGCCGGCATACATATCGTTGAAATAATCCTTAAACGGACGGCTGTCTATCTCGCCGGATTTCAGCTTGAGCTGAATATCCTGGAGGACTGCCGACATTCCTTCCTTGTCGCCCGCGGTGTGGCGTTCAAAGAAGTCGCCGAGCAGCGTCTTGACCGTTTCGTTGCTTTCGCTCATAAATACGCCCCGTTTCTCCGTGCTGTTTGACAAGTTTTATATGAATAATAAGCAGCCCCGCACGGTAAGGCGGCTTTTCGGCGGCGTTTGTCAAATGCCGTCGTTATAGATCTTGATATAATCCCTGAAGGAGCGCTTTGAATCCTTTTCGCGCACCCTGTATTTCCATATGCCGAACAGCACGGGATACTGTATGCAGTCGGTGAGCGCGCTCAGCTCCTGCTTTACCTTGAGGTGGAAATCCTCGCCGCTGTGGATAAGGTCGATATGCTCCTTTGCGTTTGCAAGGCCGATGACCGCCTCGTATGCGAACGGCTGCGAAAGGTAGCCGTCGCCCTCGAATGTCCCGCCGAGAGCGGAGAGAGTGCTTTCGGGGAGCTTTACGATCCTGCCGCCGTCAAGGCTGCACAGACCGCCGAGATTTTCCGCCGCCGCGGAAATTTCCTCCTCGGAGGACTCTGCGGTGATACCGAAAGCGGTGAACAGCTTTGCGAGCTTCTTTTCGGCAAACTCGGTGAGCTGGCGGCTGTTGGATATCTTTTCAACGCCGTCGCCGGAATATTCGCACTTGACCTTTTTGATAAGGTCGAGGCAGTTATCTATTTCCGAGGCGTAGCCCTTTATGTACTTGAGGTCGGCAACAACGCTGCTCAGGCACTTTCCTCTGTCGGGGATATCGAACAGGATATTCCTTGACGGGAGCGCGCCGCAGAATGCGTCCGACGCGTCGGGGAAGAGCACCTTTTCCAGCATACGCGAGTCGAACATTTTATTCTTGTCGCGGAAGATGATGAACCTGCGCTCCGCTTCCTTTGCGGAACCGTGGCGGGTGCAGCGGCGCTCGAGCATTACGGGCGACTCGGGCAGCTCATAGTTGATTATGCAGTTTATTCTGTCCAATCCGTCGCCGACTGCTCCGAGAGCGTCTGTTCCGAGGATTATCCCGGGGTAGACCGTGCTGTCGTCAACGCGGAGCTTCCTGAGCACGTCCTCGCTGCGGGAGAGCTCGCTTCTTGCCACGCGGACATCGTTTCCGTACAGGCAGGTGAGCACCTTGCGAAGGTAATCTATCGTTTCTTTTTCGCAGCAATAAACCATTGTGCGGCTGCCTTCATTTTTCAGCCCGTCGATAAGTGTAAGGAAGCTGTCAAGCTTCTTGTCGAACGCACGGAGATCCTCGACGTCGGAGCGGGTGTAAGAGGGCTTTGTATAAAGCTTCTTTTGCTTTTCGCAGTCAAATTCCTCGAAAATGTTCCCGCCGTATTTATAGAGCGGTACACCCGAGCGCAGGTCGACGCGTCTGCGCAGACCGTTGATCTCCTCTTCGTCGAAAGCGTATTCACAGAACGAAACGTTTCTGCCGCTGTCGGGGGTATAGCTGCGCGCGCCGAAGCAGCGCATAACGGGGGAATCGCCGTTAAGACCCGCGTCGTCGGCGGTGAGCTCGATATCGTCCGCCTGCGAGGAGAGCGACTTGTCGTCAAGAAGAGCCTTTATCAGCGAGATAAGCGCAGCCTTGTCGGCGTCGTTTTCTGCGGGGAACGGCGCGTTTATGAGAAGCTTTTCCGTTTTCCCGGGGATATTCTTTTCATATAAGGAGTAGTCGGGGACGCGCGTTTCCTGCTCCTCGTCGATGATGACGAGATCCCACAGGAACTCCGAGCCCGCCTTTTCCTTCAGAGCGTTTGCCGAGGACAAAGCGTCGCGCGACATGATGAACAGGTTGGAGCTGCTCTTGTCGAAGAACACGAGAGCGTTGGACGCGCCCGTCATCACCTTGAAATCCGCGCCGATGCCGGTCATGAGTATTCTGTACCAACCGTAAAGCTCGCTGTTTGATGTGATGATAAGAATGTTGGGGTTATCCTTTTCCTGAAGGACGTCATAGATACAAAGCCCCGATTTTGTAAGCTTTTCGGAGCCGAACTCGCCGCAGTTGACCGCAAAGCCGAATTTGCGCAGCTTTTCCGCCGCCGCAAGGTTTGCCGCCGATAAATTCATACCCACAAGAGGGATCCACTTGATATCGCTCAATTCATCGCACCTCCGATAAATTTCTCCGGATATTTGTTAATAATTAACAGTATGATGATTTATATATTACCCGTATAATGACATTATACACCAAATCACCGCTTAATACAAGTAGACGAGCGGATATAAACACATAGAAATAATACGGGGCAAATTTGGTTATTATGCACAAAAGAAATCGTTATCAAAACGCTTTACTTTTTCAAATATACATGATACAATTAAGTTAGTAACGCATTTATGTATATAAATCGGAAGGAAATGATACGATGGCTGACATGACGGAACAGGAAATAAAGCAGGCGATATGCGATGTCGGGCACAGGCTGTGGCAGCTCGGGTTCGTTGCCGCGAACGACGGCAATATCTCGGTAAGGCTACCCGACGGGAATTTTCTTGTTACGCCGACCGGCGTGAGCAAGGCTGACCTTACGCCCGCAATGATAATAAAAATGAACGCGCAAAACGAGGTCGTTGAGCCCGCGAAGCTGCCCGGCTACAAGCCCACGAGCGAGTTCAAGGTGCACCTGCGCTGCTACGAGGCGCGCCCCGACGCGAACGCCGTTGTCCACGCGCACCCGCCGACCGCGACTGGCTTCGCCATCGCACATATTCCGCTGGACGACTACGCCATGCCCGAGGCGATAATGTTCCTCGGGAGCGTTCCGATAGCCCCGTATGACACCCCCGGCTCGCAGGGCGTTGCGGACAGCATTCTGCCCTTTCTTGAGCACCACGACACGATACTCATGGAGAACCACGGCGCGCTTACCGTCGGCGTTGACATAACGCAGGCGTATTTCCGCATGGAAACGCTGGAGCACTACGCAAAGGTGAGCCTTGTCGCAAGGCAGCTCGGCGGCGCGCACGAGCTCCCGAGGGATAAGATAGAGGAATGCTGCGCCATCGGCAGGGCGCTCCCGATAAGACACCCCGGTTACAGGAAATATCACTGACCGCTGCCGCAAAACATATGACAGGAGAATGCTGCCATGGCAAAAACAGTTCTTGTATTTGATTTCGGAATATCGAACGCAAGGGTGATGCTCTGCCGATTTGACGGGAGCGCGCTTTCGCTCGAGGAGATACACCGTTTCGCGAACGTTCCCGTTATGGAGGACGGTCAGCTGCGCTGGGACATTGACGAGCTTTACGAGCAGCTGAAGATAGGGATAAGCTTCGGCGTGTTCAACGGCGGCTTCGACGCGATAAGCACAGACGCGTGGGGGGTTGATTTCGGGCTTATCGACAAGAGCGGTCAGCTTATCGAAAAGCCCGTTCATTACGCCGACGAAATTCCGCAGGGCGTTATGGAGGAAGTGTTCCGCAGAATACCCGCGCAGGAGCTGTTCGGGCAGAGCGGCGTGCTCCCGCAGAGCATAAACACGCTTTTCCGCCTTGCGGCGCTTTCGATGAACGGCGGGAACACGCTGTTCCGCGCGGAGAAAATGCTGATGATACCCGACCTTTTCGCGTATTTCCTTACGGGGGAATACCGCAGCGAATACACCACGGCAACCACAACGCAGCTAATTGAGCACCGCTCGCGCGGGTGGAATATTCGCCTTATCGAGGCGCTCGGGCTGCCAAAGCGGATTTTCAGCCCGATAATACGCCCGGGCGAGGTCTACGGGGAGCTTAAATACGAGCTTGCGGAGGAATTTCGCTGCGAGCAGGTGCCTGTCATCGCCTGCGCAGCGCACGACACCGCGTCAACGGCGCTTGCTGTGCCGAGCCACGAGGAGCAGTTCGCCTTTATTTCCTGCGGGACATGGATACGGGTCGGAGCGCAGCTGGTTCGCCCTGTCATAACGGAGCAGGTAATGGAAGCGGGGTTCACCAACGAGGGCGGCAGCGGCGACTGCTCGCTTTTGATGAAGAATATGACGGGGCTGCGGCTTATTCGGGAGTGCCGCCGTTATTACAGCGACCGCGGCGGCGACCAAAGCTTTTCCGACCTCGAAAGGGAAGCGGCGGCAGCGGAGCGCTTCGGCAGCTTTATTGACCCCGACGACCCGTCGTTTTACGCGGCGGAGGATATGCCGCTGCGCATTGCGGAATACTGCCGCAGGACGGGGCAGGCTGTCCCCGAAAGCGTCGGAGAGGTCATGTGCTGCATTTATCGGAGCCTTGCGTGCGGGATAGCCGCGGCGCTTGAGGAGCTTGAACGGCTCACGGGCTGCACATACGATACGGTATACTTGACGGGCGGCGGCGCGCGGGACGCGCTTCTGTGCGGAATGACCGCCTCGGCTGCGGGCAGGCGCGTTGTCGCGGGGCCGTCCGAGGCTGCCGCGCTCGGAAACGGCATAGCGTCGCTTATCGCGCTCGGCGAGATAAAGGACGCCGCGCAGGCGCGCCGTATCATCATCGAAAGCGGGCTGACAAAGGAATACCTGCCCGCTGACCCCGAGAAATGGAGCGCGGAGCTGTCGCGATACAAGAATTTCATAGGAAAAAACGGCGGCTGACGCCGACTTAATAAAGGAGGAGCATTATCATGAAAAAAATCGCTACATACATCGTTGACGCGCTCGCGAATGCTTTCGGGCAGGCGATACTGTTTTTTGCGGGGTTACTGTTCGCGTGGTACAGCGCTGCGGGCTTTGCGGTATGGCTCATTGCGGCGGCGGGCTTCGGCGTGCTGCTGTCGGTCATGGAGCGCGGAGCGGAGCGGAAGTGCGGCGTTGATCGCAGGAATTATATGCTGTTTTCGGTGTTCTCCGTCAATGCTATAGCGCTTGTTTTCGGGGCGGTGAGCGGTATCGGGCTGCTTACGCAGGTCGTCGGGGGGATCGTCCCTGTTTTTGCCGTTAACCCGTATTATCCCTTGTTTATTGTCATCGGCTCGCTTTGGGTAACGCTTTCGTTCCTTGTTGCCGACAGGCTTGTCCGCAGGAAGGCGTGAGCGGATTTTGCCCGATATCCCCGAAAATGTGAATAATGACAAATATAAAGTTGATTTTTGTACCTTTTTAACAAAACTCGCCTGTTATTGTTGATATTTTCGCAAAAATGTAGTAAAATAACGTTGTGCCACAAAAATCGAATGTGGTGTAGCTTTTTTCTCATAGATTATTATTTCGGGTGATTTTATAAATGTTAAAAGCAGTTCTTTCAAACAAGGATCTAAGCCTGTTCGATGAATATTTCGACTGCGTTAAGGACCTTGTGAACGACAGGAATATCCTGCGCCTGTGCGAGTTCAGCCACCACAGCGGAACGACGCGCTTTCAGCACAGCCTTAATGTTTCCTACTACAACTTCCTGCTCTGCCGCCGCCTGCACCTTAACGCGCGCGCGGGGGCAAGGGCGGGTCTTTTCCACGACCTGTTCTTCTATGACAGGCGCGAGCATGAGCCTGTCAAGGGCGAGGGCTGGCACGGAGTCGGTCACCCCAAGATCGCGCTGTCGAACGCGGGGGAGATGTTCTCGATAAGCGAGCTTGAGGGCGACATGATACTCAATCATATGTGGCCGCTCTCTCTGCGCCTGCCGAAGCACCGCGAAACATTTGTCATCACGCTTGTTGACAAATTCTGCGCCGTCGCCGAGGTGATGAGCCATTTCTTCTCGGTCGGGGCGGCGCGCTTTCGGCTTGCGGAGGTTTTTGCGCTTACGCTGCTGGTGAGGATAACCTTGCATTAAATGTTAACAAATAATCAGGGGGCGCATTTCGGTGCGCCCCGCAGTTTTTGGGGAAAGACAGGTTGGGAGTTAGGAGTTAGGAGTTAGCTCACTTCTCACTCCTCACTCCTCACTTCTCAATCTTTGCGCCCGTTTTTGCACAGAGCGCCGTTCCGACGAGCATAAGTACCGGGAATACCACTGCGGCGAGTATTCCCTTTTTCAGGTCGCCGCCGCACGCGTCCGAAACAAATCCCGCAAGCGCGGGCCCGCTTGAACAGCCCACATCTCCCGCCAGCGCCAGCATTGCGAACATAGCCGTTCCGCCGCCTTTAATCATCGCGGAAGCCTTGCTGAACGTTCCGGGCCAGAGTATCCCCACGGAAAACCCGCAGACCGCGCAGCCCGCAAGTCCCACGGCGGGAACGGGTACAAATACTATGCAGAGGTAGGAAGCAATACACAGCGCGCTGCTGAACGCAATGAACCTGTCAAGGTTTATCCTCTCGCCGTATTTCCCGTAAATAAGCCTTGAAATACCCATGAGAAGCGCGAACGACATCGGCCCCGCAAGGTCGCCTATCGTCTTGCTTACGCCGAGCCCCTGCTCCGCGAACGCGGAAGCCCACTGACTGACCGCCTGCTCGCTTGCACCCGCGCAGACCATCATCAGCATCATCAGCAGGAACGTCCTGCTGCGGAAAAGCTGCTTAAGCGTTAGCCCGCTGCCGCCGTCGCCGTTCAGCGGGAATATCGGCGCGCGGGAGAAAACGACAGCGTTTGCTATCGGGACAGCCGCCCATATAAGCGCGAGCGCTTTCCAGTTATTTATCCCGAATACCGCGAAGAAAGCCGTCGACAGCAGCACTACCCCCATATGCCCCCAGCAGTAGAACGAATGTAAAAGGCTCATTGCCTTTTCCTTGTTGTCGGTCGGGCAGCCCTCGATTATCGGGCTTATTATTACCTCGATAAGCCCGCCGCCTGTCGCGTAGACGAACACCGCCGCGAGTATCCCCGCGAAAGGGTCGGGGGTAATATCGGGGAGGAATGTCAGCATAATAAGCCCCGCCGCCGCGCAGACGTGCGCGATGACGACCGCCGCGCGGTAGCCTATCCTGTCGATAAACACCGCCGACAGCATATCCACGGCGAGCTGCACCGCAAAATTCAGCGCTACGAGCAGCGTTATCTGCGACAGCGGGATATCGTATTCCGACTGAAACATTACGAACAGCAGCGGCAGAAAATTGTTGACTATCGCCTGCACGATATATCCGACAAAGCAGGCGTACATTGTTTTCCTGTAATTGTTTTTCATTGATGTCATTCTCTCTTTGAACGCCGGTATTCGGCGCTTTTTGTTTTACTTCGCGGTTATGAAAGCCGCGTTTTGCGCACCGCGTCCCTGACTTTAAGCACGAACGACGGCGACACCGAAAGCTCGTCTATTCCCATTCGCAGGAATGTTTCGGTGAGCGACGTGTCCGCCGCAAGCTCGCCGCATATACCTATCCATTTGCCGTGTCGGTGGGCGTTTTCGGCGCTCATTTCGATAAGGCGGAGGATCGCCTCGTGGTGTGTGTCTATGAAATCCTCGATATCGGGGTTCTGCCTGTCGCAGGCGAGGGTGTATTGCGTGAGGTCGTTTGTGCCGACGCTGAAGAAATCCACCATTGGCGCGAGCTTGTCGCTTATCAGCGCGGCGGCGGGCGTTTCTATCATTATCCCGAGCTCAACCTTATCGGAATACTCTATCCCCGCGCCGGACAGCTCCCTTTTTACCTCGCCGCATATCTCCTTTATCCGCGCGACCTCGCTCACGCTTGTTATCATCGGGAACATTATCGCGAGCTCGCCGTATACCGAAGCCCTGTACAGCGCGCGCAGCTGCGTGCGGAATATCTCGGGGCGGGTGAGGCATATCCGTATCGCACGGTATCCGAGGGCGGGATTTTCTTCCTCGTTAAGCCCGAAATAACCGACCTTCTTGTCCGCGCCGATGTCCAGCGTGCGTATGATGACCTTTTTGCCCGCCATGCTTTCGAGAACGCGCCTGTACGCCTGAAACTGCTGCTCCTCCGTCGGGTAGTCGCTGTTTTCAAGATAAAGGAACTCGCTGCGGAAAAGCCCGATCCCGCCCGCGTCGTTGAGCAGCACCGCGCCGATATTCCCGATACCGCTTATATTCGCGAAAATGTTGATTTTCCTGCCGTCTAAGGTAACGTTCTCCTTGCCTTTCAGCTCCTCGAGCAGGCGTTTTTTCTCCTCGTCCGCTTTCTGCTTTCGGGTGTATCGTCTTACCGTTTCCTCGTCGGGGTCAACGATTATCTCCCCCGTATAGCCGTCAACTATCACGGCGTCGCCGTCCCTTATTTCATTGATGAACGCGCTGCCCGCGCCGATCACCGCGGGAATATTCATGCTGCGCGCGAGTATCGCGGTGTGTGAGTTGGCAGAGCCGTGCGCTGTCACAAAAGCGAGCACCTTGTCCTTGTCCAGCGCCACCGTTTCGCTCGGGGCAAGGTCCTCCGCGCAGACAACGGTCTTTCCCGCCGAGCCGCCGTCAGCCGCCGCGCCCATGAGGTTTGCGATAATTCGGTTGGAGATATCCCTGACGTCGGCGGCGCGCGCCTGCATATACGCGTCGTCCATGGCGGAGAACATCTGCGCGAAGTTATCCGAGGTCACCGCGACGGCGTATTCGGCGTTGACCGACTGCGTGTCGATTATGCTTTCAATGGAGTCGTTGTAGTCCTCGTCCTCGAGCATCATCATGTGTATCTCAAATATCTGCGCGTTGGTCTCGCCGACCTCCTTCAGCGCCTTTTCGTATATTTCGCCGAGCTGTTCGGCGGACGCTTTCTTTGCCGCGGCGACCCTTGCCTTTTCCGCGCGGGCGTCGCTGACATGGACGCGCGTCACTGCCGCGTCGCATTTTCTTAAAACGGAGCACTTACCGATCGCGACCGCGCCGTACACGCCCTTTCCGGTATATTTTTTCATTTTATGACCTCCTTTGGAATAAGCGGTGCAGTGTTTCTGCGGCCGCGACCCGTCCCGTTCGGGAAACAAGCTTTTGTCCCCGCCGAAGGCAGCTCTGCGGGGCGTATTGATAATTCCACCCCTATTATGAGCCTGAATGCGCGGTTTTAAAAGTGCCTTTATAAATATAGCATATTGCGCGGCGGTATTCAAGGGGTTATTCCGAAAAAATGTACGGCGGCAGTGACCTTTATAATATCGTTGTACGAAGTAAAAATAACTGTGTAAAATATGTGCAATGTGACCCCAAAAGTTGAAAATAAATGTGCAATGCTACAAAAACATACTAAATCCTCAAAACATATTGACATAGTAGGAAAACTATGCTATAATCTGAAACAAGGAAGAGGCAGAGAGCCGTATTCAATAATTCGGACAACACCGAAACGACACACTTTTACGGAGGAAAATGAAATGAACGTTTACACATCTGTTACCGAGCTTGTAGGAAAGACCCCCCTTGTTGAGCTTAAAAAAATCGAAGAAGCCGAGGCGCTTGAAGCGAAGGTCATCGCTAAGCTGGAGCTTTTTAACCCCGGCGGAAGCGTAAAGGACAGGATCGCCAAGGCGATGATCGAGGACGCCGAAAAGACGGGCAAGCTCAAGAAGGGCAGCGTTATCATTGAGCCGACGAGCGGCAACACAGGCATAGGTCTTACCTCTATCGCGGCGGCAAAGGGCTACCGTATAATCATCACGATGCCCGAAACGATGAGCGTTGAGCGCAGAAATCTGATGAAAGCCTACGGCGCGGAGCTGGTGCTCACCGACGGCTCGAAGGGCATGAAGGGCGCTATCGCCAAGGCGAACGAGCTTGCGGAGGAGATACCCGACAGCTTTATCCCCGGTCAGTTCACCAATCCCGTCAACCCCGCGACGCACGAGGCGACAACGGGCGTTGAGATCTGGAACGACACCGACGGAAACGTTGATATATTCGTAGCGGGCGTAGGCACGGGCGGAACGCTCAGCGGCGTCGGAAAGCTCCTTAAGTCGAAGAAGCCCGATGTTAAGGTGGTTGCTGTGGAGCCCAAGGGTTCTCCCGTTCTGTCCGAGGGCGTTTCCGGTCCGCACAAGATACAGGGCATAGGCGCAGGCTTTGTCCCCGACACACTCAACACCTCTGTTTATGACGAGATAATCACCGTCGAGAACGAGGACGCGTTCGCAACAGGCAGGAAGATAGCGCGCACGGAGGGCATTCTTGTGGGCATTTCGTCGGGCGCGGCGCTCTGGGCGGCAATTCAGCTCGCTAAGCGTCCCGAGAACAAGGGAAAGAACATTGTTGTTCTTCTTCCCGACACGGGCGAGAGATACCTTTCCACGCCCATGTTCGCGGAGTGATACCGCAATATCGTATTCCTTTTACCTTAATTACATACATTTTTTGGGGAGAAGCGCCTTGCTTCTCCCTGCTTTTTTATGGTGGGAATGTACTGCGCGGCGGTATTGCCGACAACGCGGCGCCCCGTATTTCAGGACAGTAATGTAGATATTGCCATGGGCGCGCTGCGGGCGGTGTGTTATTGGGGGAACGCCTTGCCGACAGAGCACCGCAGCGGAATTTCGTCCGCGTTTTAAAATTGCACAAATTATTCATCATAATTTGTCGAAATACTCAAAAATACATAAATTATATTGACCTTGTTGAAAATAAATGATATAATAAACTAAACAGTGGGTTTGGTATAACATTGCTGTTTTGTGATTTAAGATGTTAAATCGGAAAAGGGAGAATTAGTATGTCAATGTTGTCTAAAATGCCTATCAAAAAGCACGTCATTGTCGTATCGCTTATTATGGTGCTTTTGCCGCTGCTCATATGCGGGAGCGTAACGATGTTTCTCAGCTACAATGCAGCAGTAAAAACTGCTTCTGCCAATATGGAAGAAACGGCGATCCTCTGCTCGGAGCGTATCCAGTGGGAGCTTCAGACGTTTTCCACCGTTGCAAGAGAGGCGGGCTGCAACCCTTACCTTTCTTCCGCTGATGTTTCCAATGAAAAGAAAGAGGAGATCCTCGATGTGAGGGTGAAGGAAAACGGTTTTCAGATGGGCGATATTATCGGCGCCGACGGAAAATGTATCTTTGACGGCGAGGATTTTTCCGGCAATATCTGCTATACCGAGGCGATGAAGGGCAATTCGTACATAACGTCGCCCGAGGTGTCCGATGAAACGGGAAAGCTTGTTTCCTTTGTATCCGCGCCCCTCTGGGAGGGCGGCATTGAGGGCACGACTCCCGTCGGCTGCGTTTATTTCGTTCCCGATGAGGAATTTCTCAACGATATTATGCGCGAGATAAAGTTCAGCGATAACAGCGCCGCTTACATAATCAACAAGAACGGCGACACTATCGCCGATGTTGACACAGAGCTTGTTAAGAGGGGCGAAAATCTCGAGGCGGCTGCGCTCGAGAACAGCGGCTATGCAGCCCTCGCGGAAACTCATGCAAAAATGAGAAACGGCGAGGAGGGCTTCTATGATTACTATGAAAACGGCAAGCGGCTGTTCATGGGATATGCTCCCATAGCGGGCACCGACGGGTGGTCTGCCGCGGTTTATGCCCCCGCTACCGACTTCCTAAGCGACACATACACTACGTTTTTTGTATTCGTGATACTCGTTGTTATTGCGGCAGTTATCTCGATAATCAGCTCGACTTTACTCGGAAACCATCTCGGCAACCCGATTAAGGCGTGCGCCGATCGTCTTAAAAAGCTTGCGGGCGGCGATCTGACCAGCCCTGTTCCCGAGATAAAGGCAGAGGACGAAACGGGCGTGCTTGCAAAGGCGACAGGGACGCTTGTCAATGATTTCAACCGAATAATCGGCGATATGGACAATATCCTGACGAATGTTTCCAACGGTAACTTCACCGTTACAAGCGAGAATGCGGACGAGATATATGTCGGGGATTTCCGCAAGCTTATTGATTCCGTCAGCGTTATTACCGAGCGCCTCAGCGACACTCTCCGTCAGATAAACGTTGCGGCGGATCAGGTGTCGAGCGGCGCGGATCAGGTTTCCTGCGGTGCGCAGGCGCTGTCGCAGGGCGCAACGGAGCAGGCTTCCTCCATAGAGGAGCTTGCGGCGACAATTATGTCCATTTCCGACATGATAAATCACAACGCAAAGGAAGCGGAGGACGCGAGCAGACTGACCGCGGAAGCGGGCGGAAAAATGGCGGAGGCGAACACCAAGATGGAGAGCCTTGTTACCGCCATGGCAGAGATAAGCGACTCCTCTGCGGAAATAAAGAACATCATCAAAACTATCGAGGACATTGCGTTCCAGACGAACATTCTTGCCCTCAACGCGGCTATCGAGGCGGCGCGTGCGGGCGAGGCAGGCAAGGGCTTCGCAGTCGTTGCGGACGAGGTAAGGAACCTTGCCGCAAAGTCGGCAGAAGCGGCGCAGAACACCACGGCGCTCATCGAGGGCACAGTTCAGGCTATCAACAACGGAAGCGCGCTTGTCGGCGATGTTGCGGATGTGATGGGTCAGGTGTCCGAATCTGCGGGTCAGGTCGCGGTGATAAACGACAAGATCTCCGAGGCGTCGAAGGAAGCGGCGGAGTCCATCAATCAGGTCACTGTCGGCGTGGAGCAGATCTCCAACGTTGTTCAGACAAACTCCGCGACGGCGGAACAGTCCGCGGCGGCTTCCGAGGAGCTTTCGGGACAGGCGCAGATGCTGGATTCGCTCGTGTCCGAGTTTGTGCTCAGAAACGATTGACCGCCCGAAAAGGCGAAAGCGGCGTGCAGTTATCGGTCACGGCGGCGGCTTTCGGTCATTCACAGGTTAACACAGCAAAAGGAGCGGCTTCACGGCTGCTCCTTTCGGTTTTAATGTTGAAAACCGGCTTTCTCACAACGGCTGTCCCGCGCAATATTGACATTAGCGCATATGTATGCTACAATAATTCCGTAACACAATAAACGCAGTGAAAGGGAATGCTATGCGGAAACGAATTTTCAAAATAATACAGATAGGCTCGCGCGAGGACCTTATCAGCAGGGCATTTGATTACTTTATTGTATTGGCGATAATACTTAACATTCTCTCGCTGTTTCTTGAAACATTCGAGCCGCTTTCGCCGATTTTCCCGTTATTAAGGACAATTGAGATAGTCACGCTGTCGATATTCAGCGTGGAGTATGTTCTGCGGATAATCACCTCGGATTATCTTTACCCCGAGGTATCGCGCGGGCGCGCGGTGGTGAAATTCATTTTCTCCTTTGACGGGGTAGTCGACCTGCTGACGATAGTGCCGTATTATTTGTTTTCGGGGTTCGTTATGTTCAGAATGCTGCGCGTTGTGCGGATATTCAGATTGTTCCGCGTAAATGCGCAGTTTGACTCCTTTAATGTTATAACCTCCGTTATCGTAACAAAGCGCAAGCAGATACTTTCGTCGCTGTTTATTATCATCATACTTATGCTCGGCTCCTCGCTCGGGATATATTCCGCCGAGCACGAAGCGCAGCCCGAGGCGTTTTCCAACGCATTTTCGGGGATATGGTGGAGTATGTCGACGCTGCTTACCGTAGGCTACGGCGATATTTACCCCATTACGGTTGCGGGCAGGCTTATGGCGATATTTATTGCCTTTCTCGGAGTGGGCGCGGTCGCTATTCCGACAGGTATCATCAGCGCGGGCTTTGTTGAGCAGTACAACAAGAACGAGCATTCCGACGTGCCGCTCCGTGACGTCGGGGAGATAGGCGAGATACTCGTGACAAAGGAAAGCGGAATTGCCGGCATGACCGTATCGGAGATATCAAAGCGATACGATTTGAAGATATACATGATGATCCGCGGGGAGCTGAATATCATAGCGACCGACGGCGTAAAGGCGGAGGAGGGCGATATCATTATTGCCGCAAGCGAGAGGATAAAAGCAATTAAGAAAGGATAACCCAATGTACAAAATACTTTTCGTCTGCCACGGCAACATATGCCGTTCGCCGATGGCGGAATATATAATGCGCGATATGCTGAAGAAGCGCGGCGTGACGGGCGTTTCCACCGCTTCCGCGGCGACAAGCACCGAGGAGATAGGCAACGGCGTCCACAGGGGCACAGTGTCAGTGCTTTCGCGGCTCGGGATAGACTGCTCGGACAAGACCGCGCGGCAGATGACGCGCTCCGACTACGACAAATACGACCTCCTCATAGGCATGGACGGCGCGAATATCCGCAATATGGAACGTATCTCGCGCGGCGACCCTGCGGGGAAAATTTACAGGCTGCTCGATTTCACGGAGCAGCCCCGCGATATTTCCGACCCGTGGTACACGGGGGATTTCGGGCTCACCTATGCCGATGTGAGCGAGGGCTGCAAGGCGCTCCTGCGGGAGCTTGAGAGGCGGGGTGTGATAAATGAGGACGCTTGAACGGGCGCACCCGCTGACAAGCCTTGTCTACCTGCTCGCCGTGCTTGCGGTCACGGTGTTCACAAGAAATCCCGTGCTGCTTGCCGAGTCGCTTGCGGGCGGGCTTGCGGCGCTTGCGCTGTCGGGCGGGATAAAAAAGGCGGCGTTCGTTCCGCTTTTCGCGGTCGTTGTCGCGGTGACTAACCCCATATTTTCACACAACGGCGTCACTGTTCTGTTTTTTGTCGGGGACACTGCGTTCACGCTCGAGGCGGTAATTTACGGCTTTTCGTTCGGGGTAATGCTCGCGGCGGCGGTCGTCTGGGGAATGCTGTCCGCCCGTTATATGACGTCGGACAAGTATGTCTGGCTGTTCGGCAGGGCGCTGCCGTCGGCGGGGCTTGTTTTGTCCTGCGCGCTCAGATTTGTCCCGCTTTTCGTGCGGAGAACGGGCGAGTATATCGCGGTGAGGGCTGCGGACAACGGCGGGAAATTGACCCCCAAAATATGCCTTGCCGCGCTTTCCTCGTCAATGGGTTATTCCGCCGAGGAAGCAATGAATGCCGCGGATTCAATGCGGGCACGCGGTTACGGCACGGTTAAACGGACGTTTTACTCGCGGTATCGGCTCGCCGCGTCACAGCTTGCCGCGCTTGCGGCGGTCACTGCGCCGGCTGTTGCTTCGGCGGTATTGATGATAAGCGGCGCGGGCGCGTTTTATTACTACCCCGCAGTTTCAAGGCTGCCGCACCGACCCGCGGATATCGCATTGTACATTGCTTTCGGGGCAATATGCGCTCTGCCCGCCGCCGCGATAATACGCGAGGAAATAATGCTGCGCCGCAGCGGGAGGGAAATTTCATGCTGATAAACACCGAGGAGCTTTCCTTTTCATATCCCGATTCTCACTCCGCCGCGCTTGACGGGGTGAGCATTTCCGTGCCCGAGGGCAGCTTCACCGTCCTGTGCGGAATGTCGGGCTGCGGGAAAAGCACGCTGCTGCGCCTGCTAAAGCCCGGACTTGCCCCCAACGGGAAAAAAAGCGGCAGCGTAAAATTCAGGGGCGAGGAGCTTGGCAGCCTGCCGCCCGTTGTGACCGCGCAGAAAATAGGCTTCGTCGCGCAGGACCCCGAGTCACAGATAGTCACCGACAAGGTGTGGCACGAGATAGCGTTTTCGGCGGAGAGCGTGGGTATACCGCCCGATGAAATGCGCCGCCGCGCTGCGGAGTGCTCGGAGTATTTCGGGCTGGAGCGGCTTTTTGACAGCGACACCGCCACGCTTTCGGGCGGGGAAAAGCAGCTTGTCGCGCTGGCGTCCGCGGCGGTATTGCACCCCGAGCTGCTGCTTCTGGACGAGCCGACCTCGCAGCTTGACCCGATAGCCGCGCAGTCGCTCATTGACGCGGTGATAAGGCTCAACCGAGATTTCGGCGTTACGGTGGTGATCGCCGAGCACAGGCTGGAGGAGCTGCTTCCCGCCGCCGACCGCGTTATCGTCATGGACAACGGGCGTATCGCGGCGGACTGCGCACCGCGAGATATTACCGCGTTTCTCCCGAGCGATCACCCCATGCTTGCCGCAATGCCCGCAGCGGTGCGGATATTCACCCGCGCGGGAGGTGAGGGGAGCTGTCCGCTGTCCGTCCGCGAGGGGAGAAGCAATGCCGCCTGCCGCATATTTCTCGCGGAGAATGACCCCGAGGAAAGGACAAGGAAAGCCCCCGTCGGCGAGCCCGTTATGACCGCGCGGGAGCTTTGGGTGAGCTATGGGAAAAACAGCCCCGACGCGCTCAAAACAGCCTCGCTGTCGCTTTACGGCGGGGAGGTCTACGCGCTGCTCGGCGGGAACGGCAGCGGAAAATCAACGCTGCTTAAGGTCCTCGCGGGCGTTGTCAAGCCGCTTTCGGGAAAGGTAAAGACCGCGCGCGGCGCAAAGCTCGCCTACCTCCCGCAGAACCCCTGCGTTATTTTCGGGGCGGACAGCGCGCTTGAGGAGCTGACGTCGCGCGGGCTTGACAAGGAAACCGCTGCGGCGGAGCTTGAGCGCTTCGGGCTGACGGCTGTTTCGGGGACAAATCCGCTCGACCTGTCGGGCGGCGAGCAGCAGCGGTTAGCGCTTGCGGCGCTGCTTTCGGGGAAGCCCGATATATTGCTGCTCGACGAGCCCACAAAGGGCATGGACGCGCTTTCAAAGGAACGGCTGTGCTCGCTTTTCGGGGATATTGCCGCGTCGGGCGCCGCTGTGCTTGTCGTAACGCATGATGTGTCGTTTGCGGCGCAGTGCGCGGACAGGTGCGGGCTGCTGTTCAACGGCGAAATTGTTTCCGAAAACGAGCCGAAAGCGTTTTTCGGGGAGAATTATTTCTATACCACGCCGCTTTGCAGAATGGCGCGCGGGATAAATGACAAGTGGATATAATAATTGAGCCGCCCCGTTTATGGAGCGGCTCTGTTATTATTCATCATCTTCAACGTCGTCAGCGGCGATCTCCTCGATTATCCCGCGTATCTCCTCAACGCCCTCGCCCGTCTGTGCGGAAAACTCTATCACCGTGATATCCTCCGCGCAGGGCAGCTCGTTCATCAGCGCCGCGCGGCGTTCCTCACGCTGCTTTTTCGAGAGCTTGTCAGCCTTCGTCAGCACAACGACGAACGGAATCCCGTTGTCGATAAGGAAATTTATCATCAGGATATCGTCGGCGGTCGGCGGGTGTCGGAAGTCAACCAGCTGAAACACCAGCGCGAGCTCCCTGTCGTCATTGAGATACCCCTCGATAAGCCCCGCCCAGCGCTCCTTTTCGCTTTTCGCGACCTTTGCATAGCCGTAGCCGGGGAGGTCTACGAAGTAGAGGTTTTCAAGGGAGTAGAAGTTTATCGTGGCGGTTTTCCCGGGGACAGCGCTCACGCGGGCGAGCGCCTTTCGGTTGAATATTTTGTTGATGAGGGAGGACTTGCCCACGTTGGAGCGCCCCGAAAAGGCTATCTCGGTGCGCTTTGACGGGGGTATCTGCTTAAAGCTCCCGTAGGAGGTAAAAAATTCGGCTTTGTTAAAGTTCATTTGTCACCTTAGTTGGCATTCAGCACGGGCTGTTTGCTTTCGCTGTGCTTCTTGCCGATTGCTTTCTTTTTCATGCTGCCCGTCTTTTTTTCGGTGGAACAGTTGGGGAGCACCAGCGCCGTTTCAAGCACGGTATTGATGTCCTCCGCGGGGACAAAGCGAATGCTGTTCCTTACTACCTCGTCTATCTCCTCAATGTCGGGCTCGTTGTCCTTGGGAATGCAGACGGTGGTTATTCCCGCGCGGTATGCCGCCATGGTCTTTTCTTTAAGCCCGCCTATCGGCAGCACCTTTCCGCGCAGCGTTATTTCGCCCGTCATTGCGACGTCGCGGCGCACGGGCGTTCCCGACAGCGCGGAAACGAGCGCCGTTGTGAGCGTAACGCCTGCGGAGGGGCCGTCCTTGGGGACTGCGCCCTCGGGCGCGTGGACGTGTATGTCCTTGTCCTTATAGAACATCGGGTCTATGCCGTATTTGTCGGCAAGCGAGCGGGTGAGGCTCACCGCGATCTTCGCGGACTCCTTCATGACCTCGCCGAGCGAGCCTGTAAATTCCGTCTTGCCCGTGCCCTCGAGGACGAGAACCTCCAGCGGGAGCATTGTCCCGCCGACGGACGTCCATGCGAGCCCGTTAACAAGACCAACCTCGTCGCGCGCCTCGAGATGTTCGGGGAGGTAGCGCTTAACACCGAGGAAATCGGTGATGTTCTTATCGGTAACATTGACCTTCTTTTCGCCCGAAACAAGCATTTTCGCGCTCTTGCGGCAGATGTCGGCGATATTGCGCTCGAGCTTTCTTACGCCCGCCTCGCGGGTGTAGCAGTCGATGACGGAATACAGCGCCTTGTCGCTTATTTTAACGGCGGAAGCGCTTTCGCCGTGCTTCGCCAGCTGCTTGGGGACAAGGTGGCGCTTTGCGATGTTGAATTTTTCCTCGCGGGTGTAGCTGCCCAGTTCAATGACCTCCATTCGGTCGAGCAGGGGAGCGGGTATAGTGTCAAGGCTGTTCGCGGTGGTTATAAAGAGCACGTCGCTTAAATCGACGGGTATCTCTATGTAGTGGTCGACGAACGCGGTATTCTGTTCGGAGTCGAGCACCTCGAGCATTGCTGACGACGGGTCGCCCTTGTAGTCGCTGCCCATTTTATCTATTTCGTCAAGGAGTATCACAGGGTTAATGCTCTTTGCCTGCTTGAGCGCGTTTATTATACGCCCCGGCATTGCGCCGACGTAGGTCTTGCGGTGACCGCGTATCTCCGCCTCGTCGCGGACGCCGCCGAGCGAAACGCGCGCGTAATTGCGCCCGAGCGCCTTGGCGATCGACTTGCCCACGGAGGTCTTTCCTACTCCGGGAGGGCCGTAAAGGCAGATTATCTGCCCCTTGACATCGGGAGCGAGCGCTCTTACGGATATCGTTTCAATAATGCGCTCCTTGACCTTTTTCATGCCGTAGTGGTCGCGGTCGAGCTGCTTCTGAACGTTCGCGATGTTCAGCTTGTCCTTTGTGCGGACGTTCCACGGGAGCGACAGCACGGTGTCGAGGTAGGTGCGGATAACTGCCGCTTCCTGCGAGGAGCTGCCCATTCTGCTGAGCTTTTCTGCTTCTTCGATGAGCTTGTCCTCGGAATCCTGCGGAAGCCCAAGCGCCTGAATGCGCGCGGTGTATTCGTCGAGCTCCTCCATGGGGCTTTCGCCGTCGCCGAGCTGGCGGGAGATAGCCTTGAGCTGCTCGCGCAGGTAGTATTCGCGCTGGTTCTTGTCGACCTGCTCGCGTACCTGATCCTGTATCTGCATTTCCGTTTCGATGATCTCGATCTCGTTTCGGAGCATGGTTATGAGGGACTTTATTCGGCGGAGCGTGCCGTTTGTTTCAAGCAGCTCCTGCTTGTCCTCAAGCTTCAGGACAACGTTGAAAACCACCTTTTCGAACAGGGAGGTGCAGTCCTCCTCGGTGACAATGCTCTCGTAAAGCTCGCGGGGCATTTTCGGTGTGACCGACGCGTAATCCACGAAAGCCGCCTTGAGAGCGCGCTTTGCGGCGGCGGCAGTCGCCTCGGAAAGCTCCGATGCGCGCGCGGGGATCTCCTTTATTTCAAAGCGGAGAAATTCCGCTCCGCCGACAGGCTTTACAACCCTTGCGCGGCAAATTCCCTCCACAAGAACGCGCGTAGAGCCGTCGGGGGTAGAGAGCAGCTGCCGTATCTCGGCAATTACTCCCACCGAATAGATATCGTCGGGGGAGGGATCCGTTTCGGAGGGATCCTTCTGTGCGACAAGGAAAATATGCCCGTCGTTTTCGGCGGCAGCCTTGAGCGCCTTTACGGAGCGCTCCCTGCCGACGTCAAAATGCAGCACCATGGACGGGAAAACGACCAGACCGCGAAGCGCTATCGCGGGCAGGACAGGGTTCTTTGTTTTGGTTTTATTTGTATTTTCTGCCATTCTGCTTATCCTTTCTTCTATACTATCTTTATATGTCATTGTGTAAGTGAAGTCATCAAACGGATATAAAAGTAATTATAACACATTCCGTCAAATAAAGCAAGTGCTTTTCGGGGACAATTTATGCCGTTAATTATGCCGCTCAGCGGAAAATGAGAGAGAATATGAGATAAATGACGGGCTGATGGAGAACATATATCCATATCGTGTATCTCCCGACTGTCGCGAGCCATTTGAAATGGGTCGGGTAGAAGAATTTGGGGAGCGCGCCGCGCTTTGCCCAAATGCCGAAATAGCTGCCCGCGATAAACAGGAAGAACCACGGCAGCATAGGGAAATAATCCGCCGAATAGAAGCTGCTGTTATGAAGCCCGAGCGGGAACAGCACTCCCACCTCGTAAGCCTTTGACGGGAGGGAAAGCCCGAACAGCCCGCCTATGCCTATGTAGCCGCTCTGAACGTTCCATGTGAGCAGGAACAGTATCGCGCATACGATTATCCCGACGGTCGCGGGGAGCAGGTCGAAAATTTTCTCGCCCAGCCCGAAGATCATCATGGAAATGCCGAGGAAGTGGAGTATGCCGAACATGATCGTCCCGCCGGTGAAAAACGGCATAACGAAGGTCATTATCATACCGATAAAGAAGCACTGCGCGCCGCGTTTAAGGTTGTTCGAGGAATAGCGGCAGACTGTTCCCGAAATGAAAATGAACAGCCCCGCGAAAATATCGCGGACAATATTGAACCACCCGTCAAAGAATATCGGAACGTCCACCCCGAAAATAAATTTCAGGTCGTACATCGCATGGTACACCACCATGCAGATTATCGCAAAGCCTCTTAATTCGTCCAGCAGCCCGACGCGCGCGGAGCCCGCAGCCGCCTTTTTAGTTCTTTCAGCCATAATTACCTCTGTTTAGGCAACACCGCACAATTACCGGCTCTGCCTTTGCCGTCCGCTTACTTGCAT
>JBJFHP010000247.1:0-6310 GCA_051893715.1 Oscillospiraceae bacterium
GATCGCTCCGTTAAAATGTCAACTTTTGGCTTTTACTCTGTGCCACAGCCATTTCATTTGGCTATTTATTCAGCGTTTCCCTAATTATACACCATATATCCAAAAAAATCAAGTATGTAAAGCAAAACACTTTATTAACTAAAATCAACCGAACTGCACAAAAAATGCCCCGCATTTTTCGGCGGGGCAAGTATATTATTCCAGAAGCGAATTGAAATCGTCAAGCGCAGCGTTGATTATCGGGGAGTTTGCCTCAACCATCTGCGTCCACGACTGCTGTTCCTCCGACTGATCCATCGCAACGTTCAGCAGCATAAGCTGAAGCATTTCCGAGGTGTCGGTATCAAAGCAGTAATTCTCGTCGACTACCGTCGAAAAATTCTCGACCTGCTTGAACTGCTGCATGAAGTCATATTCCTCCTCGGAATACTTCTTGCTCTTCATCATACTCTGCTTTGTTGTTTCTACCATGTCGGGGTTGGTGACGCTCAGGCGGCAGCAGTTGATGAAGCAGGCTGCACCCTGAATGTTCTTCGCGCCCTTGGGGACAAGGTAACCGAAGGTCGACGTCCTGTAATAGTAGTCGTCGGCGTTGGGGTCGCGCGGGAAAGGAACGAGGAAAATATCCTCATCGGGGTATTCCTTGCAGTAATTCTCGAATACCCACCCGCCCATTGACTGGAACGCCGCAAGACCCGTTGCGACAGGCGCGGTCGCGATATTGATGTATTCGTTGTAGTAGTCGATACGCGCTAGTCCGGTACGGCGCAGGTTGGTATCAAGCCATGTCGCCGCGCGGTCGACAGAGGAATTTTTGATGTTGTTCACGAATTTGCCGTTTTCGTCCTTGCCGATAAGCATTGTTCCGGTGGAAGCAATGATGTTATCGGTGAGGTACGCGCCGTAAACTCCGAGAGCCCTGTCGTTGCCCGTCTTGGAAACAAATGTCTGCATTGCGAGGAGGAACGTGTCCCACGTCCATTCGCCGTTCTTCCACTGCTCGGCGGGGTCGGGTATAGCGTACTCGTCAAACAGCCTTCTGTTGTAGAAGAGGTACTGCGGCGACACGTCATAGCTCCACGGATAGTAGTAATGCTTTCCGTTGTATTCGTAGCGGTCGATGTACTGCTGAAGGTCTACCCACTGCGGCGCGGTCATGTCCATGTACGGCGTCAGATCCTCGTAGGAATTTTTCGACATCAGATACGGATAGGAGTTCTCCGCCTTGTCCACAAGGTCGGGAGATTCGTCCGACTGAATAAGCGTCGTCAGCGTGTCAAGTATCTGAAGCGAGCCGACTATCTTGACGGATATCGGCTTTTCAAGTCCGTCGGGGTAAACATATTTATCCGTCGCGGCGTCATAGTAATCCGCGGCGTAGGTCTGCTGATAAAGCTTCCATGCGGGCTTGATATCGGCAGCCTTTGTCACGTCGTAGCAGCCGAGATATTTCAGCACGGGCGTTTCAAGCGTTACGTTATTGAAATCTGCCGGTTCGATGTCGATATCCGTGATATCAACGGGGTTAATTATCTCGTCGTCCTCGGTTGTTGTGGTGGCAACGGCGTTGGTCGACGGAACCGATCCCGAAACGGGCGCCGCCTCCTCCGCGCAGCCGCAAATCGACAGCACCATGCCCGCGCACAGCACCGCCGCAGCAGCTCTTCTGAAAATGTCCATATTGATCTCCTCCCGTTACTTCCGCCGTTATTATGCGCCGTCAGCCGCGAACCCTGTCTGTGGCTCGGCACTCCCCCCGGAAACGGCGGTACAGCCGCAAACCCAATGCAAACGTTTACAGCTTTTCTCCTTTATATGATACCATAAATTGATTTTACCGTCAATTCGTAAAATTTACTAACAGAAATGATGAAATTTATTACAAATGCACAAAAAGCGCTTATCATTTTTTGTACCAAAAGAGAATATTTTCTGGCAATTCAATATTAGTGTTGATATCGGGAAGCCGTCACGGGGCACGGTTGTCGGAAAACATTTCAACATTAAAAACGGGAGGCACCTGTTATCCGCTCATATCCCCCCGTTTTGCAAAATTATTTTCGAACAAGCTGCACGAGCCTGCCGCAGACCTCGAACCCGTTCTTTTTATAAAATGAAATCAATTTATCCTCGCAAAGAACGAATACCTCGCTGTCGGAAAGCTCCACGCACGCCGCCAAAAGCAGCCGTGACGCAAGACCTCTCCCCCTCTGCCCGGGCAGCGTCGCTACCTGCGAGATGAGCGCCTCGCCGTTTATTTCGTGCTGAATGACAAGCGCGCTCCCCTCAAGCCTGCGGCAGCGCGTTACGCCGTGCCTTATCCTGTGCGACATATCAAGATACCACGGCTCAAATTCAAAGCCGAACACCTTTCCGACTATCGCGTAAACCTCGGAAAGCGGCGGGTCGCGCTCGATATTTTCGGGGACACCGCGTCCCATAAAGCGCATTACGTTTATCTCCGTCCGCTCCGCGCCGAGCAAGCGGTTTATTCTTCCCCCGATATCAAAACCGCAAAGCAGCTCCGCGCAGCCGTTAAACACAAGAAACCGCGCGAGCTCCTCGGGGTCGGCGTTCTTGCCGGCGGACAGCACAAAGCTTCCGCCCATATCCGCGAGGAACGAATTTCCGTTATGCGAATAGAAGCGGCAGAAATCATAGGAAACGCCGTATGCCGTGAGCAGCGCGCGTATCTTCTGCGCTTCTGTTCCCTTTTCGGGGAGAGCGGAAAGCTGCTCCGCCGAGGTAAGCCGCGTTATCACAGCTCCGCCGCCTCCGAAAGCATTGCGGCGGCAAGCTTTTCCGCGGCATAAAAGTCGCTTTCCTTAATAACGCACACGGGGGAATGGAGATATCTGCACGGCAGCGACATCGCGCAGGTGCGTACCCCTCCGCGGCTGACATGGATAGCGCCGCTGTCGTTCCCGCCCGCGATAAGCGTCTTTGTCTGCGCGGGGATACCGAGCTTTTCCGCCGCCGCGAACGCGAGGTCGTACAAGCCCCTGTCATATATCGTCGCGCGATCCATATACGACACGACAACGCCGCTGCCGAGCTCGCAGACGCGCTTCCCGCCGCTTACCGACGGGATATCGCAGGCGGTCGTCGTTTCGAGCACGAACGCTATATCGGGCGCAGCGGTGAACGCAGCCGTTTTTGCGCCGCGCGTGCCTATCTCCTCCTGAACGGTGAACGCGTACCACGCGTCATACTCGGGCTCGCCGTTTATCATATTCATCATGATAAGGCAGCCCGCGCGGTCGTCTATCGCCTTGCCGCAGATAAAGCCGTTGCCGAACGAAAAAAACTCGGCGTCAAAGTAAGCCCTGCTCCCGCGCTTTGCGTATTTCTCTGCCTCGGCGCGATCCCTTGCTCCTATGTCAAGCGTCAGCGCGTCAAAATCGGGCGCGGACTTGCGCTCGTTTGCGGTCTGCTGATGAACAGCCTTTGTTCCGACAGCGCCGACAGCGCCGCTTTCAAGTATAAGCCGCCTGCCGATAACAACGCGCGGGTCAATGCCCCCGACAGCGCCGAAGCGCAGAAAGCCGTCCTCGGTGATGTCCGTCACCATGAAACCTACCTCGTCCATGTGCGCGGCGAACATTATCCTGTTCTTCGGCGTTTTTCTGCCTTTTTTGAATACTATGAGATTTCCGAGCGCGTCGGTGAACACCTCGTCCGCAGTGATATGCGAGCGGATATATTCGCGCACGCGGCTCTCGTCGCCCGATGTTCCGTTTATCCTGCAAAGCTCCTCAAGCCCGTTTATCATGCTTCGACACCTCCCGCGGCATATTCGCAGATAAGCCTTGCGGCTGCCTCCGCGTCACATATGTCAGCCGTTTCGCACGGCGTGTGCATATAGCGTATCGGAATGGACACCGTCGCACATTTAACGCCCTTTCCGCTGACGGCAATGCTGTCGGCATTTGTCCCCGTCGTTGACGGCATGACCTCCGACGTGTGCGGGATACCCGCTCTTTCCGCCGTTTGGGTCAACTCGTCGGACATTTCCCTGTCCAGCGCCGCGGAATAGCCGATCATCGCGCCGCTGCCAAGCTCCGCTGTTTCCCATGGCTTGCTGTCGGGCGTTGTCCCGAACGATACGTCAACGGCTATCGCCTTATCGGGGGCAATGCAGAACGCAGCCTGCTTCACGCCGCGCTCGCCCGTTTCCTCCTGCGCGGAAAAGCACACCGCAAGGTCGTATTTCAGCTCCCGCCCTTTCAGCAGCTCCAGCGCGTACAGCACCGCGCACACGCCTATCCTGTCGTCAAGCGCGTCCGCGCAGACCCTTGTCCCGCAAAGCTCCGCAAATCCGCCGCCGATAACTACCCTGTCGCCGAGGGAAATAATCTTCTGCGCCTGCTCGCGCGTCATTCCCACATCAACGGCGATCTCGCCGATCTCGGGTACCTTGGAATGGTCCGAAGAAACGTGCGGCGGGAGCGCCGAAATAACGCCGCGCACAGTTTCTTTACCGTAAACAGTGACGGGCTGCGCCGCGAGCACCTTCATGTCAGCGCCGCCGCAGGCGCCGATATTGAGAAAGCCGTTATCGTCGATATAGGTAACGATAAAGCCAATGCGGTCAATATGCGCGTCGAGCATGAGCGTTTCTGCGCCGCTTTTGCCGCAGCGAACATAACCCGTAACGTTGCCGAACGGGTCTGTACGAACGTCCTCGGCGTATTTCCGAAGCAGCTCCGCCGCCGCTTCGGAAGCGGGGCGCTCATCGCCCGAAACTCCGCTCTTTTGCGTGAGAGCAAGGAGAATATTCTTAATATCCAAATTAACCACCCTTATTTAAGAAAGTCACTTTTAACGGGGCTGCACCTGAAATTGTACCCCTGATAATTCAGCAGCTCAAGCTTGTATTCGACAAGCTCCGTCGGCAGGTCGAGCTCGTATGCGAGCGCTTCAACGCTGCGGCAGTAGGATATCTCCGACAGAATGTCGCTGTCGGGAATAAGCAGGCTCGCGGCGAAAAGATTAGCCTCGCGCTCGGTCTTGTTGCTGTCAAGAAAGAGCGTGCTGTCGCGGATACCGCCTGCGGAAAGCTCGCGGTGCAGCATATCATGCCCGAACTCGTGCGCGCAGACCACCCTTTTCATCATGCGGGAAAGTCCGCTGTTTATGATGATGTACCGCTTTCCGTTTTCAAAGACATAAAAGCCCTTGAGCGTGCCGATACTCCTGAACCACACCCTCGCGCCCGAATTTTCCGCAGTTTCAAAGATATCCCTGCCGCCGTATTCGTCAATAACGCTCTGCGCAAGATCAATGATCCTCTGCATTACACGTTCACCGTTTCCTCGTCGTCCGCCTGTTCCTCTTTTCGCGAATCAAGGAAAATTTCGATAAGCGTGTCGATCAGAGCCTGCTTGTTGTCGTCGGAGAGAGAATTGCCCGAGAAAAGCCCGCGCGACTGCGAAAGGAATTTTATCGCCTCGGTAGGGTCGTTCCCGCCCGCGCATACTCTCTTTATAAAACGTTCCTCGACCGTCAGCACGATTTCCTGCGAGTCGTCCCTTAAAAATTCGGGGGTCAGGTCAAGCTCCTTTGCCATTTTGTTGAGGATATCGGCGCGGGGGCGGCGGCTGCCGTTCATATAGTTCGCGAAGGCGCGGTAGGTTATGCCTACGCTGTCCGCAAAATCCGTCTTTCTAAGCCGCTTTCTTCCAAGCATTATCTCTATTTTTTCGTTCATTTTCATAGCAGGGTCCTCCGTTCGTTCATAAAAATACATCTACAATGAACACCTATATATTGATTATAATTCCCCCGACCGTCCCTGTCAAGCGGTGTGGAAAAATTTTTTATTCATAAATTTGAATTTTATACAATTCATTTCTTCCTTATACATTAAATAAATTAAGACTGTCGGCAGGAATAACACCGAAAAATATTGCAAATTTATTGCATAATATTCACAATGATGTATATAAAAGCTTGACAAAACGATAAAATAGAGTATAATAACAAATGTAAAATATATTCCGCAAAAGGAGATCGTTAATTATGGCAAAGGAAATCAAAAAAATCATTCTGGCTTATTCGGGCGGACTTGACACGTCCATCATCATTCCGTGGCTGCACGAAACATACCCCGGCTGCGAGGTAATCTGCGTAGCGGGCAACGTCGGTCAGGACTCCGAGATAGTCGGTCTTGAGGAGAGAGCAAAGAAGACAGGCGCTTCCAAGCTTTACATCGAGGACATTCAGGACGAATTTGTGAACGACTTCATCTTCCCCACCCTCAAGGCAGGCGCAAAGTACGAGGGCTATCTGCTCGGTACTTCCTTCGCTC
>JBJFHP010000248.1:0-6296 GCA_051893715.1 Oscillospiraceae bacterium
TAAAA
The DNA here is from genome assembly GCA_051893715.1 of Oscillospiraceae bacterium. Taxonomy (GTDB): domain Bacteria; phylum Bacillota; class Clostridia; order Oscillospirales; family Ruminococcaceae; genus CAG-115. The sequence goes on from JBJFHP010000248.1 coordinate 6, forward strand.
CCGCTTGTAATAATCCCTCATCTCGGTAAGGGTCATGTTGTTGAACTGCGACGTTTCGTCGTTGATAAAGAAAACGCGCTCCTTTATCGCCGCGTTGTCATAGACCTCCTCGCCGTCGATCCTGACCACGCCAGAGCTTGCCTTGTATATGCCCGACAAAAGGCGCAGCAGCGTTGATTTTCCCGCGCCGTTCGACCCGAGCAGACCATAAGCGCACCCCTCGGGCACGGAAAGCGTTATCCCGTTCAGCGCGTTCCTGTCGTCAAAACGCATGACCGCATTGCTGACTTCTATCATAAATTACCTCCCTTTCCGCCGCCCGACCATACCTTGTCGGCAAGCGTCTTTATCTCCTCAAGCCCGACTCCCGCCGCGAACGCGTATTCAAGCTCGCGCTCCGTTCGTTCCAGCGCGTCACGCTTTGCGGCGTCCGCCGCGCCGTTTTCTCCCGAAACATAGCTCCCCTTCGCGGGTATCGAATAAATGAAGCCCGCCTGCTCCAGCTGCGCATACGCTTTCTGCACCGTGTTCGGGTTTATCCCGAACTGCTTCGCGACCTCGCGCACCGCGGGGAGCTTTTCGTCCGGCAAAAGCTCGCCCGACGTCACCAGCCGCGAGATACCGTTATAAAGCTGCTCGTATATCGGGAGCTTTCCCTCTAGCCTTATGTTAAGCACTGTCGTCCTCCTTTCGTGTATTAACTGTGCTATCTGTATTATTTGTGTTAGTACAGTTATTATAACACCGTATTACGGATTTGTCAATACTTTTTCCAAAAAAATATAAAATTTAGCGGCACCGGTCGCCCAATGCCGCATAGACTGTCGATAAACCCTGAAAACAGTGTTTATCTTAATGAATAATGAATAGAGAATAATGAATAATTTTGGTGTGCCCCGCGGGCACGGATTTAAAAAAGTGCGGTATAATCACTTTTTTCATAACAATCGGCGGAGCCGATACCACCATTATTCATTCTTCGTTATTCATTATTCAGTATTCATTTTTGTCGAAAAGACTTTTTCGACAAGCTAATGCGGCACCGGTTGCCCAATGCCGCATGAAATATTGTTTTAACGGTCAGAACTTCCCGCCTCCGCCGCCGTGCTCGCTGCCCGAGGAGGAGGTATGTGTGCTCGAGCCGCCGTTGTCCTTCGGCTTCTCGCGGCGCTCCAGCTTTGAATAGAGGAATATATCGCGGCGGCGCGTTACGTTGAAGCTGCCGCTGCGAACATAGTCAACGGCGGACGAACGCGCGCGCACCGATTTGAGCTGTCCCCGCCATACAAGGCAGATAATCAGCGCGATCAGCGCGCCGACGCCTATCGCTATCGGGATAAGCACGGGCGGGACGGAGCCTTTCGGGAGATTGCCCTCGTCATAGGGTCTGCCGCTCCTCGCCTGCTTGACAAAATCCGCGCAGAGGTCGGCGAACGTCCCGAACGCCGTGTAATAATCGCCCTCGCTGAGATAAGGTGTGAACTGCCCCGACATATAATCAAGACCCGCGTCGGTCACTGCCTTAATGCCGTAGCCCTTTGTGGAAACGTGCCAGTCGCGCCCCGAAACATCAACGAAAAGCAGTATCCCGTCGCTGCGGTAGCTGTTGTAGTCGTAAAAATCGTCCGCATACGCTTCTGCCGAACCATCGATATTTCTGTCGGTGACAACAACTATATCCAGCCCAAGCTCATCGCTCACGCTGTCCAGCTTTGCGGAGATATCCGCCGCCTCGCTGTCGGTGAGTACCCCCGCAAAATCGCAGAGTCGCTCAACCTCTGCCGCAGACGCGCAGACCGAGCACATCGCAAAAATTACCGCCGCAAAAAATGCGGATAAAATACGTTTCTTCATTCCGCACCCTCCTTACAGCAGCCAGAACAGCAGCCCGACAAGATACGCCGCCGCCCCGAAAATAACGGTGAAAAGCGCGAACCATTTCCAGAACGCCGCTCTGTCCGTCGGGAGGTTGCCGACGAATTTCCCCGTCTGACCGTTCATCGCAAAGGTGTATTTCTGCCCGTTCCAGGTTGTGTTAAGTATCCACACGGGCAGAAGCGCATACCTTGCCTTGCCGTTGTGCAGGCGTATGCTCGAAAATTCTGGCGTTACCGTCGTGTAGCCCTGAACGGTACTCGCAAAGGCGTTCTCGGTGCTCCTTTTAACGCGCTCGTTCGCGCGGGAAACGGAGCTTTCCGCGTCAATGTCGTATTTGTCCGCGAGATAGCCCGCAAGATATGCCGTCTGAAAATCAACCGCGCCGTCCATTTCAAACGGCTCTATCGACTCCATGAGATCGTCCGCAAGCTTCGTTGTGCCGTTTACGGGAACGTCGTCAAAGCCAAGGCTGCCGCTGCGCAGAACGGCGAAATAGCTCGTTTCGGTGTAGTAATAATTGCTGTCGCTCCAGCGGCGCACCTTTGTCGCGCGGTAACGCATATCCGCGTCGGCGTCCGCCCCGAAAAGCCAGAACGGTATGTAAACGCCGCGTATCTCGTCGATATGGTTGGAGGAAGAAAACGCCCTCGGCAGGAACTTCTTCCCCTTTAGGTGGTTTGCAAGCCCCTGCTTCGCCGCTTCCTTGTCCAGTTTGAACGGGATAACGATATCGGGTCTGCGCGAGCCGCAAAGCCTGTCCGTCAGCACGATCGGGCTGTCGCAGAACGGGCAGCTCGTCGCCGCTGTAACCTCGTCGGCAACTATCTCGCCGCCGCAGGAATTGCAGACATAGGAACGAAGCGCGCCGCTCTCGTCCGACTGCCACTCGCTGCCGTCGGTGTCCCACTGCATATCCTCGGGGCGCTCCTCGGAAAGTCCCGCGTCAAGCTCCCTCAGCGTTTCCATTTCAAATTCCGTGTCGCAGTAGGGACACTTCATCTTCTGAAGCCCGCTGTCAAAGGCGATAGAGCCGTTACAGCAGGGGCATTTGTAATCCTGTATTATCTCGGGCAAACCTGTCAGCTCCTTTTCGGTTATTTGTTTTATTATACATTATAATGGGATTTAATGCAAGAGTATTCTTGTTTGCATAACATTCACGGAATGCTATATTCTATTGTCATTTCCAACAAAAAATTATACTTGAATTTTACATTTCGGCGTCTTTTTTGATATTGAAACAAGAACGTTTTTGTTGTATAATATATTATAAAATAGGGGCATTGTCTGCATTCAAAGCCATAAAACGGCTTTTGACTCACAGCGGCTGCCGGCGGCAGACGGAAAAGCCGCGCGCTGCCCCAAAATCGGGAAAGAAGGATAAATTTTGAAATCAATAAGATCTAAAATCACCGCGCTCGTTATCTCCGTCGCGGGAGCAGGCTGCTTTGTACTCGGCGGCTTCTGCATAAAGCTTTCGCAGGACTCGCTTATCAATGACTCGAACAAGCTGCTGTCATCGGCTTGTTCCAATGCCGCCTCGGAAATAAATTCCTACCTCACCACCGTCGAGCAGTCGGTGGACACTGCGGCTGACTATGCCCTCGCAAGCCTCGGAGATTTCAGCAAATTCAAGACCGACAGCGCCTATGTCACCGAATACACCGAGAATTTCAAGCAGTATTTCATGACCGCCGCATCAAACACCAACGGCGCGATAACCGCTTACATAAGATATAACCCCGACTTCACCGACCCGACCTCGGGAATATTCTTCATGCGAAACAGCACCGGGGAGCAGTTTCAGAGCGTGACCCCGACGGATTTCAGCGTTTATGACAAGAACGATATGGCGCACGTCGGCTGGTATTACATTCCCGTGAACAACGGCGCGCCTATATGGATGTCGCCTTATCTCAACGAAAACATCGGCGTTTACATGATCTCCTACGTCGTTCCGCTGACGGTAAACGGCGAGAACCTCGGCATTGTCGGCATGGACATCGACTTCACGCTTGTTGAGAAAATGGCGTCGGAGTCGGACGAGTATGAAACGCTGTCGGCGATCATTCTTAACAGCGATAAACAGGTCATGTATAACGACACCATCGAGTTCGGCACCTCTCTTGACGAGGTGAACACGGACGGCGGGCTGACAAGGCTTATCGGCGAGCTTGACAGCGGAGTTTCCGAGGACAGCGGTATCGGGCTCTCCCTCGGCGGCGAGAGCAAAAATTCGGCTTTCTCCTCCCTTAACAACGGCATGAAGCTCGTTCTGACCGTTAATGACAGCGAAATAAGCGCACAGCGGAACATTGTCATCATCGCAAGCGTTATTATTGAGCTGATAGTCGTTGCTGTCGGCTCGGTGCTGGCGTTTATCATCTCCGCAAGAATGACCGTTCCGCTGCGCAGGCTCAACGACGCCGCAAAGAAAATAGCAGGCGGCGAGCTTGACATTGAGGTCCAGACAGGCGGAAAGGACGAGATAGGCGCGCTGAGCGAAAGCTTCGCAATGACCGCAGACCGTCTGCGCGGCTATGTAATGTGCATAAATGAAATTACGGGCGTGCTTGACGACATCGCCGAGGGTAAGCTTGATTTCACCCTTAACGGCGATTACGCGGGCGAATTTGCAAGAATAAAGGCAGCGCTCGAAAACATCTCCGACTCCCTCAACGATACGTTAAAGGATATACGCTGCGCGTCCGAGCAGGTCGCAAACGGCTCCGAGCAGGTCGCAGCGGGGGCGCAGTCGCTCGCGCAGAGCAGCACGGAGCAGTCTGCCGCAGTGCAGGAGCTCAACAATGCCGTAGCGGAGCTTGAAGAAAAGATACGCGAGAACTCCGAAAGCGTCCGCAGCGCGTTCGGCGCTTCCGAAAAGGCTGCCGAGGGCATGAGGATAAGCAGCGACAATATGACCAACATGATGAACGCGATGAACGACATCAGCGACGCCTCCGAGCAGATAAACCATATCGTAAAGACAGTCGACGGCATAGCAACGCAGACGAATATCCTCGCGATAAACGCCGCTATCGAAGCCGCGCGCGCGGGCGAAGCGGGCAAGGGCTTCTCCGTCGTTGCGAGCGAGATACAGTCCCTCGCGGCAAAGACCGCGGAAGCGACAAAGGAGATCTCCGACCTCGTGAAGAACGTTCTCGAAAGAGTTGCGCGCGGAACGGAAGCCGCCGAGAACACGAGCAGATCGCTTGAAAGCGTTGCCGAGGTGTCCGCAGTGATAGAAAGCGGGCTCAACGGCATTGCCTCGGGCAGCGAGCTTCAGACAAGATCCGCCGCACTTATCAGCGACAGAGTGTCCGAGATATCCAATTCCGTTCAGACAAACAGCGCAACAGCAGAGCAGAGCGCCGCTGCAAGCGAGGAAATGAGCAGTCAGGCACAGCTCCTCAAGGAAAGAATAGAAAGATTTCAGCTTAAAGACTGATAACGGCTATGGAATAATATCCTGACCCCGAGTTTACCCCTCAGCAGCGCGCCGAAGCGCTGACCGACCGGCTCACCGTCACCGAACAGGCATAGCAGCTGAAATATGACGCTCCCGCCGTTCCCCGCGTCGGGCTTCCCGAATATACCGGCAGAACGAGGGGCTGCACGGCGTAGAAATTCACATAAAGGGTATAATTCATCTGTCGGACGGAATTTTTTCCGCCCGACAAGTTTTTTTGCGTAAAAGTATTGCATTCCGTGAAGAAATGTTGTATAATATTACTTGTGTAAAGGATTACACAGCAACACAGTAACCCGGTAATACAGTCATATTGAAACATCATCAAGGAGAAACAATGAAACATAGTAGACTTATGAGCTTTGTACTTGCGGCTGTGACCGCAATAAGCCTTACAGGCTGCAACAACGGCAGCGGCAGCTCCGACGCCTCCGACAACACGCCCGACAATTCTTCCTCCGTAACGGGAGATATCTCCTCGACAGTATCCGAAAACGGCTGGAAATTCGGTCAGGTCGCAATGGGCGGCGGCGGCTTCGTTTCGGGCGTATTCGCGACAAAGGAGGAGGGGCTGTACTATGCCCGCACCGACGTCGGCGGCGCTTACCGCTTCAACAAGGATACGGGAAAATGGGAGTCGATGTCCTATGACATAAGCGAGGAGGACAGGGGATTTCTCGGAATCGCCGCGCTTGCGTTCGCGGAAAATGAACCCAACAAGGTATTCCTGCTCGCGGGAACAAGCTATTTCAGCGGCGGCAGGACTGCGCTCTATATTTCCGACGACTACGGCAACACCTTCACCCGCACCGAGCTCACCGACATGATAAAGGTCGACGGCAACGGCATGGGAAGAGGAAACGGCGAACGTCTTGCCGTTGACCCCAAAAACAGCAATATCATCTACGCGGGCGGCATGAGCACGGGCGGTCTTATCAAGTCCA
>JBJFHP010000249.1:0-6254 GCA_051893715.1 Oscillospiraceae bacterium
TCGGCGGCATCTTCTTATAGACTTTGTCTATAAGAAGATATGATATTAGTATTATATCCTGCCGAAAATAGAAGATGAGGTGAAGTCTATGTCGGCGAATGCAGCGTGCTCAAACATTGAAAGTCCCGCCGTTTCGCACATATTGAATATGCGGACATTGTGACCCTCGGCGTATGCCCTGACCTTTTCGAGAAGCTCGCGCGCCTTTGCGGGGAAGCCGGGAACAGCGCCCTCTGCGGGGAACCTGCCCGTGCCGCTGCCGTCGTATTCCAGCGTGAACAGCCCGTCGAAGCCGTAAATATATATCTCCGAAAAGCCCATGTAAAGCGCGGTCTGTATCATTTCATACACGGTGAGCAACCGCGCCGTTTCCCACTGATCCAGAACGGAGCGGAAAGAGGGCAGCCCCTCGATAAGCCCGTTTCCGAGATGGTTGATATATGTCGGCTTTTTCTTGAACTTGTCCTCGAATACCTTAATATTCCCGTTAACAAAGCATTCCATGCCCTCGATATACTTTCCGTTTCCGAGATAGCTGTCCGCTTCCGTCAGCAGGAAATAGGAGGGGCGCTGCGGCGTTTTCGCGAAGAAGTCGCAGAAGTCGTTGCAGGCAATGCAGCGCTCGTTGAGAATGGTGTTGAGCTCGTCGAGCTTCGCGCTGTATTTCCCGAGGATAAAGCAGCGCTGTCCGCCCATTTTTCCCTTGTACTGCGCAAGCTGCGCCGCGGTGGAGCTTTCCATGCCCGCGCATTTCTTAGCCTCGGAATTTATCGAGCCGTTCGCCTTTGAAGCGCCGAGGGTGCCCTTTAATCCCGAGCCCTCGGGATCGTTCATCTCGCAGAAGTCCCTGTCGGTGTAGCCGAGCGCCTTGAGCGCCTGCGCCGCCTCCTGAGATGTTCCGACAACGCCCGACATTGCCGCGATAGTCGTTTCTACGGGAGTGTAGGGAAGAAGTATCAGCGCATAAAACGCGCCTGCCTTGCCCTTCAGCTCGTCAACAAAGCGGATATCCTTTTCGGGGTCGGCGTCGGACTCCCTGAGGCATATTCTGAACGCCGTTTCGGGAACGCGCACGTTCTTTTTTCTCAGTGCGTCAATGGTTTTGTTAAGCAGGTCCAATTCCGCCCCGCCGCCTATCACCGCAAGCTTTCGCTGCCCGATAACCTCGATATTCCTGATAAGGTGGTTCTTGTAGGCGCTCATTTTTCCGCCCGCAACCATACTCTCCGCAAGATATTCCGAATGATCCATTCTCTGTTCCCCCTGTAAAAAATTCACGTCAAATTGTCAATTTGTCGGTTTATCAATTTATCGTATAACTAACCGTGTTGCTTATCGGGACATACTGACCCTGTACATACGCCGTGAGATATATCTCATAATATCCCGGCTCGTTAAGAAAATATGTGTAGCTGAGCTCGTTTTCCGCGTTTCTGTGGAGCACCTGTTCGCCGTTGAAAAAGACCATCCAACCGAGATTATGATAACCCTCGACCTCGGGGCGGGTGACCTCGTGGGTCTGCTCGTTTAGCGTTATTTCAACGGGGTTTTCTATGACTATCTCGCTCTTTTCCTTATCGTTGTAAGAGAGGAACGGGAACTCTTTGCCGTTTACGATAACGTCGGCGGAGCAGTTTTTCTTGCTCGTGTTCGCGTCCCAGCCGAGCATTGACCCCGCAGTCGAGCCGTCGACAGTGCTGTTTTTTATGGTTATCCCTTCATAAACGCCGCCGATAGCCTGCCCCGAAACAACGCCGACATTGCACCCGCCGCGAACCCTCGCGCCGTCAAACGTGAGGTCTCCGACATAGCAGAAGGTTTCCCAGCCGATAAAGCCGACGTCGCTGTCGTCGGAATTTATGGTCATATTGCTGATAGTGTGCCCCTCGCCGATCACGGCGCCGTTGAACGGGTGATCGTTCGCGCCGCCGTTCCAGCCCATCGGCGCCCATTCGTACCCCGAAAGGTCAATATCCGCGTCGATCTTTATCGGGAAATATATGTCAGTCATGGTGTTGACAGCCCAGACCGCGCTTGCAAGCTCCTCGGGAGTTGTCACGATAAACGCGCCGTAGTTCAGCGCCTCGTCGATAATATCCGCGCTTGCCAGCAGCGGAATGTCGCCGCAGTTTTTGCGTTCGAGCCAGCCGTCGTTGTCGGGGTATCTTTTCAGAAGCTCCGCCGCCGACTGCTCTACTTTTTCCGTGCGGACAAACCGCTTGTATTCCTCGCTTTCGGAGGAGCAAAGACTTATCGTTTCCGATTTGCCGATAAGATACACCGTTTCGCCGTCGGGCTCGTATGCCCTGTAAGTCGTTTCGCCGATAATAACGGAAAGCCCCTGAAGCAGCGGATATTTTACCGAGCAGGGAAGCTCCTCCCCGTTTACGGTCACGGTTTCGTCCGTGAATATCCATTCCTCGCTAAGATCCTCGCAATTGTACCAATGCTTTTCGGTGAGCTTTTTTGTGAGGCTTGCCGTCGGAGAGTAAAACATTTCCGTATATGCGATCAGGGAATTTCCCGCCGCGGATTCGGACGCGTCCGCGCCGGACGTCACCGCGTCAAGCACAACGCCGCCGCGCAGGGAATCACAGCCGCACATCGCGGCGCACAACACAACGATAATCAGCGCGGATACTCTTTTCATAACAACTCTCTCTTTCGTACAGATGACCGAACGGAAAGGAAATCACTGCTCGCTGAGAATAAACATATCGTAAAGCACGCGGATAGCCTTGTCATAGTCAGCCTCGTTTATGCCGACGATGATATTGAGCTCGGAGGAGCCCTGGTCTATCATGCGAATGTTGATGTTAGCGTGAGAAAGCGCCGCGAAAACTCTTGTCGCGGTACCCTTTGCGGAACGCATTCCGCGGCCTACGACTGCGATAAGCGCGAGGTTGTCGATTATCTCGAAATGGTCGGGCTTAACCACCTCGACAAGGCGCTGCGCCAGCTTTTCGCGCTGACCCTCAAGCTCGTGAGTGTTAACGACAACGCTCACCGTGTCGATACCTGTCGGCATATGCTCGGGGAATATCCCGTGGTTCTCCAGCACCTGAAGCAGCCTTCTCATAAAGCCCTTGTGGGAGTTCATTCTGTCCTTTTCGATGGAGATCGCGGAAAATTCCTTCTTGCCCGCGATACCGGTGATAAGGTACTTGCTTGCGGGCTCGGTGCCTGTGGGGACGATAAGCGTGCCCGCGTCCTGCGGCGCGTTGGTGTTCTTTATATTTATCGGGATATTCGCGCTTCTAACGGGGAATATCGCGTCCTCATGGAGCACGCCCGCGCCCATATAGGAAAGCTCGCGCAGCTCGGAATAGGTGATAACGCTTATACCCTCGGGGTTATCGACAATTCTCGGGTCGGCAACAAGGAAGCCGCTGACGTCTGTCCAGTTTTCGTAAAGGGAAGCGCCTACCGCCTTTGCGACAACGGAGCCTGTGAAGTCGGAGCCGCCGCGGGAGAACGTTCTTACGCTGCCGTCGGGCATTGCGCCGTAAAATCCGGGGATAACGGCGCGCGGCGTTCTGTCGAGAATTGCGCCGAGGCAGGCGTTGGTGATGTCGCCGTCGAAATTGCCCTTGTTGTCGAAGAAGATACCCTTTGCCGCGTCAACGAACTCATAGCCGAGATAATTTGCGAGGATCATGCCGTTGAGGTATTCGCCGCGGCTTGCCGCGTAATCTCTGCCTGCCTGCTCGCGGAAATTAACGCCTATCTTAACAAACTCGTCCTCAAGCGAGAGGTCGAGCCCGAGGTCGGCGATAATGCCGTTGAAGCGCTCGCGAATGGGGGCGAACGCTACCGCGAAATCCGCGCCGTTTGTTACCTCGTCATAGCAGCGGTACAGCATATCCGTTACCTTTGTATCGTCCTTGAAGCGCTTTCCGGGCGCGGAGGGGACTACATAGCAGCGCTCCTCGTCCGCGTGGATTATATCGGCTACCTTCCTGAACTGATTTGCATCGGCGAGAGAGCTTCCGCCGAACTTAACTACCTTGCTCATAAATACGTTGAACCTTTCCTTTTTTATAATTTAATGCGGAAAACTCCGCTGTAAGACCATATATATTTTATCATACCACATTATCGGGAAAATTTCAAGTAGCTGAAACGAAATTAAGGATAAAATAAGCCCCCGAGCCGGAACTCGGGGGTTTATCCTTGTGTGACCACATGTAAAAATCCTCAACTTTTTACACTCACATTATATCACATAAAAAGCATTCTGTCAAGTTCACTTATAATTTGACAAAAACACCGATTTAATGTATAATAAAAATGCTGGCTAACTCCGGACGTATAAACGGAAGGAGGTGAATGCTATGGACGCCTTTGGGTTTGTGCTGTCCGTCATAGCGAGTGTGGTGGCTTACTACATTTGCAAGTGGCTCGACGATGACAGCTAGTCAGCGGAGCACACGCACATAAACCGAACCCCCGAGCTGGCACTCGGGGGTTCATTTTGTATATGCTATGTTTGTAGCCTTTGGGTTTCTACACTCACATTATATCACACAAAAATGATATTGTCAAGTGTTTTGCAAAAAGGCTCCCCGCATTTCTGCGGGGAGCCGAAGTGCACTTTGTTTACCGGCATTTAAGCCGCGTTCAAGCAGTTCTCACGCCGCGTTAGCCGCGAATGCGACATTCCGCGCGTTTGCGTAAGCAAACGTGAGGTAGGAAATTCCGTCAGGAATTTCATTCCGATTAGCCGAGGAGCTGGAGAACGGACTGAGGCTGCTGATTTGCCTGTGCGAGCATAGACTGAGCTGCCTGCTGGAGAATGTTGTACTTGGTGTAGTTCATCATCTCGGAAGCCATATCTGTGTCGCGGATAGCGGACTCTGCTTCTGTCAGGTTGGTAGAAGTAGTAGTCAGGTTGTCGATCTTGTGTTCCAGTCTGTTCTGGATAGAACCGAAGGAAGCACGAACCATAGAAACCTTGTTGATAGCCTTGTCGATCTGGTCGATAGCGTAGTTAGCGTCGCCCTGAGTAGCAAGGGACAGGTTCTCGGTGTTCAGACCGTCAGCACGTGCGGAGATGTTCAGGTTAGCCTTGAGGTCGCCCATATCAGCTGTGCCGTCGGTGTTGTAGTTGAATGTGAAGTTTACGGAATCCTTGGTTCTTGCACCGGTCTGGAGAGTAATGCTCTTAGCATATGTCATCTCTGCCTTGGAGTTGTCATAGGAGTTAGCCTTAGAAACAACGCCCTCGGGCTCGATAACCTTTATGGAGCCGGGATCAGCAGCCTTGTATGTAGACTCGCCGATAACCAGAGTATTCTCAATTGAACCTGCGATATTGTTGTCAGCGGTGCTTCCTGCCGTCCATGTACCAAGCTGAACAGCTGTGGTAACTGTGTTGGAATTATAGGAGATCTTGCCGTCAGTATCGATAGTGAACTGAGCGCCTGCCCACTTACCCATATCGCCTGTGCCGGTCAGAGCGGTAGTCTTAAGACTTACTGTGCCGTCAGCAGCAACGTCCTCGGTGATCTTTGCGCCGTTGAGAGCATTCAGAGCGTCAGCAAGCTCTGCTGTCAGGTCATCCTCATCAAGGTCAATATCGAAAGAACCGGATGTAACGGTACCATCTATTTTCTTTGCCTCGAAGCTGGATCCTATAGTAGTAGAGAGATCCTTAACCTCGTCGGTGTTCTTGTTGAAGGTGATCTTTACAGAATCGCCGGAGATAAGGTTAGAGGTGTCGATACCGATAACAGCACCGTCATACTCGAAACCACCGTTGTCCTTGCTTGTTACAGTAGAGCCGTCGCTTGCTGTCCAAGTGTACTTCTTGGATCCGTCAGTCTGGTCTGCTACCTCAACAGTAAATTCAATAGTCTTGGAGGTTGCGTCATCATCTCCATCAGGAGCGGTGAAGTCATAGTTAGCTGTACCGATACCGTTGATGTAAGTACCGCCGATCTGCTTGGGATCTCTTGCGGACTCTGCCTTATAGTCGATAACGCCGCCTGCTGCCTTTGTGCCGTCAGCCATTGTGCCGCCGTTCAGAGCAACTGTGCCGTTGAAGTCGGTATCAGCGATCTGGTTCAGTTCGTCGTTCAGCTGATCGAACTCGAGCTGGATAGCAGCGCGGTCTGTGGAGTTATCGTATGTACCGTTAGCGGACTCGGAAGCGAGCTCCTTCATTCTCTGAAGAATGTTGTGAGATTCCTGAGCAGCACCCTCGAAGGTCTGGATCATGTTGATACCGTCCTGAGAGTTGCGAACTGCCTGGT
>JBJFHP010000250.1:0-6216 GCA_051893715.1 Oscillospiraceae bacterium
GGCAGGTGCGAGCTGCCCTCTATTACCGAAAAGAACAAGGATTTTCAGCAGTATTTCCCCGCTGAAAATCAGCACAAGATAGACGCGCTCGACGAGATAAAGCACCACAGCACAGTATACGACTATCTCAAATGCGACCTTCCGCTGCACCTGTTCGAGGAGCTGGAGATAATTGACGAGGAGCTGCGCCGTATTCAGTCTATGCTGGTACAGGGGACGATACGCAAGGCGTTTGTCGTATCAGACCACGGCGCAAGCAGGCTCGGCGTGCTTTACGGTCACGAATCCGCCGCGTCTGTGAGCCTTGACGAATCGGGCGAGCACAGCGGGCGCTGCTGTCCCGCACAGGCTGACCCGCATATTCCCTTTGCCGCATACGAGGACGGTTACGCGGTTCTTGCGAACTACGAGCGCTTTAAGGGCGGAAGAAGAGCGAATGTCGAGGTTCACGGCGGAGCAGCTCTCGAGGAAGTGGTTGTGCCGATAATCACGCTGACAAAGCGCCCCGAGAATGTCGAGTTCTGCTTTACCGAGCCGGTGATAATACTTATACCGCGTGAAATTCCGACGCTCACGCTGTACGCGAATATCCCCATGACAAAGCCGCGCCTGTATATTGACGGCGAGTTTATCGAGGGTGAATTTGCCGCTGACAACAGACACGCAAAATTCTCTCTCCCGAAGCTGAAACGCAAGGGCGACTATTTTGCCGATGTCTACGACGGCGACAAGGATATGGGCGTCAGGCTGCCGTTTTCTGCGCAGAAAAATACAAGAGAGGTTGACCTGTTTTGATTTCGGAGGTTACAGATGAGCGAATACAATTCTGAATTTGCGGAGAGATTAAAGGATTGCTTTGACGAAATGGTGGTGTTTAAGGACCTCAAAAAAAGCAACTTTATCTCTTCGTTCAAGCTGCCCTCTTTCATGCGCGACTGGGTTCTGAAGCGGTTTCAGGACGACGAGGGCAATATTGACGTAGAGGGCGCCGCCGAGTTCATTCGGGAGTTCATTCCCAAAAAAGAGGATTGGAAGTCCATTATGAACCGCGTTGTCAACTATCGGGAGCAGGTAAAGTTTCTTGCGAAGATAAGCATTAACATTGACATCAGTACGCAGGCTCTGTCGTTCTCTCTGCCGGATTTCGGGCTTTCCTACAAGGATACCGTTATCCCGCGCGAGGTGTGGGAAAACTGCAGCGAGGCGCTTTTGAAAGCGGAGGAAAACTGGGGAATAGTTGAGCTTGGCTACCGGTTTCCCGAGTCCGACAAGGACGCGGGAAAGATAAAGCTTGCGGGCTTTCAGGATTTCTGCCCTTATGTGGTTGACCTTGACGAATATAAATACGCGCGCGAATCGTTCAGTCTGGAGGAATGGATCGACGTTATCCTCGGCGCGATTGACTACAACGCCGCGGGCTATGATACTCCACGGCAGAAGCTCGCCATGATAACCCGCCTGCTGCCGTTTGTGGAAAAGCGGCTGAATATGATCGAGCTTGCTCCCAAAGGAACGGGTAAAAGCTATCTGTTCGGCTCGGTGAGCCGTTTCGGCTGGCTGTCCTCGGGCGGCACTATGTCCCGCGCGCGAATGTTCTACGACATCTCAAGGCGGCAGGAGGGGCTTGTTTTCGGTCATGACTATGTTGCGCTGGACGAGGTGCAAACCATAAATTTCACCGATATTGACGAAATGCGCGGCGCACTGAAGGGCTACATGGAGAACGGAAAGTACACCGTTGGCAGCCACGAGGGTACGGCTGACGCGGGAATAATCCTATTGGGAAATATTCCGGCAAGCTCCATGAACGAGTATCTCAATATGTTCAAGGACTTGCCCCACGTCTTTCACGAAAGCGCTCTTGTGGACAGATTTCACGGCTTTCTGAAAGGCTGGGAGCTGCCGCGAATGAACGACGACCTGAAAATATGCGGCTGGGCGCTTAATTCCGAGTATTTCTCTACGATAATGCACGAGCTGCGCGACGACCCGAGCTACCGCGCTGTTGTTGACGCGCTGGTCGATGTTCCCGAGCGCTCCGACACCCGTGATACCGAGGCGGTAAAGCGTATCTGCACGGCGTATCTGAAGCTGTTGTTCCCGAATGTTCAGCGCCCGCAGGATATCACAAAGCAGGAGTTTACGACCTACTGCCTGGCGCCCGCCATGGAAATGCGCTCGATAATCAAGATCCAGCTCGGCTTACTTGACCCCGACGAGTTCGGCGGAAAAACCATTCCGCCTTTCGGAGTAAAGGATATCGAAGCATGATGTGCATAGGCTGCGGCAAAGAGCCGCTTTCAAAGGACGAGCAGGGTATCTGCAAAAAGCTGCTTGGCGAGCGGATAACGGAGTATTACTGCCTTGACTGCCTTGCAGAGTATCTCGGCGTCACATCGCAGGATATCCTCGACAAGATAGAAGAATTTAAGGGTGAGGGCTGCAAGCTGTTTGATTAGGGGGAATAAGAATGATATACGCAGACAACGCGGCGACAACGGCGCTTGACCCCGATGTGTTTGAGGTAATGAAGCAATACTTCCTGACTGAATACGGCAACCCGTCGCAGCCGTATTCGTTTTCGCGCAGCGCAAAGGCTGCCCTTGCGAAAGCACGGGAGGATATTGCCGGGTGCATTAACGCAGAGCCTGAGGAAATTTTCTTCACCTCGGGCGGCACGGAAAGCGACAACTGGGCGATAAAGGGGCTTGTTTCCGAGCGGAAAACGATACTCACCTCAATGACGGAGCATAAAGCGGTGCTGAACAGCTGTGCGGCAACAGAACGCGCAGGCTCGCCTGTGGCTTATATGCCCGTTGACCGCGCGGGGGTATTACAGCCCCGAACGCTGCGCGGCTTTATCGGCGATAACGCTTTGCTTGCGTCTGTAATGCTCGCGAACAACGAAACCGGTACAATTCAGCCGATTGCGGAGCTTGCCGAAATTGCCCACAGCCACGGCGCGCTGTTCCACACGGACGCGGTTCAGGCGCTTGGGCATATTCCGGTTGACGTCAAGGCGCTCGGGGTGGATATGCTGTCGGGCTCGGCGCACAAATTCGGCGGTCCGAAGGGCATTGGTATCCTGTTTGTGAAGAACGGAACTCCGCTTGGCGCATTCCTTGACGGCGGTTCACAGGAGAACGGATTGCGCGCGGGAACGGAAAATGTCGCGGCTATTGCGGGAATGGCGGCGGCGCTGAAAAAGAGCTGCGCGGATATGAAAGCAAACGCGGAGAAGCTTCGCCGACTTGAGCGCGACCTGCTTGCGGAAATCGCGGGGACAGACTATATCAGAAACGGCGGCGGCGTTCCGGGTAATATGAGCCTTTCTTTCCGCGGGTTTGAGGGAGAAATGCTGCTTCATCGCCTTGACCTTATGGGAGTATGCGTGTCCACAGGCTCCGCCTGCGATTCCTCGCGCACACAGATATCCCATGTCCTTGACGCAATGGGCGTTCCCGAGGAGTACGCTCTCGGAACGATACGGGTGTCATTCGGCGCACGAAATAGCGACAATGACGGAAAACTGGTTGGGCAAAAACTGAAAAAAATATTATTCGGAAATACAATAGCTTGAAAAGAGATATAAAGCTCACGAAATCCCCGTTGTGTTCGGCGTATCACGATTAACATAACATAGAATTGTAGACAAATTTCTTATACTTCAGGTAGCGGCTGCCTTACATATAATAATCCCCACCCACAAAACCCGCAGCAGCACCCGCTCGGCAAAACCGCTGCATATGTCACGAAAACCGACGCGTAATTGTAACTATATTGTTACCATATTGTAATTGCTGTGTAATTGCAAATTTCAATGTGCAGTGCTATAATGTGATTAAAGAAACACGGTCATCGGACGCACTGACTTTTCGTCTGAACGGTGACCGCAAAATAACGGGGGTGTTTTATATGAAAAAACAACTTGCACTTATTTCTGCCATAGCTCTGCTTCTTATGTCCGGCTGCTCGGGAACCGAAAGTCTTGCACCGGGAAACTCCTCGCTTGAAGACTCTGCCGAAACCACCGCTCCGACCGAAAGCAGCGAAGAGCCTGCCGCGTCTGTCGAGCCGCTCTTCCGCGAAAGCTCGCTTTTTTTCGACAAAGCCGATAATGCGGACGCCGAAAAGAATTACCTCACAGCGGCTTCTGCGGGAAAGCCGCGTTCCGCCGAGGAACTCGGACTTGTCCGCGCAACACCCGCCGATGAGGACGGCAAATATGAATACAGGCTGGAGAATGTTCAGGCGAATGCGTTTGTGAACGCCCGCTCCAAGGACGATATCTCGGTAATAATTGACCCCGCGTATATGTACAATATTCCGCTGCCGAGCCTTGAAGCCGTTCCCGCCGAGAATTATGTGTTTGACATTAACGGCAGCAAAGTCGTTTGCGATTCGCTGTGCGTCGGGGCGACCTCCTCCGATTTACACGAAACGAATGGCTGGTGCTATGCTGCGGTGTCAATGGATATCCTGTATACCGCTTCTGCGGACGGAATTGTGGCGACAGGCAGGCTTACCTCTCTCGAAAAGATTTCGGACGCGGAAACAGCGCTTGATGTCTGCCTTTTAGGGGACAGCGCCTTTGACGAAAAGGGCGGAAACGCCGCGGAAACCTATAAGGCGCTGCTTTCGATAAAGGATAAGCTGCTTGCAGACGATATCGTGGGCGTAAACCTTATTGACCTTGACTTTGACGACAAGCCCGAAATACTTGTGGCGCGCAGCGTAAATGTCGAGGGCGCGTCCGATTGGTGCAGTTTCAGCGATGTCGATATTTACTGCGTGAATGATTCCGTGCCCGAGTATGTTGATACGCTTTATAATAATGACACCGGTCTGATGGGCAGCCACGGAAACGTTATAGGGCTGAAACAGCTTGAAAACGGAGAAAAAGCGTGGTTCACCATGTCGCGCGTAAACCGCTTTGACGAAAGCAGCAAAAATCCCGCCGACTACCTTTTCACGCTGAAGGACGGCAAGCTTGAATTTACCGAGCTGTTCAGCAGCAGCGGCGACGAGTACGCCGAGGACGGTGAAGCCGTGCACTATTTCATGAACGGCGAGGAAATACAGTTTGAAGTGTCGTATGATTACGATCCGTATTATGACCCCAACGACGAGTATTGGAAAGACGCAAAGCCCGACTATCCGTATTATTCCTACGGCGAATATACCGCTTCCTTCGGAAAATGGGAGATATACGGCTGGCTGCGCAACGATTACTGCGCGGATATCGAACAGACATTTGTGCTGTATTCCGACCAGTTCTGCGCTGTAGGAGATGGGCAGAAGTGCGAGAAGCTCCCCGTTACGGAGCGCATGATAGAATACAAGCTTGCAAATCTCACCGACGCATATTATTTCGGCGAATATGACCCCACGATCCAAAATTACGGTTACAGATTTCTCGGCGATTACGCTAAGCCCGTGATTTACCTGTACCCCGAAGAAACGACCGATGTTACCGTTAAGGTAAGTCCCGACGGAGGGCTCACCTGCACTTATCCTGATTACCGCGACGGCTGGAACGTCACCGCTTATCCCGACGGAACGCTTGTCGACAATGCCGACGGCAGGGAGTATTACTGCCTTTATTGGGAGGGCGCGGGTGCCGCAGAATGGGACATGAGCAGCGGCGAGGTCGTTCGCGGCAGTGATACTGCGGAGTTCCTTGAAGAAAAGCTTGCCGAGATAGGGCTCACCCCGCGCGAGCGCAACGAGTTCATAATTTACTGGCTGCCGAGAATGCAGCAGAACGAATACAACTACATCACATTCCACACAGAGGATTATTCGGCGGCTGTCCCGATGGAAGTGACCCCGCAGCCCGACAGCGTGCTCAGAGTATTCATGGTATACGCAAGCGTACCCGAATATTTCGAAACACAGCCGCAGCATTTCAATGGGTTCGTGAGAAACGGTTTTACCCTTGTTGAATGGGGCGGCGGAGAAGCGGCTGTTCAATAAACAATGTTATTGCCAAATAAGCAGACCGGCACCGTGAAAAAGCGGCGCCGGTCACAGTTTGTCGATAAACCCTGAAAATAGGGTTTATCTTAATGAATAATGAATAGTGAATATTGAATATTGAATAATTGTGGTGTGCCCTGCGGGCACGGATTTTAAAATGCGTATAATCATATTTTCAAAATAATCGGCGGAGCCGATACCGTTATTATTCATTCTTCGTTATTCATTATTCAATAT
>JBJFHP010000251.1:0-28513 GCA_051893715.1 Oscillospiraceae bacterium
TATTATAACATATTTTTCGCTTTACGGGTAGATTAAATCAGCGTTTCCTTAGTTTATCAAATCCGATTTTGTTAAAAAGGAGAATTTATCATGAGCAAGCTCAAGCGATTACTTGCCTGCGGCGCTGCGTTAGCTGTGACGGCAGGAATTACCGCCTGCACAGACGAGCTGCCTGCTGCCTCGGTCACGCCCGAGGCACCCGTCGCGCAGACATCTTCCACGCAGGCTTCCACCACGACCGACCCAGACGCAAACGCGGCGACCGACAAGGAGATTAAGGACGTCAACGTTGACAGCTATACTCCCGACGGAAACGCAGGAACAGTAAGATACCTCGGTTTCTATGATCTTACCACCGACCAGAAGGGCAGGGAGCAGTACCTGATATTCAGCAGCGAGCTTTACGGCGGCACTCTCGAGTACATTTCCTCTCCGAGCGGCGACGCTTATTTTGACAAGCTCGGACAGCTTATCGCCGCGGACGAATCGCCCGATATCGTTACAAAGGACGCTTTCCTTTATCCCGGGAACGTTTCAAAGAATATTTTCGAGCCGCTCGACGACTACATCGACCCCCACTCTCCGCTTTGGGAGGGTATGGCGGATATCATTGAGGACTATACCTACAACGGAAAGCATTACTACTACCCCCACAGAACCACAACATTCTATACTCTTAACTACTCCAAAAAGACGATCGAGAAAAACGACCTGGAAGATCCTTACGAGCTTTACCGTAAAAACGAGTGGACATGGGACGCATGGCAGCGGCTTATGCAGGAGTTCTGCGACAAGGACGAGGATCATATCGGCTACTACGCGACCGACCTCACGATAGCCACCTTCTTCTCCACAACGGGCATTCCGCTCATCGACGTTCAGCAGGGCGGAGTTATCAAGAACAACCTTAACGACCCGCGTATCACAAGGGGAATGGCATTCCTTGAAAATTTGTACCGCGAGGGTCTTGCTTACGGGAAGCAGTACGGCGACTGGGTATCTCCGCAGGTTTTCGCGCTGCACTGCGATAATATACTTTTCCTCGGAATGGAGCCCGAGTGGAGCTATATTGCCGCCACGGAAACGCTCCAAAATCCGCAGGGCGTTGACAACGACATATTCGGTACTCCCTCGGAGTTCGCGTTCGTCCCCTATCCCCGCGACCCGCAGGCTGACAAGTATTATCAGTCGATCGACACCTACGGCTTTGTTGTTCCGCGCGGCGCGAAGAATATAAAGGGCGCGGTCGATATGATAAACTGCTGGAGAGTATTTGACACCGACGAGGCGATCATCGCGCAGACCCGCGAGGATCACGTTAACCCCACGCCCGAGTATTATGTCACCGGCAAGTATGAGGGGCATGAGAAGTGGCAGATAACATGGGGCGAGCAGGAATACGACCTCTGGAGAGAAATGTGCGACCCCGCAAACTTCGAATTTATCACCGAGGACGCGTACGGCATAAACTCCGACTTCTGGAAGACCCTTGCCGACGCAATGTGCGACGCTGCCTACTACGGCGGAAGCTGGACGCAGAACCGCGACGAGATAATGCCCTCGCTCGAGGCAACTCTTCAGGAGTTCAGAACAACGGGTTGACCGGTTACAGAACATACAGCGCTCCCGATAAACGTTGGGAGCGCTTGGCTTTGTTATAATGCACAGATAATTTATACCTAAAATTCATACGGTAATGTATTTTTTAGGTTGACAATAGGGAAGTTATATTGTATAATATTTATAGGGGAATTGCTCCGCTCCGAGAGGTGACTGCTAACATTACAGTGCAATGCTCATATTATGGTAATACAGTAAATTCCGCACCCGAAAATGTGCGGAAAAGCGTTTGTCAGATTAGGGGTGTCGTATCGTGGAGATAGAAAAACAGATAGAATGGTTAAAGCCGGAAAGGATAGAAAAGCTTTGTGATACCGAAAAAAATATTTTCGGAATAAACAGAATGCTCATTATCGGCATAGGGAAAAACGGTGTTGACTGCGTTCTCCGCTGCAAGCATATAACGGAGCGCCGTTTCGGCACGGATAATACAAAAATGCGCTACCTCGGCATCGGAGAAAGCAGGCTTCTCGACGAGTCCGAATGCTTCGGCTCAAGGCTCGCCGACGATGAAAAGCTTTCGATAGTACCCGAGGATTCAATATACAAATACCTCAACAACCCTGCGCGGCTGCCGCAGTATGCTTTGTCGTGGTTCGACAGCGGGCTGAAGAATTATTCCCCCGCAACCCCGTCCTACGGGCTTACAAAGCGACAGTGCGGGCGCGTTGCGCTGTTTCATTATATCAAGCCGCTTTTCAAGCGCATAGGCGAGAGCATAAACGCCTTTTCGGGCACCGACCGCTCGCTTGAAATAATCATCACGGGCAATCTCGGCGACGCCTTTTTCGGCGGAATGTTCATCGACCTCGCGTATATCCTGCGCTCGCTGTTCGACGGCTCGTCCTATCCGTTCAAGATAAACGCTATGCTCTTCGCGGGGGATACTGCGGAGCTCTTTGAAACCGATCAGCGCGAGCTCGGGAATTATTATGCAAATACAATAATAGCCAAAAATGAGCTGGATATGTTCCAGACGAGAAAGACCCGCTTTTCGCAGCGGTATTCCGCTTCGTTTGAGGTCAATTCCGACAAGCCGCCTTTCAGCTCCTGCTTTATCGCGCAGGCTGACGAGAATTACGGCAGGACGCTCAGCGGAGCGGCAGAGAAGATACTCTCCCGCATGGCGGTGCTGTTTTCAAAGGACGACGACGCCGAGCGCATAATGTCCTACAATATGCTGAAGCCCAACGAAAACCACGATTTCCGTTACCTTGCGTTTGACGCACAGGTGAGGGAAGTCCCTGTCGGAAAGCTGCTGTCCTACCTTTCGGTTAAGGTGTTCACCGTGTTCAACCGAATGCTGAACAAAAACAGCGTAGGTCAGAACAAGCTCGGGCAGTACGCCGCGATGGTGACCCCGAATGCGCTTTATCTGGCGTCAAAGGCGGGGACTATCCCCAAGCTTGAGTTTGACGAAAAGGTAAACCCGACGTTCTCTCCGCGCGCGCTCAAAATAAGCAGCGACGGCTCGATGAATTATATCGAGGAATGGCTGAACAAGGTCGTCGAGCTGACGTCCGAGGGCGCCGAAATATGCCTGCCCGAGATAACGGGAGAGGTGCTTTCCGACTGCGAAAACGCGAAGAACGATCTTTCAAAGGGACCGTTCTATTCCATTGAGATCATAAAGAAGTGCCTTTCCGAGCTGAGGGTCGCGATGGCGAAGATAAAGAGCGACGCCGATGATATGAAGGATCAGCTGGAGCGCTCGCGCAGCCTTTGCAACAACGCTTATATGAAGGTCAAGACCTCCGCGCTGTTCGCGGGGAAGGCTGCGGAGCAGTATATCGAGGAGCTAAAGGATTTCTCCGAATACAGCAGGGAATACCGCACGTCGGATACACTGCTCAAAATGTACCGGCAGATGTACGATACATTCAGCGACTACCTCGAAAACACGCTGAACAAAAAGGCGGAGCTTTTTGAAAAGATAGCCGTTAACCGCGCGGCGATAATAGACCGCCTGACCGAGGACCGCGACGATACCGTCGTGCGCGACGCGTTCTCGATGTCAGACCCCGCAGTGCGCGAGAAGCTGGATACGCTCGTTGAGGAGCTTTCGGAGGAAGCGCTCGCGAAGTCGTTCAAAAAATCGCACCTGCTTGAGCTTCCCGATGACGACGAAACCGCGCTTGCGCGCGAGATGTCGGAAATCGTCTGCACGCTGTTCCGTAACCTGTTCGGAATGAAATACAACGAAATGTGCGCATATTTCGGGACGGACAATGCGATAGGAAGCGGGCTTGAAAGCTGCCTTAACGACGCGGAGGTTACCGCTCCCGTTACCGATAATTTCCCGCTCAACAGGGTCATTTGCCCCAAGAGCACCGATATGAAACAGATAGCCCCGCTTCGCACCGTGCACAGAAGCATAAACTACATCTGGAACGCTTCCGTCCTCAATTACACGGCTGAGGTCGTTCAGATAAAGGGCGCGGTAAAACTCGAGGGCTTCAAGGACTATGAAAAATGGGAAAATATGCGCTATGCTTATGTAAACGACTCCCTTAAAAAGCACGGCATTCACATTTTCAGCTGACTATTACGGACTATTCCGAAAGAATTTTTGTATTAAATGAGAATAAACAACCTATCCGACGGCGTGCTTGTGTTTGACCGGTATTACAGCACCAAACCGCGCTTCATCACAGCGCTTCTTAAAAAGATACTGCTTTCGGGCTGTATAACGGTCTTTTGTATGCTATTTATCATGACGGAATATGAAATGCCCGCGGGAACGCTTTTCGCTGCGGGCGTTTCGTTCATGGCTGCCGTTTTTTTCTCGGTGCTGTTTGCGTTTGTCAGAAAGCGCGTTGCGGTTCCCGCCGTAATTCTTGCGGGAGGAATGGCTGCGTGGCTTATGTGGGGCGGACGTGACGGGCTTTGGGAAAAAATATCCTATTTCGTTGACGCAGCCATGCTTACCGTCGACGGGCGGTTCCTTTTCCCGCGCGGTTACCTTTTCCACAGCGAAAGCCTGCTCTCCGAAAGCAACCCGCTGTATATCGATGGTGTGAAGCTCGGCTTCGCTGTCCTGTGCGTTATTTTCGCGCTTGTTACCGCTGCGGCGGTTTCGGGGAGAGTTCACGTTCTCCCGCCCGCTATACTGTTTGTCGCTCTGTGCGTGCCGCCGCTTATCGGCGAACGGCTCGAGGTCAATATCTGGCTCATTCCCGCGCTTGCGTTTCTGTTCGGCGCGGCGGCGATATCGTTCTGTTATTCGCAGGGGCTGGTCATTGACAAAGGAAACGCGCGAACCTACCGCAGAATGGTAAAGAGCGAAAACAGAAAATTTGACAGCGGCGCAAAAGCCTCGCCTTATCTGAAGCGCGTTGTTATGCGGGAAAACTGCAATTCAAAATATTTCTCGACCGCAATGTACTGCGCGGCTGTTTTTTCCGTTGTGGGAATGACTGCATATTCACTCCTCGGCAGCGGCAGCGGTATCGACTACACGGCGTTCTATGAATTTATAACGGGGCTCGGCGACGCGTCGGGAATAACCGCCTCGCCGTTTGAAAGCGGCCCTGTTTCCGAATACTTCACCTCGCCCGATACCGAGCGCGGTGAAACCGAAAACGCGCTCAATATCATTTCCCCCGGCACGGGCGAGCAGAACATAATACGCGTCACCTATTCGGGCGATGAACCGCTTTATCTGCGCGGC
This sequence comes from Oscillospiraceae bacterium, assembly GCA_051893715.1. Taxonomy (GTDB): domain Bacteria; phylum Bacillota; class Clostridia; order Oscillospirales; family Ruminococcaceae; genus CAG-115. The sequence continues at coordinate 5,291 of JBJFHP010000251.1, forward strand.
GATATCGGCATTGATTTCACGGGCACCTCATGGACTTCCCCAGTGAACGAGGAGCCACGCCTGTGGGAAAATTCTTCCCTTAAAGAACAGTACCGCCCGATCGAGCAGCGCGTTGTGCGCTCCGTTCTGGAGGCGCTCGGCAAAAGCTCGGACGATTATATAGCGCTGTCCGATGTTGCGATAGATTACCTGTGCGAGTCGTCGGTGGTATTCCTGCCCGCGTACACCGCGGATTACACCTATTACGGCTCGGAGATATTCAACACCTACGGCGACGTAGTTGTCCGCGTTAATAAGGAATACGGCAATGTGAACAGGGTGCAGTGCACCGCGCTTGTGCCGTCCTACACCGATACCGATACCGCGTCGACAAACGGCGCGAAGAATGTCGCGGCTATCCATGAAACGCTTTCCGGCGGCGGGATAACGGTCGATGATATTTACCCGTCGGTCATCGGCGAGCTTTCCGGCACGGAGGGCATTATCTCCGACTATGGCGAATATGTGGAAACGGCTTACATGACCGTTCCGGAGGATTACAGGCAGCCGATGAAGCAGTTCCTCTCCGAAAGCGGGCTTGCGGCTGAAATAGACAAGCTTGGCAGGACATATTCCGCAGGCAGCCCCGAATATATCTATTCCGCCGCAAAGCTTATCGCCGACTATCTCCGCAGCAATTACACCTACTCGTTAAGAGCGGACAACGGCAGCGAAGCGCCGCTTCTGAGCTTCCTCAACGAAACCCGCAGCGGACACTGTGCGCTTTACGCGAGCGCGATGACGCTGCTGCTGCGCGAATCGGGCATACCCGCGCGCTACTGCACGGGCTTCGCGGTCGACCCCGCGCGCGGCGACGGCGTACAGACCATGCGCGCAAAAAATCTCCATGCATGGGTGGAGGTTTACCTCGGCGAGATGGGCTGGGCGACCTTTGACCCGACAAGCTCGGCGATTTATCCGAGCGGAACACGTCCCGCCGAGTCCGAAAAACCCGAAAGCACCGACACCCCCGAGCCCGTTTCCGAGCATACGGAAAGCGCCGCGGAGAGCGTTTCGGAAACCGTTTCCGATGCTGAAAGCACGCAGTCCGCGTCAAGCGAAACCTCCGAAACCATGACGGTTTCCTCCGTTACCGATGAAACGTCTGCGGGGTCGGTGAATATGCTCCCGTTCGTTATTGTTGCGGCAGCTCTTGCGCTTGCGGCATTGGCGGCATTGGCGGTAGTTCGTTACAGGGCGCTTGCGAGGTCGGCGGAGGAAGTGCTGCACGACATGACGTTCGGCAGAGCACCCTCGGCTGAAATATATGAAAAGCTGCTTGCCGCTGCGGCAATGTTCGGGCTGACGCCGAAAAACGGCGAGCTTCCCGTCGACTTCTATTCCCGCGCGGACAGCGTTTTCGGTACGCAGCTCGGGCAAATGACCGATATGCTTGAAAGCGTTGCTTTCGGCGGCAATGATGAAGATCGGCAGCCGCTTGCGGAGCAGTTTGACAAATTGTACAGAAATGCGTGTGCTTCTTCGGGCATTTTGCGAAGAATTAAGCTCCGCAGGCTCATTTGTCAAAAATAATTTTGAAAATTTCTAAAAATATGTTGATTTTTCACATATTAGATGGTATAATAATATTATTAAAGAATTTTCAGGGTCTTGCGTGATCCGTAATATATAATGTCAGTGAGGTAATTTGATATGGCTATGAGACTTATTACACGCTCCGATTTTGACGGACTTGCCTGCGGCGCGCTGCTGCTGTGCGCGGGCGTTGTCGATTCCTGGACATTTGCGCACCCTAAGGATCTTCAGGACGGACTTGTTCCCGTTACCGAGAACGACTGCCTTGCGAACGTTCCGTTCGTAGAGGGCTGCGGGCTGTGGTTCGACCACCACTCCAGCGAGGAGGAGCGCAAGAAGTACAAGGGCAAATATAAGGGCGAGAGCCGTATCACCCCCAGCTGCGCGCGTATCATTTATGAGTATTACGGCGGCAAGGAGCGCTTCCCGAATTTCGACGACCTTATGGAAGCTGTCGACAAGGTGGACAGCGGCAACCTCTCCCGCGATGAAATACTCCACCCGACAGGCTGGATACTTATCGGCTTCCTCATGGACCCGAGAACAGGTCTCGGCAGATTCAGAAACTTCACCATAAGCAACTATCAGCTCATGGAAAAGCTGCTCAAGGCGTGCGCATATATGAGCACCGACGAGATCCTCGCAATGCCCGATATTCAGGAACGTATCGCGCTCTACAACGAGCAGACCGAGCTTTTCAAGGAAATGGTGCACAAGTACACCCGCGTTGAGGGCGACCTTATCATAACCGACCTGCGCGGCGTTTCGCCGATCTACACGGGCAACCGTTTCCTTATCTATTCGCTTTACCCCGAGCAGAATCTTTCCTGCTGGATAGTTGACGGCAAGGGCGGCAAGGGCTGCTCCTGCGCTGTCGGTTATTCCATTCTTAACAGAACAAGCCATGTAAATGTCGGCAGCACCATGCTGAAATACGGCGGCGGCGGGCATATGGCTGTCGGGACCTGCCAGTTCACCGACGAGGAAGCGCCCTTAAAGGTGCCCCAGCTTATCGACGAGCTTGTCAACTACGACAAGATACATAATCTTTGATTTAAATTATCCGCAGATATTTCTCTGCGGATTTTTTATGTTTTGTGCTCAAGTGTATTGCAATTTGTGCCGAAATATGATAAAATATTCAAGATAGGGTTAATGCCATAGGGCTAATGCCCGCAAAAAACTGCCCAAAAAGGGATAAGGGAGAAAAATATGCCAAAGAAAACCGACATCAACAAGATCCTTATAATAGGCTCGGGACCTATTATCATCGGACAGGCGTGCGAGTTCGACTACTCGGGAACACAGGCGTGCAAGGCGCTCAGAAAGCTCGGCTATGAGATTGTTCTCGTAAACTCTAACCCCGCGACTATCATGACCGACCCCGATGTTGCCGACACGACCTACATCGAGCCGCTCAACGTTGACAGGCTGACGCAGATAATCGAGAAGGAGCGCCCCGACGCGCTGCTGCCGAACCTCGGCGGTCAGTCGGGTCTTAACCTCTGCTCGGAGCTCTCCGAGGCGGGCGTTCTCGAAAAGTACAACGTTCAGGTCATCGGCGTTCAGGTCGACGCAATCGAGCGCGGCGAGGATCGTATCGAATTTAAGCACACCATGGAAAAGCTCGGCATCGAAATGCCGAGGAGCGAGGTAGCATATTCCGTCGACGAGGCGCTCGCCATTGCGGAAAAGCTGAAGTACCCCGTGGTACTTCGTCCCGCCTATACCATGGGCGGTGCAGGCGGCGGTCTTGTATATAATGTCGACGAGCTGAAAACGGTCTGCGCGCGCGGGCTTCAGGCGTCCCTCGTGGGACAGGTGCTTGTCGAGGAGTCGATAAGCGGCTGGGAGGAGCTTGAGCTTGAGGTAGTCCGCGACGCCGAGGATAACGTCATCACCGTCTGCTTTATCGAGAACATTGACCCCATCGGCGTGCACACCGGCGACAGCTTCTGCTCCGCGCCCATGCTCACCATATCCGAGGATGTTCAGAAGAAATTGCAGGAATATTCCTACAGCATAGTAAAGGCTATAGAGGTCATCGGCGGCTGCAACTGCCAGTTCGCGCACGACCCCGTTTCGGGCAGGATCGTTGTTATCGAGATAAATCCGAGAACATCGCGCTCCTCCGCGCTTGCTTCCAAGGCGACCGGCTTCCCGATAGCGCTTGTTTCCGCAATGCTCGCCTGCGGGCTTACTCTCAGCGAGATACCCTGCGGAAAGTACGGCACGCTCGATAAGTACGTTCCCGACGGCGATTATGTCGTTATCAAATTCGCGCGCTGGGCGTTTGAGAAATTCAAGGGCGCAGAGGACAAGCTCGGCACGCAGATGAGAGCCGTCGGCGAGGTAATGTCCATCGGCAAGACCTATAAGGAAGCATTCCAGAAAGCGATACGTTCCCTTGAAACAGGCAGGTACGGCTTAGGCTACGCGAAGAATTTCCATGACCTAAGCAAGGAGGAGCTTCTCGCAAAGCTCACCTATCCGACCAGCGAGCGCCAGTTCATCATTTATGAGGCGCTGCGCAAGGGCGCTTCCGTTGAGGAGATATACCGCCTGACAAAGATAAAGCATTGGTTCCTTGAGCAGATGGCGGAACTTGTTGCGGAGGAGGAAAAGCTTGCCGCAAACAAGGGAACAGTTCCCGCCGAGGACGCGCTCCGCCGGGCAAAGCAGGACGGCTTCAGTGACAGATACCTTGCAAAGATACTTGACGTCAGCGAGGATGATATCCGCGCGAAGCGTTACGAATACGGAATAAAAGAGGCATGGGAGGGCGTTCACGTCAGCGGCACCGAAAATTCCGCCTACTATTATTCAAGCTACAATATCCCCAAGGATGAAAGCCCCGTTTCGACCGATAAGCCTAAGATAATGATACTCGGCGGCGGTCCCAACAGAATAGGTCAGGGCATAGAGTTCGACTACTGCTGTGTACACGCGGCGCTCGCGCTGAAAAAGCTCGGGTTCGAGAGCATTATCGTAAACTGTAACCCGGAAACGGTTTCCACCGACTACGACACCTCCGACAAGCTTTATTTCGAGCCGCTCACGCTTGAAGACGTGCTCGCAATATATGAAAAGGAAAAGCCCGTCGGCGTTATTGCGCAGTTCGGCGGTCAGACGCCGCTCAACCTTGCCGCAGCGCTGAAGAAGAACGGCGTGAATATCCTCGGAACATCGCCCGAAACAATAGATCTCGCGGAGGACCGCGACCATTTCCGCGCAATGATGGACAAGCTCGGCATTCCCATGCCCGAGAGCGGAATGGCGGTCACTGTCGACGACGCGCTCTCTATTGCGAACAGGATAGGCTACCCCGTAATGGTTCGCCCGTCCTACGTCCTCGGCGGCAGGGGAATGGAGATAGTCCACGACGACGAGATGATGAGGGTATATATGTCCGCTGCTGTTGGCGTTACTCCCGACAGACCCATACTTATCGACCGCTTCCTTAACCACGCGACGGAATGCGAGGCTGACGCTATTTCCGACGGAACACACTGCTTTGTTCCCGCAGTAATGGAGCATATCGAGCTTGCGGGTATCCACAGCGGCGACTCCGCCTGCATTCTTCCCGCGAAAAATCTTTCCGAAAAGAATATCGCGACAATTAAGGATTACACAAAGCGCATTGCCGTTGAAATGGGCGTATGCGGGCTTATGAATATGCAGTACGCCATCGAGGGCGACACCGTTTTCGTCCTTGAGGCAAATCCACGCGCGAGCCGCACCGTTCCGCTCGTTTCCAAGGTTTGCAGCATAAACATGGTTCGCATTGCGACCGATATAATGACCGCGCCCATAACGGGCAGACCCTCTCCCGTTGCAGAACTTCACGACAGGGAAATAAAGCACTACGGCGTCAAGGAAGCGGTGTTCCCGTTCAATATGTTCCAGGAGGTCGACCCCGTGCTCGGCCCCGAAATGCGCTCCACGGGCGAGGTGCTCGGTCTTTCCGAAAGCTTCGGCGAGGCGTATTACAAGGCGCAGGAGGCAACAAAGACGAAGCTTCCTCTCGAGGGCACGGTGCTTATTTCCGTATGCGACAGGGATAAGTCGGAGCTTATTGAGATAGCAAGGGCTTTCTCCTCTCTCGGGTTCAATATCCTCGCGACAGGCAGCACCTACGAGATGATAAAGAACGAGGGAATACCCGCAGAGCGCGTAAACAAGCTCTACGAGGGCAGACCCAACATCACCGACAAGATAGCCAACGGAGAAATTCAGCTCATCATAAATACCCCCGCGGGTAAGACCAGCGTAAACGACGACAGCTACATCAGAAAGGCTGCCATCAAGCACAGGATACCCTACATCACCACAATGGCTGCGGCAAAGGCAAGCGCGGAGGGAATTAAGGCGGTAAAGAGCAATACCCACCTCGGCGTAAGACCGCTTCAGTCGTTCCACGCGGATATCGTTTGATACGCACGGCGCTAACGTTCAATAAATAAGAAAAGCCTGAGAGGACGGATCAACCGAACCCTCTCAGGCTTGATTTATTGTACGGCAGGAGCGGCAGTCATTGCTCCGACGGCTGCCTTGACTTTTCGAGATAGCCGAAACGCAGTGACATTTTGTGGTAACAAAAGAAGAACGTCGGTATGAGGAACATATCCGCAAGTATCCAAGCCGCAGGGTTAGCGAAGCATATCGCGTCGAACCCGAGCGCAGGCGCAATGAAAAGCGCAACAGTTCCGCGCGCGATCATTTCAAAAACGCCCGCGAACACGGCAACCTGTGAAAATCCCATGCCCTGAATGAGAAATCTCACAATATTGACGAACGCGAGCGGTATATAAAAGGAACCGTTCGTCAGAAGGAACTGCTTTGACAGGGCAAGGAGCTCCTCAATGTTCCCGCCGTCAGTGTCGTTGATGAAAAGATTTGCGATATTTGTTCCGATGAACAGGATTATAAGGAAGCCGACGATCGCATACCCTACGCCGAGCACAGAGCAGTCGAACAGTCCGCGCCTGATACGCTTTACCTCACCCGCGCCGATGTTCTGCCCGCTGTAGGTCGCCATGGTGCTGCCCATTGCGTCGAACGGGCAGCATAGCAGCTGACTGACCTTGCACGCAGCAGTCACCGCCGCGACGTAAGTCGAGCCGAGCGCGTTCACAGCCGTCTGAATAAGTATCGAGCCGATCGCTGTTATGGAGTATTGCAGCCCCATCGGCAGCCCGACAGCGCACAGCCTGCCGATGTAATAGCGGTCAATAGGCAGCTCCTCTTTTTTAATACGGAGAATATCGAACCGCTTTATCATGTAGACAAGGCAGAGAATGCCCGAAACGAGCTGCGAAATGACCGTCGCCCAAGCCGCGCCCGAAACGCCCATTCCGAGCGTGACTATCATGAACAGATCCAGCCCGACATTCAGCAGGCTTGATATGATGAGGAAGTAAACAGGCGTTCTCGAGTCGCCGACTGAGCGGATTATGCCCGAAAGGATATTGTACAGAAAAGTAACGGGTATGCCGAGGAAGATGACGAAAATGTAATTGTACGCCTCATTAAAGCAGTCCGCGGGGGTGCCCATCCATTGGAGGATATTCGTGCAGAGCAGGCAGGTGAGCGTAGTGATTACAACGGCAAAAATCGCGGACAGCCATATCGTGTTAGCAACATATCTGCGCATTGCGGAAAGATCCTTCGAGCCGAACATCTGCGCGACGGGTATCGCGAACCCCGCGCATACGCCCTGAACAAAACCGAGCACAAGGAAGTTTATCGAGCCCGTCGAGCCGACGCCCGCAAGAGCTGTTATGCCGAGGTACTGCCCTACGATAGCCGTGTCCACCATGTTGTAAAGCTGCTGGAACAGCATTCCGAAAAGCAGCGGCAGCATGAAGCCTACGATAAGCCGCATGGGTGAGCCGACGGTGAGGTCCTTTACTGTGCTTTTTGCCATTTCTTTTTCCTTTCCGCCGCACAAAAGCGGCATATCCTGCGTCACGGGAGAGTATCATTACGGCAGGGGCATTATCGCTCCCTGACGAGCCAAAAGTTATTATACAGTAAGCGCACGCTTATTGCAAGTGGTGAAATAGACAATTATTGTCTTTCGGGTCGGTTATTTATTTTAAATTATGCACAATTATAATGTAAGATTTTTGTTGCATTTTAACATCGCGCAATGCCACTGTATAATAACAAATTTTTCTAAAATCTATTGACATAAGTGTGAAATTAGTTTATAATAAAATGTGAATATAGCGGTTTATTTGCCCGCTGTATATCATCTGTCGGAAACGAAAATTGTGGCTCATTCGTTTGCCCGATACGGAGGTATAAAAATGTCAGATTATATCAGAAGGCTGCCCGTTTATCTGCTGCTTGATTGCAGCGGTTCAATGGCGGGCGAACCTATCGAAGCGGTAAAACAGGGTATAAAGACCCTCATTTCCGAGCTTAAAGGCGACCCTCAGGCTCTCGAAACGGCATTCCTTTCCATCATAACCTTCGACAGCTCGGCAAGGCAGATAAGCCCGCTGACGGAGCTCATGCTCTTTAAAGAGCCGCAGATAACGGCAGGCGGCGCGACCGCTCTCGGCGGAGCGCTCAGGGTACTTGCCGACTGCATAAAGAACGAGGTGCGCACCTCGACAGCTACGCAGAAGGGCGACTGGAAGCCGCTTGTTTTCCTCATGACAGACGGCGCTCCCACCGATAACATCGACGATGGCATCGACGCACTCAAGCAGGTGTCCACCGGAAATATCATCGCCTGCGGAGCCGGCGCAAACGCAAACGCGAACACACTGAAGAAGATAACCAACAACGTCCTTATGATGAACAATCTCACTGCGGGAGATATGGCGCAGTTCTTTGCATGGGTGTCAAGCTCTATAAAGGCTTCCTCCAAGAGCATAGACGCAAAGCCGGGCGAAGCCGTTCAGCTTCCGCCGCCTCCTCAGGGCTTTGTTATCGTTCCGTAATGAATGCAGACGTGCGGCATTGCCGTTCCGGTGAAACATAATGAAACAAAACGATTTTTTCCCCGCGGAAGAAAGCGGGGCAGTCATTCCCGAGGTCAAAACGGTCATTGATGACTTTCTGTGCGGAGGGATCGAAGTCCCGCCCGATTCCATCGGAGTGACCGAACATAATTCCGTGCCGATAATCCCCGAGCTTAACGCCGATACGCCCGCGCCCGCGGAGCGGCTCTCCGACCGCGAGGTCATGGAGCACACCGCGTCGGTGTGGCGTTATCAGGAGATACGAAACGACGGCACGGAAATGCACGACGAGTTCCACACCAAGCATACCGTTACCCCCTCTGCCGAGATAATCGGCGCGAGGGCGCGCGGAAAAAAGCACAAGCACGAGGGAACCAACTGCGACGATTTCTTTGAAACTGCGGCAACAGATGATTTCGTGGTCTGTGTCGTCTGTGACGGGGCGGGGTCAAAGCCGCTCTCGCGCATAGGCTCGCGGATATCCTGCGAAACCGCCTGCGGTTTTATGAAAAAGGAGCTTGCCGCCTATTTTTCGGAGGACGGATTTAAAAATTCCCTCTGTGCCGAGATGAACAGCGATGACTTTATGCTGGGCGCGGGGCGTATCGCCGCGCTTGTGCAGGAGTCCGCACGGCAGGCTTTCGCAGCGCTTGAAGAAAAGCAGAAATCGCTTAGTTCCGATGAGGTTTATAAAAAAGCTCTCGGACGCGAGCCTGTTCTGTCCGACCTATCCGTGACATTTCTCGCGGCGGTCATCGTTCCGCTCCGGATAAACGGCGAGCGGCAGGCGCTTATGGCGAGCGTACAGATCGGCGACGGCTGTATCTGCGCCATTGACAGCACGAAGGACGCAGAGCATTGCCTCAAGCTCATGGGAACGGCTGACAGCGGCGCGTTTTCGGGTGAAACGGATTTCCTTTCCGAAAAGAACACCCGTGCCGCGGTGATAGGCGGCAAGACCCGCGTCAGCCGCGGCTCATCGGATACGATATTCCTCATGACGGACGGCGTTGCGGACGATTATTTCCCCGCGCAGCCGATGATGAAGCGGCTGTATCTTGACCTTTGCCTTAACGGTATTCTCCCGATGGAGGGCGAATATTCCGCCGCAGAGGACCCCGCGCCGATACGCTACCGCTCCGTTTCGCTAAGTCAGCAGAGCGTAGCGCTGCAATATGCGAAGCAGCTCCTTGCGGGAAGCTCAGACGAGGCTGCTGACGCGCTTTGGGATAAGCGCGGCGCGCTGAAATGCCATTCGCTCGAGGCGTTCCGAATGAACATCGGCGATACGCCCGAGGAGCGGCTGTGCGTTTGGCTCGACAACTACAACGAGCGAGGAAGTTTCGACGACAGGACGCTTGTCGCGGTGCGCCTTTTGAAAGCGCAGGCTGACATAACTGACAACTGAAAGGTTATAATAAATCAATGAACAGCGGCGATAAACTGACCGCCGTGCTTGAAAACGGCGATACCATCGAATATGTTTTTGATGCGAACGCGCCGAGGGGCGGAATGAAGCACACCTTCTTCACGCCCGACAAGAAATACGCGGTGCAGTTCTTCAACAACCCCACCGACGCGCACAACCCGCGTATGCAGGATCGCATACGTTCCATCGTGGGCAGATACAACCCCACGCTTTCGGAGGAGGACGGCGGCGCTCTCGGAAACACGGAAAAGACCGCCGAGTATTTCCGCAGCCGTTTCTGCTGGCCTGTTGCAATAGTCAGCAGCCCCGAATTTGGGATAGTCTGCCCGACATACCCGCAGAAATTCTTTTTCGGTCATGACGCCTCGACGGTTCTTTCGATGGCGGGAAAGGACAAGAAAAGCAATTGGTTCACGGGGAGGAACAGGCGGTTTCTCGCTCCCGCGGAGCTGGGCGATTTCCGTATGATGCTTACCGCCGCGATAAGTCTTTCGCGGACGGTACGGCGTATGCATCAGGCGGGTCTTGCTCATTCCGACCTCTCCTGCAATAATGTCCTTATCGACCCGAAAAGCGGTTCCGCCGTGGTCATAGACATTGACTCGCTCGTTGTGCCGAACAAATATGCTCCCGAGGTGGTGGGAACGCGCGGATACATTGCACCCGAGGTGCTCGCGACAATGGAGCTTGACGCTGACGACAGCAGGCGCTGCCTGCCGTGCGTTCAGACCGACCTTCACGCGCTGCCCGTGCTGATATATGAATATCTGTTTTTGAGGCACCCGCTGATTGGTCCGAAGATATACAGCGCCGAAAGCGCCGAGCAGGACGATTTCCTTGCTATGGGACCGATGGCGACATTTATAGAGGATCCGAACGATACCTCTAACCGACCTCCCAATCTTGAGGTCACGATAAGCGCCCTTTCAAAGGGGCTTGAACGGCTCTTCCTCCGCGCATTCGTGGACGGTCTGCATAACCCTGCGGAACGCCCCGCGGCGATGGAGTGGGAAACTGAGCTGCTGCGCGCATGGGACAGGCTTATACCCTGCGACAACCCGCAGTGCAGCGCAAAGTGGTTTATATTAAGGGACGAGAGCAGTCCCGTCTGCCCCTTCTGCAAAACAAGAGTTACGGACAAGATCATCAGACTCGGCTTTAAGAGCGAGATGAGGGGCAAAAAGGGTGTGTTCAGGGAGAAAAGCGAGGTCATTGCATTTGACAGGAAACCGCTTTTCGACTGGCACGTTCTTTCGAACGTCCATAACGACGAAAAGGCAAGCACCGATATGCGCGCGTACATCGCGAAGTATAACGGAATGTGGCTGCTTGTCAACAACGGCGCCGAGGGAATGACCTCGCCGTCGGGACGGCTCGTGCCGAAAGGCAGCGCCGTCGAGCTCAAGGACGGCGCGGTGTTCCGTATGTCAAACAGGGAAAACGGTTTGATATGCGAGGTGTCCGTGTACTAAGACTTACCTACGAAAGGAAGTTGTGGATCTTACATGAAAAATTTTGGCTTAACAGACAAGGAAGCTGCCGAAAGCAAAGCTAAATACGGCGACAATTCCATGACCGAGCAGGCTTCGGAAAGCTTCTGGGACAAACTCAAGGACAATCTCGGCGACCCGATGATAAAGATACTCCTTGTTGCTCTGGGGGTTAACGTCCTGCTGTGGATACTCGGTCTTACCGGAGTTATCAAAGAGGGCGCGCCCGAGTGGTATGAGCCCCTCGGTATCCTGATAGCGATACTGCTAGCAACGCTCGTATCGACTATCTCCGAGTACAACAACGAGAACGCGTTTCAGAAGCTTCAGGAAGAGGCTTCCCGCATTATGTGCAAGGTGTACAGAAACGGCGTCATCTCGGAGGTTGCAATTAACGACATCGTTGTCGGCGACGCGATACTCCTTCAGGCGGGCGATAAGATACCTGCCGACGGTATCGTCATCGACGGCGACCTCAAGGTCGATCAGTCCGTGCTGAACGGCGAGAGCCGCGAGGCGAAAAAGACCGCCGTTCCCGACGGCTGGACCGATACCGATGAAAACACCGATTTTGACAGCGAATACAAGGTTTACAGAGGTGCTGTTGTCTGCTCGGGCAACGCCGTTATGCAGGTCACCGTTGTCGGCGACAAGTCCGTTTACGGCAAGATCGCAAGCGAGCTCCAGACCGAGGACGACCGCGATACTCCCCTCAAGGTAAAGCTCGGCAACCTTGCCAACGGCATAAGCAAGTTCGGCTACATCGGCGGTATCGCTATCGCTGTTGCAATGCTGTTCAAGACCATGTTCATGGATACCGGCTTTGATGTTGTGAACGGCTTCCTCATGGTCGGCGGCGAGTTCCAGTGGGCGGCTCTGCTTGAGGCGATAATCAACGCGGTAATGCTCGCAGTTATCATCATCGTTATGGCGGTACCCGAGGGTCTGCCGCTGATGATCGCGATAGTTTCCGCGCAGAACATGGGCAAAATGCTCAAGGACAACGTTCTTGTAAGAAAGGTCGCAGGTATCGAAACTGCGGGCTCTCTGAATATCCTTTTCTCCGATAAGACCGGTACAATCACAAAGGGCAAGCTTGAGGCTGTATCGTTCATTACGGGTGATGTTCAGGAGTTCAAGAGCATAAACGAGCTCGGCAGCGGTCTGCACGATATTCTCTCCCTTTCCATTCAGCACAACACGCTGTCTATGGTAAGCGGCGAGGGCAGCGAGCGCAGGGTAATAGGCGGCAACGCCACCGAGCGCGCTATTCTCGGCTTTGATATTGACGGCACAAAGAAAGACAACATCATTGCTGTCGGAAATATCCCGTTTAATTCCACCAACAAATATTCAGCAACTCAGATTGACGGCGAACACAGGATCACCCTCATAAAGGGCGCGCCCGAGAAGATACTTCAGCGCTGCGCGACCTACTACGACCGGAACGGCACAAAGCAGCCCTTCGACATGAACAAGCTCAACGCTAAGATCGACGAGCTTGCTAACCGCGCTATCCGTGTGCTCGCTATCGCAACGAGCGACGACGCGCTCGGCGAGGAAGCGCTGCCCGACGGCAACAACTGGACGCTCGTAGGCGCTGTCGGTATCCGCGACGAGGTTCGCCCCGAGTCTGTAACGGCTATCAGGGAAGTTAAGGGCGCAGGCGTTCAGGTCGTTATGATAACCGGCGACCGCAAGGAAACAGCAGTCGCTATCGCAAAGGAAGCGGGTCTGCTTGAAAAGGACAGCGACGTCGTTCTCACCTCCGACGAGCTCGCAAAGCTCTCCGATGACGAGATAAAGGCAAAGCTCAGGGATATCCGCGTTATCGCGAGAGCGCTGCCCTCCGATAAGAGCCGCCTTGTAAGGCTCGCTCAGGAGCTCGACCTTGTTGCCGGAATGACAGGCGACGGCGTAAACGACTCTCCCGCGCTCAAGAAGGCGGACGTCGGCTTCGCAATGGGCGGCGGTACAGAAGTCGCAAAGGAAGCCTCCGATATCGTTATTCTTGACGACAACTTCAACTCCATCGACAAGGCGATCCTTTACGGTCGTACCATATTCAACTCCATCAGGAAGTTCATCATCTTCCAGCTTACCATCAACGTGGCGGCAGTTCTCATTTCGTTCATCTGCCCGCTGCTCAACCTCGCTTCTCCGCTCAACGTTATCCAGATCCTCTGGGTCAACCTCGTTATGGATACGCTTGCAGCCCTTGCATTCGGCGGCGAGCCCGCGCTTTCGCGTTATATGCACGAGAAGCCCAAGAAGAGAACCGAACCCATTATCAGCAGGAACATGATGAGCGAAATAATCACCGGCGCAGGCTGGACATTCATTCTCTCCATCGCAATGCTTCTCCTCGGAACGATCCCTGCAAACCCCTATGTTCCCACAGTTTCGCTGCTTGAGAGCTGGGGCTGGGTTCGCGAAAGCAACATTGCAGGCTTGGATCACGCATATCTCCACACCGCATACTTCGCGTTCTTCATCTTCATTGCGGTATTCAACGGCTTTAACGCCCGCACCGAGAAGCTTAACCTTTTCGATAATCTCGGCAAGAACAAGGGTTTCCTGACAGTATTCGGCATAATCGCCGTTGTTCAGATAGCTATGACCTATATCGGTCTTGCGATCCCCGTTGTCGGCGAGATACTCGGCTGTCACGGTCTGACGATCGAGTGGGTGCTTGTGCTTATTATGGCAATATCCATCATTCCTGTCGACCTCATCAGAAAGGCGATAGTGAACGCAGTAAGCAAAAATCAGTAACATTAAATGGGCGCGCCGGCAGGGCTTGCCTGTCGGCGGAGCCTCATTGTGAATATTCAGGAGGATAATAAAATGGCAGTTAATCTTTCTAAGGGTCAGCGCGTAAGCCTGGACAAATCCGTAACACTCGCAAGAATAGGTCTTGGCTGGGACACAAACCGCTATGACGGCGGTCAGGACTTCGACCTTGACGCCTGTGTATTCCTTTTGGGTGCAAACGGCAAGGTGCTGAGGGACGAGGACTTCGTTTTCTATAACAATCTTTCCGCAAGAAACGGCGCGGTAGTTCACACCGGCGACAACAGAACAGGCGAGGGCGAGGGCGACGACGAGGCGATCATCATTGACTTCACAAAGATCCCTCCCGAGATCGAAAAGATCGCCGTTACCGTTACGATATTCGACGCACAGCAGAAAAATCAGAACTTCGGACAGGTTTCCAACTCCTATGTCCGCGTTCTGAAGATAGACAACCCCGATGACGAACACGGCGAGGAAGTTCTCCGTTTCGACCTTGTTGAGGAGTTTTCTATTGAAACAGCGCTCGTTGTCTGCGAGATATACAGATACAACGGCGACTGGAAGTTCAACGCGGTTGCCGCGGGCTATCAGGGCGGACTTGAAGCGCTCTGCCGCGCTTACGGCGTTAACGTCTGATTATTTTTTCGGTATCCACGGGAGGCGGCAATGGCTGAGAACATAAACGACATTATCGGGCGCACCCCGGACGGCGGCACTGCGATGCTGCCGTCGGGAGAGTTTGAGGGTCCTGTGTATATCACAAAACCGCTTCGCGTCGTGGGTAACAATACGACCCTGTGGGCAAAGCGCGGCAGTATCATCGAGATAACCGCACAGTCGGTGTCCGTTGAAAACCTGCGCGTTGAGCTTACCGAGGACGATGTGCGTAACCCTGCGGTGGTATCGAAATACCCCGCAGCGGTGCGTAATGTTGAGGTCTATGGCGCAGTCAGAGGCTTCGGCAGGGAGGACGGCATCTTCGATATACCGCGCACTCTTGATCTCGGCGAATTTGCAGCGGAAAGCGAAAACACTTTCGTAATGACAATAAACGTACCTGCGGACGCAGAGCTTATCTGTTCAACTCAGGGCGTAAGCGTCATTCCGCAGCGTATTCCCGCGGGCAGGAGCGACGTGACTGTATCCGTCAGCGGGATAAGCCCGCAGATGTTCCTTTATGCCGAGCTGCTGCTTAAAACGCAGTTCACACGTCGGATATACATAACAGGCCGTCCGCGCAGCGACGCGGCAAAGGCTGAAATGCTCCGTGTGTTTACCGCACCCGAGCGCAGCGAAAGCGAATTATGCCCGAATGGATCGGTAACGAACACAGGTTCCGCTGCCACATCGTCAACAAATTACACGCGCAACGACGCCTTTTCGACAGCAGCGTCCGTGCGTACCGACATCGTGACGGTATCGGCGCCCGCGCCCGTATACGATATGCCGCTGCTTGAAATGAAAAAGGGACAGCGTGTGTCGCTTTATCAATACGTCGGGAACAGCTGCACGCTTTCATTTTCCTGCGTGAAGCCCTCCGATATGGATATCGACCCGTATGTGTTCCTGCTTGACGACAGCGAACGGTCGTTCGGCGACGCAGGACTTATCTTCTTCGGAAACGAGATTTCCGAGCATGAAGAGGTGCGCTATTTCCCGTCGGACGGGCATATCGACATTGATTTTGATAAGATAGACTACCGCGTTCATAAGATAACCGTCGCATATTCGATATATGCGGGCAATGCAGCGAGAAATTTCTCGCTTGTTCAGGTGCCGAAAGTAACCGTCACTGCCGGCGGCAGGGAAAGGATAGCCTTTGACATGGACGGTCTTTCGGGCGAAACAACGGTCGTCGCTATCGAGATATACCGCTATAAGGGCGAGTGGAAGCTGTCCGCCGTCGGCGCGGGGTACCGTGACGGCATGGCGCGGCTATGCAACCGCTATGGCATTGAAGTCGAGGATTAAATTACAAAGGATGGTCTGAATGGCACAAGCGCAGGAATTTACGCGATATACGGGCTATGACAGCCCCGATATATTCCGCAGTTTCCTAATACAACAATTTGTTCTGGCACAAAAAAACGGACTGTTCTTCCGCGATAAGCTGCCTATGCCCTCTACGGGTGAGATAACAGCCGCCGCCGCATATACCGCGGCAGGCTTCGAAAACCCCGCCGCGATAAAGTCGGGACTGGACGCATGGCTTTCCACCGTCCATATCAGCTGCGACAGCGCGGCGTTAGCCGAGATAATGCTGCGCGCGATAAACGAATGCGGCGCAAACAAGAAAAATACTTATTTCGTAATGCTGTGCTGGCTTATGAAGTACCTCGCAGCCCGCCCGAAAAACGTGCTTTTTGTCGGCGGCGCGGGTCTGAAGGAGCTCTACCTCCTGTATATGCTGAATGCTGCGGGAGCGTCTGTGAGCCTTGTAAGCTATGGACAGGACAGCGATTTTTCAAGATTTGCATACGCCGATAAAGTTACCGTCAAAAGCGGCAGGAACACTGCGCCATTGCAGGTCGACTTCGCGAAGATCGATCTGTCAAAGGAAGCGCAGCTTTCCGAAATGCGCGCTGCGGGCGAGCAGGTAAAGGACAGGGTAAAGCGGCTCAGCACAACGGCTGCGGGCATTTTCGAGGACTTTGTGAAGGACAGGAAGTCCCGCGTCATAGGAAACGGCGGCGTTTTCACCGAGGACGGCGAAATACCCGTGTATTCCGCTGCGCTCATCGGATACGACGAAGAGGCTGTTTATACGAATATGCTCGTGAAGTTCAAGGAAAGCTTCGCAGGGCTAAAAAAGCAGCTTATCTTCATCGAAAAGCCGCTTGATAATCCCAACGCCGACGAGGTTCGCGCGCTCGGGACCGTTCCTCGGACAAGCACCGACGACATGATCGACGCGCTCGCGCTTCTGATAAAGCTGAACGGCGACCCCGTGCGCACGGCGCTTGCACAGTCGTCGCTGCGCGAGCTGCTCCATCAGCTCAACACTGGCAATCAGACAGTCGTGCTGAATTACGGAAACAAGCTTATCACATGGCTTTACCGCTGCACGCAGGCAAGAAAGTACGCGGTGCAGTACGAGGATATTCCCGTGATACTTTATTACGGCGATATCTCGCAGTCGGAGCTGTATTTTCTCAATTTTATGTCAAAATGCGGCTTTGACACGATATATATAACCCCGAACAAGCAGATGCTTGACCTCACGGTCAGCAAGAACCCCGACGGGCGTATGCAGATATTCCAGCTCCCGCTGTCGAAGGAGAGCGGAAGCTACCCCGACAAGCCGATAAAGATGAAGATGGCGACCGTTGCATACAGCGCGGAGCGCGACCTTGACACAATGCTTTACAATGGCGATGCGGGAATATACAGGAGCTTCCAGTTCCCGAACAGCCAGTCGGTGACGCTCAAGACGACGTTTGAGGAAATTGGTATCCTTTGGAAAGAGGAAGCGCGTTTCAGAACAGGCTTCTCGACCGCGGGCAACCTTGTCTGCGTTCCGAATATTTTCGCAAAGGTAAGCGGCGTGAATGACGGCGATGTCGGGAAATACTGGGAAGAGGTGCGCTCGCGGCTCACGCCCGACACAATCCTCTTCATTAAAAAAGCGGGGGAAAATCCTCCCGCGCCGCCCGATCTTTCCGTCTACCGCAGCTATTACCGCAACGGCGAGATCGACACCGAAAAGCTGAAGTCGAGCCAGCTGAACAAATACAGCTATATGCCCGACAGACTGCAGGATATGCTGCTTTTCAAGCTTCAGGAAACCGTGTCGAGCGGATTTCTCAAGCTTGAGGGCGACGACCTTATGTGCAGCGTTATCCATTACGGGCTGAACATGGGCAAGGAATTTCTGCAGCTCGTTCAGCGGTTCGATTTCACGCGGCAGATACCCAAGCTGATATATATTGACGCGGTTGAGGATACATTCACCCTTGAGGAATGCATAAGATGCGTTCTGTGCAGCCTTATCGGGTTCGACGTGCTGATCTACACCCCGACGGGATACAAGAACATCGAAACGTTCGTAAAGAACGACGCGTTCGAGGAGCACGTCATGAACGAATTTCTGTATAACATGGAGGTTCCGAAGCTAAAAATACCCTCTGAAGAGAAAAACAGCGGTTTTTTCGGAAAGCTGTTCAAGAAAGGATAAAGAATTATGGGATTACAGTTTACACCCGGCGCAGCAGCGGCAGCACAGCCCGCTAAGGAAGTGGAAACCACAGGAACGGTCGTTGCGGACAAGCAGACCGCGGCTCTTGACGCGAAAATTGAGGAAGTAAAGAACTTCAATATCGTTGTCAAGACCGACGAGATAAAGCAGCAGCTCGCGACAAGCCAGGAAATCGACCAGCTCGTTTCCACGATCAACGTAAACGACAGCTCCACTATCGTAAAATTCGGCGCTGACGCGGCAGAGCAGATATCGCAGGCTTCCGATCAGGTGCTCAATTCCATGAGCATTCAGCAGATCAACGATACCGGCGTAATGCTCAAGAACCTTGCCGCTATCATGGATCAGTTTGATATCAAGGAAATTCAGGACGAAAAGCCCGGATTTTTCGGTAACCTCAAGAAGAAGCTTGAGAAGATACTCAACAAGTACGACACCATGGGCAAGGAGATCGACAAGATCTACGTTCAGCTCAAGCAGTACGAAACCGAGATCGAGCAGGCTAACACAAAGCTTGACACGATGTACGAGGCGAACCTCGGCTACTATCAGCAGCTCGTGAAGTATATCATGGCAGGCGAGCAGGCTGTAAAGGAGCTTGACGCGTTCATCGAGGAATATCAGGCAAAGGTGGCAGCTGACCCCGACGACGGCACTATCCGCATGGATCTCTCCAATCTCCAGCAGATGCGCGAGATACTTGACCAGAGAGTAATGGACCTCAAGGTCGCGGAAAACGTTGCGCTCCAGACTGTCCCCATGCTCAAGACGATGGAGTATTCCAACCTCAACCTTGTCAGAAAGATAAACTCTGCGTTCATCATCACAATGCCTGTATTCAAGCAGGCTCTCGCTCAGGCGATAATGCTCAAGCGTCAGCGCATTCAGGCAGAGTCGCTCAAGGCGCTTGACGAAAAGACAAACGAGCTTCTCATCAAGAACGCGCAGAACACCGTCGAGCAGTCCAAGCTTGTAGCGTCAATGGCGGCTAATTCCTCCATAAAGGTAGAAACGCTCCAGCAGACATGGCAGACAATCGTCACCGGTATCGACGAGGTACAGCAGATACAGGATCAGGCGCGCGAAAAGCGCAAGCAGGACGCTGTTGCGCTCGAGCAGATAAAGGCAGACTACAAGAAGCGCATGAAGGCTTGATAAGTCGCCCGTTTAACCAAATAACAAATCCCGCCAACGCAAATTTGGCGGGATTATTTTGTTACTTTCTCACTTTCTCACATCGTAATAATGCGGTATTATGTCAGCAAGGCTGCCGTCCTTTTTGCGAAATCCCCCGGGAATGACCCCGAGCCGGACGAAGCCGAGCTTTTCATACAGCTTCAGCGCGGGGGCGTTGTCGGCAACGACCGCGTTGAACTGCAAAATACCAAATCCGAGCGCGCGGCAGCGTTCAAGGCTGTCCGTCACAAGCGCCTCGCCGATGTGCAGTCCGCGCTTGTCCTGTTTTACGGCGTAGCTTGCGTTGGCGATATGCCCGCACCTGCCGACGTTGTTCGGGTGAAGAATGTACAGCCCGACGATCTCCCCGCCGCATTCGCAAACGCCCGAAAAGCTCTGTGAACCGAAAAAAGCCGCCGCGCCGTCAAGCGTGAGCGTGCTCTCCTGCGGAAAAGCCTCCCCCTGTTCAACAACATCATTCCATATTTCAGCCATTGCCCGCAGATCTGTGGGCATAAATTCCCGAATAGTCATTCAGAGATCTCCTTTCTTTTTAGGTATTATTATAATATTCTTTTTATCATTTGTCAATCATAATAGCAATATATACAATTAAGATATCAAAAATCAAAAATTAACTTGACTTTAAAAAATTTATCTGTTATAATAGCAAATGCGGACAAAAGAGTCACAGCAAATACCCCAACCCACTCCGATAACCGGCAGCGGAAATTGACGGTTATATGGAGATTTTTTGTGTCCGCGGCAAAAGATGTTTTTCGGGTATAAATATATAACCGCCCGAACAGGAGGTAGACAATGATAGTAGCACAGATCCTTGCCGTTATTATCTTTGTGGCGATGTTTGTTCTCATCATCACCGAAAAGATAGAGCGACATTATGTTACGCTGGGCTGCGGTGTGCTGACGCTGGCTCTCGTTTTCGGAGCCTGTATGCAGAGCTGGGACGCAATATGGCAGACACTCAACGTGCAGAACATATTCACTCCCTCTTTCTGGATAGCGGCAGGAGAAGCGGAAGAAAGCACAAGCGGCATAAATTGGGCAACGATCATTTTCATCGCGGGAATGATGATAATGGTGGAGGGCATGGCAAAGGCAGGCTTTTTCAGATGGCTCTGCATGACGCTTGCGAAGCTGGTACACTATAAGGTCATTCCGCTGTTCATTGCGTTCATGGTAATGTCGTCGATACTCGCTATGTTTATCGACAGCATAACGGTTATCCTGTTCCTTGCGGCGGTAACGGTCGAGCTTGCGCAGCTCCTTAAATTCAACCCTATCCCGATGATAATTTCCGAGATATTCTGCGCTAACCTCGGCGGTTCCGCAACGATGTGCGGCGACCCGCCAAACATTATAATCGGCACCTCGCTCGGCTTCTCGTTCGCCGATTTCATCACAAATACCGGTGTTATCGCGGCAATAGCGCTCGTTGCGGTCATAATTTTCTTCTTCTTCTCGTTCAGAAAGGATCTTATGAAATCCAGCGCCGAGGAAGAAATAGACATCTCCTCACTCCCAAAGCCCTCGGAGGCTATCGTAAACAAGAAGGAGTTCGTTTTCAGCGTTATCATCTTCCTTGCGGCGGTAATCATGCTTGTCACTCACGCCGAAACAGGGCTTACCGTTGCGTTCATAGGCGCTGTCATCTCGGTGGTTACTCTGCTCGCATTCCGGCGCGATATCCCCGAGCTGCTCAAGAGGGTAGACTATAAGACGCTGCTTTTCTTCATCGGACTGTTTATCGTTGTCGGCGGTCTTGAGCAGACCCATGTTCTTGAGCTTGTGGCAAGCTTTATCGAAATGATAAGCGGCGGCAACCTCCTGCTTATGGTGGCGATAATTCTGTGGCTGTCGGCTGTTGCAAGCGCCGTTGTCGACAATATCCCGTTCGCGGCAACAATGATCCCCGTTATAAACAGCATTTCTCAGACCTCGGGTCTTGATATCTCCGTATTGGCATGGGCGCTCGCTCTCGGAACGGATATAGGCGGCAGCGCAACTCCTATCGGCGCTTCGGCAAACGTTGTGGGAATTTCCGTGGCGGCAAAGCAGGGTCATCCTATCGGCTGGGGTCAGTACTGCAGGCACGCGATCCCTGCCACGGTTATCGTGCTGGTTATCTGTATGGTGTCCATCTTCATCAGGTACAGCGCTCATCTCGTTTAACAAACAGTGACGTTCAAAGGAGGATCTATGGGAAAACAACTTATTATTTCCATCAGCAGAGAATTCGGCAGCGGCGGTCACGTTATTGCCAGAATGCTTTCGGAGCGTTACGGTCTGCCAATGTACGACAGAAATCTCCTTGAGGAGATCTCAAAGCAAAAGCGCCTTGACTCCAGCACACTGTATAAGTACGACGAGGCAAAGCGCAACAAGCTGCTAAGCAGAACAGTCCGCGGTTATTGCAGCTCTCCCGAGGACAACGTTGCGCATATGCAGTTTGATTTTCTCAGGGAAAAGGCGAAGAGCGGCGAGTCGTTCGTGGTTCTGGGAAGATGTGCCGAAAGCATACTCAAGGATTACGACGGGCTGATAAGCATATTTGTGACGGGTGACCTTGAAAGCAGGATAAGGCGCACAATGGAAAGAGAAAACCTGACCTATGATCAGGCGAAAAGCAAGGTCGCAAAGCACGACAGAAACCGCAAGGCATATCACAACAACTATTCGGAGGGCAAATGGGGCGATTCCCGCTTCTATGATATGTGCATAAACAGCAGCGTTGTCGGCGTTGAAGAAACCTGCGCAACGATAGCGGATTTCATCGACAGAAAGATAAAGGCTGACAATAAATAAATTTCCCGGGCTGCCGAGAAAGGTGCAGATGCTAGGAAGCGCTGCTACGACTAGGCTTTGTGCCTGTCGTAGTAACGCTGACGACGCAGATGAGCCTTTATCGACAGCCCGCCGCGCTGTGTTCTCACTGCGCGGTTATATTTTGAATTATTTTTTTCATATTTACCAAAAAAATATTATAAATGTCTTGATTTTTTATCATAATTGTGGTATAGTTTAAGTAGCAGTAATTTATAAACTGTAATCGGAGGAAATATTATGAGAATACTTTATGCAGCAAGCGAAGCATTACCATTTGCGGCGAGCGGCGGTCTTGCCGATGTTGCCGGCTCACTTCCCAAGGCTCTTGTGAAGGCGGGACACGAGGCGTGCGTTGTCATGCCGTATTATGTCAACACCATAAAGCCCGAGCAGAAGGCGAAGATGAATTTCATCACGAACTTCACCGTGCCCGTAAGCTGGCGCTCACAGTACTGCGGTCTGTTCTCGCAGCAGGTGGACGGAGTTACATATTTCTTCATTGATAACGAATATTACTTCAAGCGCGACCATGGTCTTTACGGCTATTACGACGACGCGGAGCGCTATGTGTTCTTCAGCCGCGCTGTCCTTGAAATGCTCAAGTACATTGACTTCAAGCCGCAGATCATTAACTCCAACGACTGGCAGTGCGCGCTCATTCCCGTGTATTATAACCTCTTCTATAAGAATCAATGGGGCTACGGCGGGATAAAGAACGTTTTCACCATTCATAACATCGGT